>DBTO01000114.1 GCA_002307095.1 Sulfurospirillum sp. UBA1314
TTTTACTGCGAAACCCCAGTGCGAAGAAAGAGGTTTTTGCAGATATGCTAAAAGTAAGGAGCATGTTATGAAATTTTGGTTGCCCCTAACCATCAGTTTATTTATTTTTGCAGGCTGTACCACAACCAGTCAAACTCCAGAACCCTACAAACCAAGTACTTATAATCTCTCTTCCAGTGCTAAAAAAGGTGCCGCAATTAACCAAAAAAGTACAGCAACCTATCCTGGTTCTGAAAATCAAGTGATTGCAAAACCATCGACCTCAACAAAAGTTGTCGATGCTCCCGTCGTAATGGAAGATACAACGATAAAATCAACCACCCTCGCTATGGCAACACCAACGCCGCCTAGTCCCAGTGTTGAAACCTCACAAGCACCAAGCACGGATACCTCTGTGTCACAAGATGCCATCGTAACCCCTGTGCTGGCAGCACCCATGCCAAAACCACTCAATGATGATAGCACGATGATCAAAATCGCCGTTTTAGTACCTCAAAAAACCATTAAAAAATATGCCATTACTTCTGTGAACTCTGTCATTTCCTATCTTTTGTATAAAAACTACTACTTCGATTTAAATGTCTTTAACTCAGGCGATGAAAGAGAAGAGTCCATTGCCAAAGCACTCGCTGACATTCAAGCAGGCGGATATAACTACATCATAGCTCCCGTAACAGCCGATGGAGCCAACATTATCGCTAGTCGTGTCACAGACACCCTTGTTTTTATCCCAACACTGCACCGCGCTAACGTACGAAGTGCAGGGTCTAACATTATCTTTGGCGGCATTGATTATGACCAACAAATCGCCCTTTTGGCAGAAAAAGCCAACGAGAGAGTCGGAACGTTTGAAGATGGAAGTAGTCTGAGTTATCAACTCAATGCGCTTGTGAAAAAAAATAACAACCGTGTCGTGTACGAAAAACGCGTCGATAGCCCTAAAACAAACTTCAAACAGCTCTTTAAAGGAAATAGCGTACTCAATAACACATCGCTTTATCTCAACACACAGCTCGTAACGTCAAGCCTCATCGCATCGCAATTACGTGCCAATGACATTCATCCCTACATGCTCCTTTCAACCCAAGTCAACTACAATCCACTGCTTTTAACGCTGACACAGTATGAAGATCGAGATCACATGTACATCGCAAACTCCATTCAAAAAGCGCCTCCAGCACTGGAAGAGATCAACACAATGTTTGGACATGACATCGTCTATGACTGGGTCAATTACTCAACGTCTATTGGAGCAGATTATTTATGTCAGCAGTTCTTTGATGGCAAAATTGCACGAAGCTTTAAAGAGACAATATCGAGCAACCAAGTGGTCTATAACACCTCGTTATACCAACCTGGTCGCAGTGAATTTATTCGCGGAAATTAAAAAACACTAAAGGACAAAGCCTCTAAAAAAGGCTTTTGTCTCTTCATCAATTTTGCAAGGCTTCCCCTCTTTGACATACGCAAGGGTGGAAGTCATCGCAAAGAGTTTGACCTCTTCTCTCCACACCTCTTGCTTCAAAATAAGTGAAGCGTTTTTAAGCAAAAATAACTCTGTTTTAACTTCGATCAAATCCCCTAATTTGGCAGATTGAATAAAATCCGCTTCAAGATGTTTGACCACAAAATGCCCACCATTCACAGCAGGACTTTTCCCTTTTTCATAAAAAAGATCACTCCTCGCACGCTCACAAAATTTGAGGTAATTGGCATGGTACACCACACCACCTGCATCGGTATCATCGTAGTAAACGCGTGTTTTCATTCGTAAAGCCTTAGTTAAAATAGTTTTAAAAGTTGTATTCATCATGTGTAAATAACGGTCTCGTTCACATTATACAAAACGCTATCTTTCACACCACTTTTAAATAAATTTTTCAAATGGATAGGTTTATGTGTTGTTACATGTAAAGATTTTTACAGAAGGATATATTTGGTATTGGCTCCTCGTGTCGTAAAAAGTTAAAAGTTTAGCCCGGACCCCTATTTACTGTGAGCAACACTTTTTTGATAAGGATCTGTAATTAAATTAAAACCATTAAAATCTTTCCATGTTGCCATTATTTATCCTTTTTTTCTTCTTTGATGACTTCCATTACTTGCACAAAAACAAACACACCTGCTCGAAATTCTACATACCCTAAAACTTTTGCTTTAATTGGATATTTAAGTTCGTCAAAATACAATACTTCATCTTTTGGATATTGATCTATTATTTGTTCGATAACACTATCAACTGAACACTCTTTAGTTTCATTTAACATGAAATTGCTAAATGTACCTTTCATTTTGTCACATTTGCCTTCTTTTACCAAAGATATAAACTCATTTGATATATTTTGAATCAGGTTAAAATCAATAAAGAATCTATTTCTTGGTTCAATTACAATAATGCTATTTATATTAGGTAAGCCTTTTTTGGGATCGACCGTCAGAACGTGTGCTACTCTAGAATTTCCGTAATTAATATCATCATAGGTAAGACTCCCTATCGTTGATATCCATACATAACCAGCTCCACCAATCGCAAAAGCACTACTTGCAAGCGTGCATAATAAAAATGCACCCATCATTATTTGTTTCATCATTTGCCATCCTTTTTGTTTATTATATGTAAACTATTATCAAGCCTAAGCAACTTTAATTTCATCTCCATCATTTGCCCCTATTAGTGTTATTTGTATCTTTACATGTAAAGCTTTTTGAGTTGAAAAAGATTTACATGTAAAGGTAAATGGGGACAGGCTACTTATTCTTTCTTTATCTTTCCTTACCATATTACCTTTAATTTTGAAGACAGTTGTCAACGTATATGTCCCACGGACATCTTTACATGTAAAAGTCATTAGTCATAAGAAAAGTGATAGATTTAATGGATTTGCATAAGGAGGAATAGTGCGAAAGAAGTATAGTTTTGAGAAGTAAAGATGTTTAGGTTAAGAACGTTTGCCCAATGCGTCTTTTACCATTCAAAGATTTATACAGCTCAAGTAGCCCCCTACGGATGAGTCACACAAATACATCTGATTGTCTTATAAGATTACATTTTAGTTATTGTACCCTTAAAGTTTATAACAAAAAGTACTGTTTTTGAATACCCTAAATATAACTATTGAACCGACACCCTCGCATATTTAACACAAATTTTATACTTGTTCGTAAAAATCAACGCTTTTAAATTATTGAGTTAATTATAAATATTTATAATGAATCTATACCATCGCCTTTCCAGCCAAAATATAAAATATTTTAATAAAGGAAACCTATGCACCGCGATAAACCAAAGAATATAGCACTCTCTTTTTTGACGATCATTTTACTTCATGGCACTCTTTTCGCCAAAGAGGTCGGCATTTTAGAGCCTATAGAGGTTGCTGCTACGCAAGATGCTGATGCAACGCAAAAGTCAGATTCGTATACTGTTGGGGCGATGAGTACGGCAACAAAACTGGATCTCTCGATCAAAGAGACACCTCAAACAGTGAGTGTCATCACTTCACAAGAGATCAAAGACAAACAGCTCAACTCTTTTCACGATGTATTAATGAATATTCCAGGATTAACCATCAACAACAGAGGTGACAATTTTGTCTCATCTGTCAGAGGCTTTGATTTGACCTATTTTAAAATTGATGGCGTGCCAACCTACACAACTGCCACATCCAACAACTTTGACATTGTCATTTATGACAGAATTGAAATCGTTAAAGGGGCAAATGGACTGACAACAGGCGAAGGCGATCCTTCGTTTAGCATGAACTTTATTCGAAAACATGCCAACAGTAAAGAGGTTGAGGGAAGTGTGTCTTTAAGTGCAGGCTCATGGAATGATTATGCACAAACGCTCGATGTTTCTGCACCCATCAGTGACGATAAAACTATTAGAAGTCGCTTTATCGTTAAAAATGAAGACGCTAACGCTTTTTATGACAACTACGACAAAAAAAATAAACTTTTTTACGGCATTGTTGATGCAGATTTGGGTGATTTTACAACATTATCCATTGGCGCAACCTACCAAGACTTTAAGAGTAATGGTGGTTGGAGCTGGGGATTGCCCGCATTTTATTCAGACACGACACACACCAATTTTTCACGATCCACATCACTCACACCTGATTGGACCTATTGGAATGTAGAGACAAAAGAGGTTTTTGCAAGCGTCAAACAGTACCTTTATGATGATATTTCTTTAAATCTCTCGTCTTCATTTATACGAACGAACCAAGATACAAATACGGTTCAAATCAGGGGCAATAGCATCAATAAAACAACGGGAACAGGACTCACCTACAACAATTATGCAACCAAAATTGTTTTTGATGAAATTAATTTTGACTCATTCCTCAAATTTCCATTTACCATCAACAATCTTTCGCAAGAAATCATTACAGGTTTTTCATACAATGACAGAACCAAAGAGCTTAAAGATAAACAAGTATTGCCACAACCTTCTGTCAATTTTTACAATTTTAGCATTCCCAATGCACTTGCCACAGTAGCTTATACTAACAAACCAGAAGAAGATACAACACAACAAGGAACCTACCTTGCTGGGCGATTTTCATTGAGTGAAGATCTTAAACTTATTTCAGGACTGAGAGTTTCTAATTGGAAATACTACAATGAAAGCCCATCCGTTGCTGAGAGAACCTTTCGCAATGAAGTAACACCTTACGCTGGATTGGTCTATGATTTAGACAGTTACCACTCTGTCTATGTCAGCTATACCGATATTTTTAAACCGCAAAGTGTTAAAGATATTAATGGAGATTATTTAGACCCGATTGTTGGCAAAAATTATGAAACGGGTATCAAAGGTGAATATTTTGGTGGCAAGTTAAATACCTCATTTTCTCTTTTTAAAATCGTCCAAGACAATTTAGCAAAATTAGTCGATGGCGTTACACTGCCCAATGGTGATCGTGTTTATGAAGCAGCAAAAGGTGTAACGAGCAAAGGGTTTGAAGTAGGTGCATCGGGCGAACTAACCGATCGTTGGAGTCTTGCTTTTGGATTGGCAAATTTTTCAGCTGAAGATGCTAAAGGAGATACATACAACACAAAAGCATCACGAACCACGGCAACGGCTTTTACAAAATACAAAATCAACAATGAACTCAGCCTCGGTGGCGGATTGAACTATTACAGTCGCTTTTATACGGGAAGCGGTAGTTCGTATATCGAGCAAGAGGCGTTTACCCTTACCAATGTGATGGCGCATTATCAAATTGACAAACAGACAGAAGTGCAATTGAACATCAACAATCTGTTTGACAAAAAGTACTATGAAGGCATCGGAACTAATTTGATGGTCTATGGAACACCACGCAATGCAATGCTCTCGCTAAGATACTATTTCTAACCCACCGTATCAACGTGCTGCAATAAGGCGTTGATACTCTTTTTCCATCACCACATCCAATGTCGACTCTATGCGGTCTAAAAAGACTTTTCCGATCAGATGGTCATACTCATGCTGAAAAATCCGCGCAACAAAATCGCGATACATGACGGTATGTTCAGAACCCTCTCTGTCGGTATACGAAACCTCAATTTGGCGGTAACGTGGCACTTGCGCTCTGATACCTGGTAAACTCAAACACCCTTCCCAATCTTTGAGCATCGATGACGAATGAGAGATGATCTTAGGATTGATGAGTGCCGTGGGTTCCATCATCGGCGCATGCGGATAACGCTCGCTGGGGTAGGAGGCTAGAATGATGATCGCTTGAGAGCAATTCACCTGCGGTGCGGCAATTCCGACACCTTTTGAGGCTTTACATGTAAAGATCATATCGTCTATCAGACTTTGAATATCCGCGGCATGAACATCGCTTACTTCTTCCGCGATGCTTTGTATGACATCCGATCCAAGTTGGTAAATTTCACGAATATTTGCCATAACTGCTTTTTCCTTGGCACTTAAAATTGTGAGTAATTTAGCATATTTGCACTTTAAAAAGTGTTTTGGTCACACTTGCATCAAAAATTTTAAGCCAAAATGAACAGATTTTTAAAAAAGTTTTATTAAATTTTGTGAACTTTTCTATAACCAAATTATCCATTTTTCGCATTTCCCATATATTATAGAAACAATCTTATGTTTACATGTAAGGATTAATATAAACCCGAGTCATAAGATTAAGTATAGTTTATCAATAGATTTACTTGACTTTAAACGTTTAGCATGACATAATTTCACAACAAAACATTAAGGAGAAGAGAATGAAAAAAGTTTTTTTATTCATTTTAGGCATTGCATTACTTGGCACTTCACTGCTCAATGCTGAGACCAAAGAGCTTCGTATCAGCAAACAATATGGGCTTGCATATCTACCGCTCATTGTTTTAGAAGAGCAGAAAATCATTGAAAAAAATGCCAAAGCAGCAGGTTTGGGTGACATTAAAGTCGAATGGGTCACGTTTGGTGGCGGCTCAACCGCAAATGAAGCCCTACTTTCAGGCAATGTCGATCTTATCTCTGGAGGTGTTGCTCCCTTTGTAAGACTCTGGGACAAGTCAAAAGGAAGTGTGAAAGCCTTGGCATCACTCGATCAATCACCGCTTATTTTTACTACGTCAAACCCCAATGTTAAATCGTTAAAAGACTTAAGCGACAAAGACAAAATCGCTGTTCCTGCGGTTAAAGTCTCCATCCAATCGTTGGTGCTTCAAATGGCAGCGGCAAAAGAGTTTGGTATTGAAAACTTTGATAAACTTGATGGGTTGACCGTTTCACTCAAACATCCCGATGCACTCATTGCCATTACGTCTGGAAAGTCTGAGATTACAGGGCATCTTGCCAATGAACCGTTTGCTTCTACAGAACTTCAGAACAAAAATGTTCATGTCGTTTTTAACTCTTACGATGTTTTCGGCGGCAACCATACGACCAATGTCATTTCAACCACCAAAGCGTTTTATGAGAAAAACCCAGAACTAGCCAAAGTCATTTTAGCTTCACTCGATGAAGTCGATGCGTGGATTACCAACAACAAAAAAGAGGCAGCGAAACTCTACTTGGATGCGACCAAATCCAAAGAGTCACTTGAACTCATCACAGGCATCATCAGCGATCCACAAATTGTTTATGGCACAACACCATTTAAAATCACGACGTTTAGTGACTTTCTTTTCAAAACAGGTGCCATTAAAACCAAACCTGAGAACTGGAAAGAGCTCTACTTTGATCTTTTACATGTAAGATCTGGAAGCTAAGCATGAGCACGCCATCAACCCCTCACATTCCCTTTGTGGATGTGAGGCATCTCACCCTTCAATACAAGACAACCGAGCACTTGGTCACAGCAACACACGATGTCAGTTTCCACGTCGAAAAAGGCGATAGGCTCATCCTTTTAGGACCCTCAGGCTGTGGAAAATCCACCATCCTCAAAGCCATTGGTGGCTATATGAAGCCCGTTGGTGGGTCTATTAATCTTAATGGCGTCGAGATTAAAAAACCTGGATCTGATCGAGGGATGGTTTTTCAAGAGTTTGATCAGTTATTGCCGTGGAAAACGGCGCTTGAAAATATCGTCTTTGCGATTCGAGAAACGAGTCAATGTTCTGAGGTCGCTGCCATTCAAGAAGCACGAAAGTGGCTTAAAAAGGTCAATCTCAGCAAATTTGAAAACTCATACCCTCACGCTCTCTCAGGTGGAATGAAACAACGCGTGGCGATTGCTCGTTGTTTGGCGCTCAAATCCAAAGTTATTTTGATGGATGAGCCGTTTGCATCCTTAGATGCCCTCACGCGTCAAAAGATGCAAGAGGAGCTTTTTGAACTGTGGCAAGAGACGAAGTTTACGATGGTATTCGTCACCCACTCCATCGATGAGGCGATTACACTCGGAACGCGTATCGTCATGCTCTCCCCTCACCCAGGACAAGTCGTGGCAGAGCTTAATGTGGACTTGAGTGCGTATGATTCGCGCAACCATCCAGAGCTGATTGAACTTAAAGAGCGTATTTCACGCATTCTCTTTAAAGATCAACTCGATTATGTCATTTAAGGAGTGCGAAATGAGTACCACTAAAACCATAACGCTAAACAATCTTAGAGAAGAGTACGAGCGTGAAGTCACAGCACCCGTTGCACATCAAGAAGTTAAAATAGAACTTTCGCTTTTTGAGCGACTTTACAACATTTCAGCGCTTCGCAAAGGATTTATTCTCGTTTTACTTGCTGTCATTTGGCAAATTTACGCGGTCAATCTTAACAATGAGCTCATGTTTCCAACCTTTAGCGATACCATCAAAGGGTTGGGGCAAGTCATTCAAAGTGGCGAGCTTGTCAACCGTACTTTAACGTCTTTAAAAGTGCTTTCTATCGCGTATACAAGCGGTATTCTCCTTGCTGGAACGCTGACGGTGATTGCCATTACGACGAGAATTGGAACGGACTTATTGGAGACATTGACAGCAATGTTCAATCCTCTGCCTGCCATAGCACTTCTGCCGTTGGCACTGCTCTGGTTTGGTCTTGGCAATCCAAGCATCATCTTTGTCATCATCCACGCCGTGACATGGCCGATAGCCTTGAACATCTACTCAGGCTTTATGGGGGTGAGCAATACGCTTCGCATGGTGGGAAAAAACTATGAACTGACAGGACTTCGTTTTGTCTTTAAGATCCTTATTCCCGCAGCGTTTGCGCATATTTTAACCGGACTTAAAGTGGGTTGGGCATTTTCATGGCGAACACTGATCGCGGCTGAACTTGTCTTTGGTGTCAGTTCAGGCTCAGGTGGACTTGGGTGGTTTATTTTTGAGAAAAAAAACCAACTCGACATCAACCTTGTGTTTGCAGGACTTCTCACCATCATCATCATCGGTGTAGTGGTTGAAAACGTTATCTTTAAATTTATCGAAAAAAGGACCGTGATCAAATGGGGAATGAAATTTTAAACCGTCTCAACGAAAAAGAGAGTGTCAAAATTCTCGTGACTGTTGATGAAAACGGATTGCCTCATCCTGTGGTAAAGGATTCTTTGCATAGCGATGGTGAGCAGATTATTTACACCGAATATATTGAGTCTTCCAAGACCAATCGCTACATGACCAAAAGTCTTTGGTTTGACAAACCTGTGAGCATTTTGCTTTTAACCAACGATGAAAAAAGCTTTTTAATCACCGTACAACCACATCGTGCCATCGTCAATGGCAAAGAGTTCCAAAAATATTATGAAGCGGTACAAAAGCAATACGGCGACTTTGATCTCTCCACCGTGTGGATTTTAAAGCCTTTAGAAATCATCGAGCAATCTTTACATGTAAGAGTTAAAGAAGAAGAAAACAAGCGTCCTTATTTTCTCCATTTAGACCGACTTGCCAAAGAAAAACAGGAGCGTATCTAATGTCACGAAGTCAACTTTCCTTTGAAGAAGTGAGCACAAAATACCCAGAGTTTCCAAGACTCATTATGCTCAAAACGGACATTCACCGCCGTGGGGTTTTTTACACCGAAAAAGCCTTAGAAACGGTTGATGTCACGAAGCATCAACTCGGGGGCACTCATATTTTTGGAACGCGCGATGGTAAACTCACCCAGCGTCCTGAAGCGTTCATCTTGCGTGATGGCACTTCAGTGTTAAGTACACCAACACCCCTAGAAGACAATCCTTACATTGTTGATCGCATCGATGGAAAACTCGTTCTTACCGATGAGGGAAAGGTTTTAGAAGAGGTCTTTTTCTGGGATAAACCAGACTTCTACGATCAAAAAACCTCCAGTGGTGCTTTGATGCAAAATATCGTGAGTGCCCGACCACAACGTCTTTACCTCATTCCAAACCGTTACTGCCACTTTTGGAGCGATGACTCAGGCTGCAGGTTTTGCGACATCGTCAACAATCTCAAACAGCAAAAAGATGAGATCGACATGCAATCCAAGATCAAAGCAAAAGATGTCAAAGAGACCATCAAAGAAGCACTGAAAGAGCCAGGGCGTTTTACGGCGATTTGTATTACTTCTGGGTCTGACTTTCACGGTAAAGATCCGTTTGATAAAGAGGTGGACTACTACATCGAAATTCTTCAAGCTATTGGCGAGAATTTTGCAACGGAGAAGTTCCCTTCCCAACTCATCTGCTCAGCACTCACCAAAGAGCAACTCAAACGCCTCTACGATGAGACGGGCATCACCAGTGTGACGATGGACATTGAAGTGCTGGATGAAAGACTTTTTGGCGAAATTTGCCCCGGAAAAGCCAAGTGGGTCGGGTACGATGCGTGGAAACAACGTCTTGTGGACGCTGTTGAAATCTTTGGACGTGGACGTGTCAACACAGGCATCGTCTCAGGAGTGGAACTTGCCAAACATTACGGCTTTACGAGCGAAGAAGAAGCACTTTCCGCAACGTTAGCCGAAGCAGAAGAGCTCGCCTCAAAAGGGGTCAGTACGGTCAATATGGTCTGGGTTCCACGCCCCAACACGCACTTAGCCGGTCAAAAAAATGCTTCATTAGAATACTACGTGCGTTTAGCTCTTGGACTACAAGCCCTGAGACGCAAGTATGACTTGCCTATTGATTTTGATGATTACCGAAGATGTGGAAATCACCCTGATTCTGATTTAGCACGCGCTTTTTAAAAAGGAGAAAAGATGTACGTTACCCATTTAGAATGCCCCAAATGTAAGGCACAATTCGACCCTAAAAAACTCACCCAACTCTGTGAGCACTGTAGTGCCCCTCTGTTGGTCAGGTACGATTTAGACAAAGTCAAAACAAAATTCACGAAAGAAGCACTAGCTTCACGTCCGTATAATTTGTGGCGTTACAAAGAGCTTTTACCCATTGAAAACGAAGAAAACATCGTCTCTTTGGGCGAAGTCATTACCCCGATCATTGCACTTAAAAAAGTGGGCGCAAAACTTGGTTTGTCGCATCTGTATCTTAAAGATGAAGGAATGAATCCAGGCGGTACGTTTAAATCGCGCGGTGCGGCAGTGGGCATTTCCAAAGCTAAAGAGCTTGGCGTGAAACGCTTTGCGATGCCAACTAACGGTAACGCAGGTGCTGCATGGGCGATTTACGCCGCCAAAGCGGACATCGAAGCCTACATCGTTATGCCCGAAGATGCGCCACTCATTACACGCAACGAATGTGCTATCGCTGGGGCAAAGCTCTATTTGGTCGATGGACTTATCAGCGATGCAGGCAAGATCGTTGGTAAAACAGTGAAAAAATACGGTCTGATGGACGCTTCAACACTCAAAGAGCCTTACCGAATAGAAGGTAAAAAGACGATGGGCTTGGAGCTTGCAGAGCAGTTTAACTGGGAAGTGCCCGATGTTATTCTTTACCCAACGGGTGGCGGTGTAGGACTCATCGGCATCTATAAAGGTCTTTTGGAACTTCGTGAGCTTGGTCTCATAGGTGAGCAACTGCCTCGTTTGGTCGCGGTTCAAGCGGAACACTGCGCACCCATCGTCGAAGCGTACAAAAAAAGAGAATCTGAATCAACGTTTTGGGAAGACGCACACACGATCGCTTATGGTATTACCGTACCCAAAGCACTCGGTGACTTTTTAGTTTTGGGTGCGATTTACGACACGAACGGGTGCGCTATCGCGGTCAGTGATGCAAATATTTTAGAGTATCAAGCACTTCTGGCTCAAAACGAAGGACTTTTTGTCTGTCCTGAGGGGGCGGCAACGCTTGCGGCAACTCATCAACTCCTTAAAGAGGGTTGGATCAAACCCGATGAAAAAGTGGTGTTGCTCAACACAGGAAGCGGTCTTAAGTATCCTGATACGGTAGAGATCACGCCACCACTTTTACATGTAACCGATGAAATCACGATTGATGGGAAAGTCAATGAGCATCTATTATTCGTATAACGCTTTATTGCAAACCACCCATGCGATTCTCGTCTCCATGGGCTTTTCTAATGAGCATGCTACAACGTGTGCGACAGTTTTACTCGCCGCTGAAAAACGAGGCTTTGCCACGCATGGCATTGCCCGTGTGGGTGAATACCACAGACTGTGGAAAGCAGGACGCATTAACACCCATCCTAAACTCAAAATCGTGCGCGAAACGCCAAGCACGGCAGTGGTCGATGGCAATGGAACGATGGGAATGATTCCTGCTAAATTTTCAATGGAACTTGCCATTGAAAAAGCAAAAAATGTGGGTACAGGTTGGGTTTCGACGCGTAATTCAAGCAACTTTGGCATCGCAGGTCACTATGCCATGATGGCGTTAGAGCACGACATGATCGGCATTACCATGACCAATGCGACCCCTCTGGTTGCACCAACCTTTTCAGCTGAAGCGATGCTAGGAACCAATCCCATCGCTGTGGCGATTCCAACCCTTAGCCACCCTCCTTTTGTAGCCGATTTTGCAACCGCTCCGATCAACCGTGGTAAATTTACCATGGCCGCAAAAAAAGGTGAAAAGCTAGGCTTTGGTTATGCCCAAGACAGTGAAGGTCATCCAAGCGATGACCCAACCATTTTAGAGCGTGGTGGTGCAATCTTGCCACTGGGAATGGACAGAGAGCATGGAAGCCACAAAGGATACTGTTTAGCCTCTATCGTGGACATTTTCTCGGCTGTTTTTTCAGGCGCAAATTATGGCCCTTTTGTGCCGCCTATGGTGCCATATCTCAATCCACTGAATCAAAAAGTGGGTGAAGGTGTAGGGCACTTCTTTGGGGCAATGCGCATCGATGCCTTTGAAGAAGCACTTGTCTTTAAAAAGCGTATGGATCACTGGTGGGAGACGTTTAAAAACGCTAAGCCTATTGAGGGAAAACAGGTCTTCATCCCAGGGGAAATAGAGTTTGAAAACGAAATAAGAGCCCTAAAACAGGGCATCACCTTAGTGCCACACGTGGAGAAAGAGCTTTTAGCTGTAGCTGAGGAGCAAAATGTCCGCTCACTGTTGGTAGCCGTATGAAAATAGCCGTCTCCTCTCCTCTTTTTTCGCGCACACCCATTTTGGTCAAAGAGCTTCAAAAATCCTTTTTACATGTAAAGCTCAACACCACCTATGCACTGCGTGAAAAGAGCGCGCTTATCGATTTTCTCAAAGATGCCGATGGCATCATCGTGGGCAATGAAATCATCGATGAAGAAGTGCTCGCTCACTGCCCTAACCTCAAAATCGTTTCGCGTTATGGCGTTGGGCTTGATAACATTGACACCCAAGCGCTTGAAGCACGCGGTATTCAACTGGGGTGGACTGGTGGAACGAACAAAAACTCGGTAGCTGAGATCACGCTTGGTTTTATGCTCACCCTGACACGCAATCTTTACCCGTCTATCGTTACCTTGAAAAATGGTGAATGGAAAACTGATGGAGGAAGCGAGCTGACGGGCAAGACCATTGGCATTTTTGGGTTTGGACATATCGCCAAACGGGTGATAGAACTGCTAAAGCCATTTGAGTGTACTATTTTGGTTTCGTCCAAACGTGAGGATGCAGAAGAGGCGAAAAGGCTTGGTATTGTCTTTGCTTCGTTTGAACATATTCTCAAAGAGGCAGACATTATTTCGCTTCATATTCCCCTCACGCATCAAACGAAAAACCTCTTTTCATCGCAAGCCTTTAACGCAATGAAAAAAAGTGCGTTTATCATTAACACCGCTCGTGGTGGGATCATCGATGAAGAAGCATTAAAAAGTGCATTGCAAAACCAAGAGATCGCAGGTGCAGCATTAGACGTTTTTGCAATAGAGCCGATGAAAGACAAAAGCCTTTTAGCGCTACCCAACCTCATCGGTACCCCTCATCTTGGAGGTAATTCTAAAGAGTCAGTCCTTGCCATGGGACGCAGTAGCATCAGCCATTTGCACCATTTCTTCTACGCTAACGGAGGGTAACATGTCAGTTATGATTCTTGGAGGTGATGATATCAGCACCATTAAAACACTTCTCGTACGCTTGGGGGCGGCAAAAATTAACCACATCGCAGGGCGCAAAAATTCGGACAGTTTTAGAGAGCTTCCGTGCGACACACTCTGTGTCATTATGCTGATTGATTATCTTAACCACAACGCAATGAAGTCCTTTAAAAAACAGGCAAAATCGCGCAATATTCCTCTCATTTGTGTCAAAAAAAGCATCAACAGCATCGAAAGTGAGTATACTAAACTGCTTGATCAGCTCAGACCAACCCAAAATCCATGCGTTACATGTAACCAAAACGATCAGTGCAAAACAGCCCAAGAGCTACGAGATGCAACAATCGAATATATGATCTAATGCGTTTTTGGCTTTCCAAACGCCTTAAAAGCGATGAGCAATAACGGCGAAAGCAAAAGATCCGCCACTATGGCAACAAAGATGGTAGCGACGGTCAACAGCCCAAACACAACGGTGGGTATAAAGTTAGAGGTGACCAAAACCATAAATCCTATCACCGTCACACCTGAACAGTAATACATAGGATTTCCAACACTGCCGTGCGTTCGCATCATCGTGGCTACGTAATCACCGTCTTTTTTAAATT
>DBTO01000080.1 GCA_002307095.1 Sulfurospirillum sp. UBA1314
ATGCGATGGATGCCAAAGCGGATGGCTACATCATCAAACCTTATAATGAAAGAGCAATCATCGCAACCATCTCACTTTTAAGCGCCAAAAAAAGCCCTCTTCCTAGCACAAAAATCAGCAAAATCATCGGTGGATTTTGTTTTAATCACGAAACGCATTTACTTTATAAACAAGGTCAAATTATCCAAATGAGCCCCAATGCGTTAAAGCTCATTCAAATCCTGTGTGAGCATAAAAACCACTGCGTAAGTTACGAGCACCTCTATACAACGCTTTGGGATGACGAGCAACTCAATCTCAAAAAACTTCAAATGGTCATCTACCGTATCCGAGAAATTTGCGAGGTTGATTTTTTTGAAAATATTAACGGTGTAGGATACCAAATCAAAATTGATTATACCGCTTCACGCGCATAGCCGCAAAATCTTTACATGTAAACGTAAAAATGACTCACGATACCCAATTTTGAAAAAACAGTTTGGTAGCGCTTGCCGATGCGATCATCAACGCTTTTGGGTTAATTAATACACGAAATGGTAAAATACAAACAACTAAGAGTTATCAATCAAAAAGGTTTGAAGAAAATGAGTGAGAGCAAAGATTTTTTACGCACCATTGTGGAAGAGGACTTAAGGAGCGGAAAGTACACGAAAGTCATTACGAGATTTCCTCCAGAACCCAATGGATTTCCCCACATTGGACACGCTAAATCTATCTGTATCAATTTTGGCATTGCGCGTGATTATAAGGGACATTGTAACCTCAGAATGGACGACACGAACCCAACGACCGAAGACATGCGCTATGTGGAAGCGCTTAAAGATGCGGTAACGTGGCTTGGCTTTAAATGGGCAGATAATGTGCGCTTTGCATCGGATTATTTCCCCAAAATTTACGAGTATGCGGTGCAACTGGTCACAATGGGCAAAGCTTATGTGGACAGTCTCAATGAAGAAGAGATACGCGAATACCGAGGCACGATCAAAGAGCCAGGTCGCCGAAGCGTTTATGCGAATCGTAGCGTTGAAGAAAATTTAGACCTTTTAGCGCGCATGAAAAACGGTGAGTTTAAAGACGGCGAACACGTTTTACGCGCCAAAATCGACATGAGTGCGGCGAATATGAAAATGCGCGATCCGCTTTTATACCGCATCCGTCACGCGCATCATTTTAGAACCGGTGATGAGTGGTGCATCTACCCGATGTATGACTTTGCGCACTGTTTATCCGACTATATTGAAGGTGTTACGCACTCTATCTGCACATTAGAGTTTGAAAATAACCGTGATATTTACGACTGGGTTTTAGACGAACTTGAATTAAAACTCCCTCGCCCGTACCAAAATGAGTTTGCACGCCTTGGCATCAACTACACCGTAATGAGCAAACGAAAGCTCTTAGAACTCGTCAATGGCGGTTATGTGCATGGCTGGGACGACCCTCGATTACCGACCATTGCAGGCTATAAACGAAGAGGCTATACACCCGAATCTATCCTCAATTTTTGCGATCAAATCGGCATCGCCAAAGCCAACTCTATGGTCGATGTAGCACAACTGGAATTTTGCATAAGGGATGATCTCAATACCAAAGTACCACGCGTGATGTGTGTCCTTGACCCACTCAAAGTCACCATCGAAAATTATGAGGGCGAAGAAACAATTGATGCGTCTTATTACCCACACGATGTGCCTAAAGTTGGCTCACGCAAACTCCCTTTTACGCGTGAGATTTACATCGAACGCGATGACTTTATGGAAAATCCTCCTGAGGGTTACTACCGCTTAACACCCACGCAATCCGTGCGACTGAAACATGCGTATATTCTTACATGTAAAGAGGTTGTAAAAGATGCGAGTGGCGCTATCGTCGAAATTAAAGCAGAGTATCATCCCAACTCAAAAAGTGGTGAAGACACGAGTAATATTAAAACGAAAAGCGCCATTCACTGGGTCAGTGCCAAACATGCGCATAAAGTCGAAGTTAGACTGTATGAGCGGTTGTACTCTAACGAAGCACCTGATGGCTTAGAAGATCTCAATCCTGATTCTTTACATGTAATCCAAAATGCGTTTGTTGAGCCTGCCGTTATCAGCGAAAAACCGGATGTGAGATTTCAGTTTGAGCGACAAGGCTATTTTTACGCTGACCCGATTGATTACACCGATAAAACGCCTGTGTTCAATAAAATTGTAGGGCTAAAAGACTCATGGGCTAAAAAGGCAGAAGTAGCGCCATCTACACCCAAAACGGAAGCGAAAAAGCCCTCCATTGTCGAGGGTGTTGTCGCCCCTATGAGTGAATCGGAGCAAGCACATTTTGATACTTACACGAAAGAGCTTGGGCTCAACCATGAAATCGCCAATATCCTAGCGCGCGATGAGCATCTCTCCTCTTTTTATAAAGAGACGCTCACTTTCGTAAACAGCCCCATCAGTCTTGCGAACATCGTCGCAAACGAAGTGGCAAGAGAACTTAAACTTGAAGCACCCTTAAAATTTAGTCCCAAAGAGATCGCCGAGCTTGTCACAATGATCGATGAGGGAACGATTTCCACTAAAATTGCAAAACAAGTCTTTGAAGAGATCGCAAAAACAGGTGACAAACCAACCGCCATCGTTGAAGCAAAAGGACTTACCCAAATCAGTGATCCCCAAAAACTAAAACCGCTCATCGATGACGTCATTGCCAAAAATCCTGACAATGTTGCAAAATACAAAGCAGGCAATACCAATCTTTTTGGCTTTTTTGTGGGACAAGTGCTTAAAAACAGTGGTGGAAAAGCCAACCCAACCGTGGTCAACGAGCTTGTAAGCGAGACGTTGAAACATGTATAGATTTGCGCCTTCTCCCACGGGCAATATGAGCATCAATGATCTCAGGATTGCGCTTTTAAATTATATCTGCGCCAAACAAGCGGGTGAGCAACTAATCGTACGCATTGAAGATGGCGATAGAGCACGCACGATCGAAGGCAAAGACCAAGAGCTTTTAGAGATGTTAGCGCTTTTTGGCATTTCCTATTCACAGCTTTACTATCAAAGTAGCAACTTCAAATACCATCTCCAATTTGCCTCCACGCTTTTGGACACGAAAAAGGCTTTTATCTGTTTTTGTCCCCAAGAAGACGAGACATCTCCATGTGTTGGGACCTGTGAGCATTTGAGTTCTGAAGAGATTTTAAACACGCCAAAACCCTTTGTGATTCGTATGAAAAAGTCTGATACCACCTCGGATCACTTTGTCATTATGAACACCCACAAATACCCAACCTACACGTTTGCTTGTGCGTGTGACGATATGCTTCAAGGCGTTACCACGATCATTCGGGAAAATGAGCAAAAAGCTAATGCCCCTAAAGAGGAGCATATCCGCCAATCCATAGGCTACGACCAAGCGATGCACTACACGTATGTGCCTTCCCTTCCATGCACAAAAGATGAAAGCGACGTTACGTGGCTTTTGAACCAAGGCTTTATGCCTGAAGCGATTGTGAATTATCTTCTCCTGTTGAGTCATCCTGCGCCTGTGGAGATTTTCACGCTTGAAGAGGCGATTGCGTGGTTTGACATCAAAACGATTTCACCATCTCCTACGCCTTTTGAGATCGAAAAGCTACGTTTTATCAATGTCGAGCATATCAAGCGCATTCCTGACATGGAGCTTTCAAAACGCATCGGGTATGCGTGTGAAAATATTGGGAAACTGGCAAAACTCTACACAGAAGAAGCCAGCACCACGTATGAGATCAAACAAAAAGTAGATGCACTTTTTGCGAAAAAAGCGTTTGATGCAGCGTTTGAAGCGGAGAGTAAATTGCTTCAAGAACTTATTTTAAATGCCCCCTATTTTGAGGCGTTTGATGATTTTAAAGCCTATTTAGCAACAAAAAGTGGGCTCACAGACGAACCGTTTTTAAAACCCCTTCGTTTCTGGCTCACAGGCGCTGACATAGGGCTTGATCTTGCCCTTATCTATCCACTGATTAAAAACTACCTTAAGGAGATTGTTAGATGATCGTTTTAGCAACATTTATTGAAGCATTTGCCAATATTTTACACACCCTCATTAACATTTATATTTGGGTCGTTATCATCGCTGCACTTATTACCTTTGTGCGCCCTGATCCGTACAACCCCATCGTGCAGATTCTTTTTCGGCTCACCAACCCAGTCTATGCCTTTATTCGTAAATTGGTTCCAACCTTGATTGGCGGTATCGACCTTGCACCATTGATCGTGATTTTGACACTCCAATTTGTCGACCTGTTTGCGGTCAAACTTCTGTTTGCGCTTGCCAATGCTTTATAAATTTTTTCTAGGCCTTCTTTTTTGCCTTTGTGTTTGCATTGACCTGTTTGCAGATGAGCCTGTTAATTTTGCTTTTTTTGATGATAAACCACGCAGTCTTGCGAAAGATTTTTACATCTACGAATACCTCCAAAGCGATGCCGCCACCCCCAAAGAAGCCAAAGCGCTCTTTGGGATGGTGCATACGATGAACATTCGTTTTTTCCACCTTTTTGCGAAAAAAATGGACAATATGGAATATAAAAAAATCTCCAAATGTATTGATCTTGATGTGAGTGCTTTGATGAAAGAAGATGATGAATGCCTCAATATTGGCATCAACATTGCCAAAGTCACCTCGTTGGCAAAAGGGCAGCTCAAACTCATCAAACCACGTCTCAAACAGAACAAAGAGCTGGTGAACCTCATCACCTTGATGGAAAATGACAACGTGTATGAAGCAGCACTTAGTAGCGACGCCAACACCTTTTTAACCCTTTTTAACGGCAGTATCACCTCGTATAAAGCGGCTATTTTTAACCAACAGATTATTCCCAAAGAGCAGATGGACAGACTCTCCCAATCGGTCAAATTCAACCCATTCGCCTACAACGTTGTCCAAAACGATAAGCTCGAAAACGTACAACGCTCCCTTTTACATGTAAATCCTGCTTTACATGTAAACGCTAAAGCACTTTTTTATATGGGACTCAATGCCCTCAAATACGATGAAAAAGAGCAAGCCCTTACCTTTTTTGAGCTTTCAAATGAGCGCGCCACGAAAGGCGAAGAGAAAGACAAAGCGCTTTTTTGGCTCTATTTAGTCACCAAAGATGCTCGCTTTTTAGAGCGCATCCTGCAAGACAGTGAGATCAATATCTACTCGCTTTATGCCTACGAACAACTCGGTCGCCCGATGCAAAACATCGTCTCGCCAGTTTTAGAAGGCACGCACCCAACGTTTAATGTGAGCGATCCGTTTGCATGGATTAAGGTGATGAATAAAGTCTATCACATGAGCTCCCAAGAGGTTGAAACCTTGGCACAAAGCTTCAAATACGCCAATACCTTGCCGCATTACAGCTATTTGATGGAACGCGCCACGCATTATGCTAAAAACTACTATCCGATTCCCTACCCTGAAGAGATTGCAAGTTATTCCATTCATCGCCAAGCGTTGATGCTCTCCATCGCGCGTCAAGAGAGCCGTTTTATTCCCTCAGTCGTCTCAACGTCGTATGCCCTTGGCATGATGCAGTTTATGCCTTTTGTGGCGCGCGATATTGCCAAAAAAGAGAAGCTTGAAACATTTTCAATCGCGATGATGTTTGATCCTCGGGTGGCGTATCTTTTTGGAAATATTCATCTCAATTTTTTAGAGAAAAACCTCATGCACCCACTTTTTGTGGCGTACGCGTATAATGGCGGTATGGGTTTTACCAAAAAACATCTCCAAGCAGGGGCATTTTCACAAGGTTCGTATGAACCTTTTTTAAGTATGGAGAGTATGATCAATGAAGAGAGTCGAGAGTATGGCAAAAAAGTACTGGCCAATTACGTCGTCTACCGCCATCTTTTAGGGGAAGATGTTTCGATCAAAAATCTTTTCGAAATGTTGCTGACACCCTCTGTGACTGATCGTTTTCGAAACTAATCTCCATCTTGATCTCCTCTGTCTTTGGCGCTTGCACTAACACATAGTTGGTCCAAGCGTTCGCAGAGGTAATGAGTTTTAAAAGAGGAGCATCTTGACTCAATTGGGTGACCGTTAAGTTTTCATCCTTGCCATTGACTTTAAACTTTAAAAGATTAATGGTATCAAAAGCCCCATCACCCGTGGCTTTGTAGGTTCCTACGATAAATTTCTCGCTCTCTTGCGTCACAAGGTCATGGTTTATGGGATTTAAATAGGTGATTGTTACAAACGTTTTCGAGGTCTTCGAGTTGATAATTTCAATTTTTTTAGAGTTCGTCACGCTGTAATCCAACGTCTTTTCACTCTCATTTTCGCTCAACTTTGAAGCACAACCCACCATCAAAAACGCAGCCACAACCAAAGAGATATATCGCAT
>DBTO01000053.1:0-1437 GCA_002307095.1 Sulfurospirillum sp. UBA1314
CACGAAATGAAATTAATGGAAAACCAAAGACAATTACATTGGACAAAGTGACGGAGATTATTGAGAAAGAGGGACAAAAGATTTTTTATTTTGACAAAGAGAACTCTCATAAGGATCTCGTGGCACTGGTCGAGCACTTTGAAGCACAAGGGTTTAGCGTCTATTTAAGAGACATTCGTTACGGTTTGGGTGAGAGCGATTACATGTACGAAGTACATATTCTCTAAGGCTGGATTTTGGGTATAGCAGAAGTAAAAAAGCTTTATATCGAGACCCTTGGGTGTGCGATGAATGTGCGGGACTCTGAGCACATTATCGCCGAGCTTGGGGATAAAGAAAATTATGTTTTAACGAGCAATCTACAAGAGGCGGACCTAATCTTGGTCAACACCTGTAGTGTGCGTGAAAAACCTGTCAGTAAACTCTTTTCAGAGATCGGAAAATACAACCTTCAAAAAAAAGAGGGGGCGAAGATCGGTGTGTGCGGATGCACCGCAAGCCATTTGGGCAAAGAGATCTTCAGGCGCGCGCCTTATGTGAGTTTCGTCATCGGCGCACGCAACGTCTCCAAAATCTCCACAGCAGTCAATACCGAAAAATTTCTCAGTGTCGATACCGACTACGATGAGAGTACCTATGCCTTTGGAGAATACCGCAACAGTTTGTACAAAGCGTATGTGAACATCTCCATCGGCTGCGATAAAAAATGCACCTACTGCATCGTACCACAAACCAGAGGCGATGAGATTTCTATTCCAGCCGATTTGATTGTCAATGAAGCTCGAAAAGCAGCCAAAAATGGGGCGAAAGAGATCTTTTTGCTCGGTCAAAATGTTAACAATTATGGCAGACGTTTTAGCGGAAATGTTGAGCGTACGATGGACTTTTCTGATCTACTGAATCTTATTAGCGAAATCCCTGAAGTCGAACGCATCCGTTTTACCTCTCCGCATCCCCTGCATATGGACGATAAATTTTTAGAAACGTTTGCGAACAATCCAAAAGTCTGTAAGTCGATGCACATGCCCTTACAAAGTGGTTCAACGCATATTTTAGAGCAGATGAAACGTGGCTACAGCAAAGAGTGGTTTTTAAATCGCGCATTAAAGCTTCGTGAAATGATTCCCGATGTCTCGATCAGTACGGACATTATTGTCGCTTTCCCCGGAGAAAGTGACGCTGATTTTGAAGATACGCTCGATGTCATACGACAGGTTAAATTTGAGCAGATTTTTGCGTTTAAATACTCTCCTAGACCTTTGACCAAAGCGGCTGAGTTTACGAACCAAATTGATTCTGAGATAGGCTCAGCGAGACTGGAGCGCTTGCAGCTTTTGCAAGATGAAATTTTAGATGAAATTGCAGCAAAACATCTCAATAAAACCTATCCTGTTTATATTGATGAACTTCGGAACAGTGGCTTTTTAGCCGGTCGAA
>DBTO01000053.1:1677-5174 GCA_002307095.1 Sulfurospirillum sp. UBA1314
ACAGTGGCTTTTTAGCCGGTCGAAGTGATAACAATGCCCTTGTGCAGATTAAAGGGGATGAGAGCTTGCTTGGACAAACAATTAACATCAAAATCACCAATCCAAAACGTCTCTCCCTCTATGGCGAAATTGTTCTCTAAAACGATGCAACGCAAGCTCTTGGTGTGGATGGTTCCACCCCTTGTGTACGCGTTAGTGAAGGTTTTATTTTTTACATGTAAGAAAAAATTCTACCTTCCCCACAATGGTTCTGCAACACCAAGTATTTATGCGATTTGGCACGGTGAGATGCTCATGGCTGCTGCTGCTTATAAGCACTACACCAAACGTGAAACGATCGATACGATTGTGAGTAACCATTTTGATGGCGAATTGGTTGCCAAATTAATGCAACTCTTTGGCGGCGGAACGATTCGTGGTAGCTCCTCTAAAGGGGGCGTATCGGCACTGAGAGGTGCTTTAAAAGCGCTTCAAAATGGGCGAGACATTGGTATAACACCCGATGGTCCTAGAGGTCCAAGACACAGTGTTGCCGATGGTGCAGCAGCACTTGCCATGATGCGAAAAGTGCCTATTATTACGATGAATTGTAAGCTTTCGTCGTATTGGAGCATGAAGAGTTGGGATCAGTTTTGCATTCCTAAACCTTTTTCGACCATAGAGTTTTATTTTGGTGATCCTTTTTATGTGCATGAGCTTTCACTCGAAGAGGCAAAGGCGTTGATTCAAAAACGTCTTTTAGAACACGCCGTTTGATGCACTTCGCCCAAATGGTACCGTTTTTGCTTGATATTTTACAAAACTTAAGCAAGATTAGTCTAATATATAGTACAAATTCAAATTAACACAAGAGTAGTGATGTGAACAAAGAGTCAGAAATATGGGCATAAGAACTGTTCTTCAGAAAAAATTCCCGAATCTTTTTGTGGCTGTTGTGTTAAGTGAAACAGAGTGTGAAGTGCGCTGTAAAGTTCTCAAAGATGGTGCGATTGTTAAAACATTTAGCAAAGCATTTGCCTTGACACCTCCGATGGATGCACTGGATAAAAATCTTGAAAATTATTTGATGAATTTGCAAGATGAGTATCAGTTTGTCTACATCGCTTTTTTACTCGGCACGCTAGGTCAAGGTGCCATTTCGGGCATAGGCAATACGACTTTTAGCAAACACAGCGTCGATATTAAAAATGTCCACAATGTCACGTTACTCAATCAATGGTCAGCCTACGCTTCGTATATCGAGATCAAATGGGCGAAGAACCTTTTTTCTGAGGTTGGTCTTGATTTTATCTATTCTCCTTTTATTCTCCTAAACGATTTTGTTGTTTCCCAAAAACTCAAAAACAAGCCAACATGCTATCTTTTAAATTGCCAAGATTTTTTTATTTTAGCAATTTTTGAAGAAAAGCAGTTGCATTTTGGCGCTTTTTTCAAAACACAAACAGATACTACTTTTAGCCATAGCGACGATGTGGACGATTGGGAAAATGAACAAGAAGAAGAGGGTATTATCGATTCTGAAGGGATGCCTGAGACGGCAGTTCAAGAAGAAGATGATGATGAAGATGATCGCGAAGGCATTGAGGAGCTGAGTGAACTAGGTGAGCTGAGTGAACTGGATGATATGAATGATTTACGCTCGACCGACTCTTTTTCAGATATTGGCGACAAAGCACTTGGTGCTTATAAAGGGATGGAAGGACTTAAAGACGAAGACATTAGTTTAGAGCTTTATGGACGCGATCTTTTGGTCTATAAGTACCTCAAAACGGCGCTTGAAGAGTACTATCACAACCCATTGTATACGAGTGAATTTTTAGATGAGATTATTATTTTTGATAGTTATGAGATCAGCTCAGACCTGATTCATCAGATTGAAGATGAGCTACTAATGGACGTTGAAATTCATAAAGTAGATGTGAGTGACCGTATGTGTGACATTGCAATCAAAGAGGTTTTTAAATGAGACTAAGTTTCATAGCGCCTCGTCCAAAGCCCTTTTTATCGCTCTTTAGTAAAATGTGGGTGACCTTTATTGTCTTGATGTCTCTTTTTATGATTATTTTTAATTTCTACATTGTGATCGAGATGGGTTCTTTTAAAAGTGGCGTGGTGGATCTTACCAAAGAGCGAGAAAGGTTAGAAGTCAGAATTGATGAAGACGATGAAATTATCGGTATTATTTTACGTCAAAAAGCACTTTCTGAAGAGATTTTTTCAAACAATACATTGCTTAAAGAGAGTATGAAAAATCTGTTTGATTTGGTTCCGGATCAAATTACACTGAAAAAAGTGCAAATGGAGCGCAATTCTCTCGTTCTCTATGGTGTTGCCCCAACGCAAGATACCTTCAATTTTCTCTTAGCGGCACCCCTAAAATCGATTTTTCATACGAGCA
The DNA here is from genome assembly GCA_002307095.1 of Sulfurospirillum sp. UBA1314. GTDB lineage: Bacteria > Campylobacterota > Campylobacteria > Campylobacterales > Sulfurospirillaceae > Sulfurospirillum. The sequence goes on from DBTO01000053.1 coordinate 4,076, forward strand.
ATACAAACTTTTACCTGACGAAAGAGGGATGGTATAATTTTGTGAGTATCAACAAAATTATTGGCGAGGATGGCATACGTGAATAGTTTTGATCGTAGCTTGGACAAAATCGATATTATGAAATTGCTCATTTTCTTAATGGTCTTTATCATCGTCACGTTTGCGTTTGTTTTCTTGCTGATTATTCCCAATGTGAAAGAACACCGTATTTTGCAAGCGGAATATAAACGCGTTTTGGTACATAAAACCAGAGTTGAAAATCTCTTTTTAGAGCGTGAAGCGGAACTTTCAAAACTCAAAGCAGAGAACGTACATGTAATCTCTGCGTTTAAACACCCTTTTACCCAAGAAGAGTTTATGCGTTATGCAGGGAAGTTTTTTACCCAAGTGTCCCTCACCGAAATCACCAAATCCGCGTATAAAAAAGAGTTTGTCGAGTATGAACTTAATGCCACATCGACACTCAAAACACCCACCAATTTTTACAACTTTTTAGAAGGGCTTAACCGCTACACGAGCATTGTTCAAGCAGATTTTCCGATTTATCTGGAATCGAGCAAAGAGAGTATTAGTGCGACTTTTAAAATTAAGGTGTATGACCTTAACGCAACGCACTAGGATCTATCGCGTGGAAGTAGAGGTAAGGACGTATTTTTAAAGGAATACGCTCTTTTCGGCACGCCTCCTTAAACTTTTTCTCCATGGTATGCTTAAGATAGGGTGCTATAAAAATCTTCGCATCTTCAAAACAAACTGCAATTTTCCCACCCACAACACACGATTTTGTTTTTAAAATTTCATCCCTTTGCGCTTTAGATAAAAGAATATCCATTTGCTTGATAATGTGATCGATTTGGCGAATGTTAATAAGGTCATCCACATCACGTGGTAGTATAAAAAGATCTTGGATACGTCTATTTTGATGGGGCAACAGTCGTTTACGATCTTCCTCCAAGTAGGCAAAGCTTTTAGCAATTCCTTCTTCGTAAGCATCAAGAAGTGGTGTCGCATAATCGTGTCTAAATTGGTTGCGCAAATGATGTAATGCCTCGTTGCTTTCATCGTTAAAGTAGGTGATTTTGTGCTCACAAAGGTAGTT
>DBTO01000053.1:5451-12870 GCA_002307095.1 Sulfurospirillum sp. UBA1314
GCGTTTTTTTGCTTACATGTAAAAGTGGGCGAACGAGCGTATACGCTTTTCGTATTTCCACTTCTTGCATGCCTAACATCTCAACAAGCCCAGCTCCACGGCTGAGTTGCATTAAAAACCATTCGAGTTGATCGCCTAAATGGTGTGCTGTAAGCAGGGTATCGTAGTGGTGTTCTTGAATCATCGTTTCAAAAAAATCGTAACGCTGCTTTCTTGCATGGTGTTCAAAATTGGCATTTTCAAGTTTACATGTAAAGGTGAAAAGATGTTTGTTGTACTGTTGAGAGAGCACTTTGGCATAGGTTTCTTCGGCATTACTTTGCGCTCTGGTTTGGTAATTAACATGCGCTATATCAAACGGAATGTTCTGTTCTAAAAGTAAAAAGAAGAGGGCAGTGGAATCTCCACCGCCTGAAAATGCCACTAAATTTTTAGATGTTTTAAGAAGTTCAAGGGTTGCATTATGCAACAGTGGTGATGGTTGCAATGAGTTGGTCTCCAGCGCATTCGCTAATGGTTGCGCGGTAGCACTTGCCGACTTCGATAGACTCAATATCGGAGTCATTGACCAAGACTTCACCATCAATACTGGGTGCCCAAAGAAGCTCACGTGCGCCCATAAAATACTCATGCTCGCTACTTTCACCTTCCACTAAGATGACGACCTCTTTGCCCACCTCGTTCTCAAAGCTTTTTTTCGTTTTGGCTTGAACGATTTTGTCGAGTTGCTTGATGCGTTTATTGATTGTTTTAGTGTCGACTTTTTCATCCATTTCATAGGCTGATGTATCTTCTTCATCGGAATACGCAAAGATGTTGACACGATCAAAATCAAACGCTTTGGCAAAGTCCAAAAGCTCTTTAAATTCTGCGTCGCTTTCGCCTGGGTGTCCTACGATAAAACTGGTGCGAATAAAGCTATTGGGCGCTTTTCGCATCATCTCTAATTGTTCGATGATACGCTCGCGCCCAGCGCCTCGCTTCATGCGTTTGAGCATGCTGTCGCTGATATGTTGGATCGGCATGTCAAAGTAGTTATGAAACAGCGAAGAGCTAATAATGCGCTCAATGAGAGCGTTTGACGTCGTGGTTGGGTAAAGATACAAAATGCGCGCACTCTTCACACCTTCGATTGGCTCAACCGCATCAATCAGTTTGATAAGCCCCTCTTTTTCGCCCACATCGCGAAGAAATGAGCTGCTATCTTGGGAGATAAAACTAATGTCATAAAAGCCTTTTGCCACAAGTGCTTTGACCTCTTTAATCAATGATTCGAGTGTGCGTGAGTGCAATTTGCCTTTAAAGCCGGGGATGGCACAAAAGCTACAGGTTTGGTTACAGCCTTCAGAGAGTTTAACATAGGCGTGAGCATTAGAACCTGTAATAACGCGCTCTTCTTCGCTCTGTAAGTAGGTTGCTGGGCTAAAACGGTTTTGGCGAAGCGCTATGATCTCATCAATTTTGTCATAATCCCCCACACCTGTAAAAAGATCGACTTCTTTAAGCTCTTTTGTCAGATCTTCTTTGTAACGTTCGCTCAAACAGCCTGCCATTACAAGCACAGAGCCTTTTTTACGCGCTTCATGCAGTGAGAAAATGGTGTTAAGACTCTCCTCTTTGGCAGGTCCGATGAAACCACACGTATTGACGATCAAAACGTCCGCCTGACTGGGGTCATCGCACATCTCATACGCTTGAAGTTTGCCTAACATCACTTCGCTATCAACGAGATTTTTATTGCAGCCAAGTGAAACTAAATGTAGTTTTTTCAATGTATTCCTTAAATCCATAAATTATCAATGAGGCGAGTCGTGCCAACTTTGGCGCAGACGAGAATGATGGAGTTGCCTATTTCAATGGTTTCTATTGTATCAAAATCACGATTTAAAATTTCCACGTATTCTACATGTAAAGGTTTGAGCGTCTGTAGCATTTCAGCTTTGATCGTTGCAATATCACGCTCTCCTGCGATCACTGCATGGGTTGCCACTTTCAAAGATTCGCACAAAAGCAGTGCATCTTGGCGCTCTTGGGTGTTTAGATACGCATTGCGACTCGAAAGCGCGAGTCCGTCATCTTCCCTGATAATTTCGCACGGGATAATCTCCAAATCCAAAAAGAGACTTTTGACCATATTTTGAAGTAAGTAGAGCTGTTGTGCATCTTTTTTACCAAAATAAGCTCGTGTTGGCTTGGTGAGATTCAACAGCTTTAAAACCACGCGTAAAACGCCATCGAAATGGCCAGGTCGCGCTAACCCTTCCAAAATATAAGCTTTGGCACTCGGGGCTAGGATGGTAGGTTCCATTTTTGAGTACATGACTTCAGAGGAGGGCATAAATAAAATGCTTACCCCTGCAAGTTCACAAATTTTGATATCGGCTTGAGTGCGTTGTGGGTATTGACTAAAATCTTCTCCTACTAAAAATTGTGTAGGATTGACAAAAACAGAGACGATGGTATGGTCATTTTCCACGATCGATTTTTGCATCAACGAGAGGTGTCCGTTGTGCAAGGCTCCCATGGTTGGCACGAAGCCAATGGAGCCTTGAAGCTCTTTTCTTGCCCCAGATAAATCTTCAATGGTTTTTACTATTTTCATTTTAGGCACTTTTGAGTAAAATATAATACTAGACTTCTAAGAAACACCATTTGGTGGAGGTCTCTTAAATTGAAGCGAGTATTATAGCAAAAGGAAACCATTTGGATAGTTACGAATACACCGAACTTCTCAAAAAATTAACCACGAAAGTGGATAACATCGCTCAGATTATCAAGCCAGAAGAGCTTATTTCAAGGTTGGGTGAGATTGAAGCGATCGAACAAAATCCTGAATTTTGGAACGATGCAAAAAAAGCTGCTGAGTTGCAAAAAGAAAAAACAGCGCTTAATTCACTGCTTAACCGCTACACCAAAGCTAAAAATGTTGTTGTGGACGCGGTGGATTTGTACGAAATGGCAAACAGCGAAAACGATGAAGCAACGATTGAAGAGCTTTACAAAGATGCCGAGCATTTGGAAGATCACATCACCAATTTAGAGATTGCCATGATGCTCAGTGGCGAAAATGACAATAAAAACGCTATCATCTCGATTCACCCAGGAGCTGGTGGAACGGAAAGTCAAGACTGGGCAAGTATTTTATACCGCATGTACCTGAGATGGGCAGAACGCTTAGGCTTTAAAGTTGAAGTACTGGACTACCAAGAAGGTGAAGAGGCAGGGCTTAAAGATGTCAGTTTTATCATCAGTGGCGAGAATGCGTATGGCTACCTCAAAGTTGAAAATGGCATTCACCGTTTGGTGCGTATCAGCCCCTTTGATGCCAATGCGAAGCGTCATACCTCCTTTAGTTCTGTCATGGTCTCTCCTGAGGTGGATGATGACATCGACATCGTCATTGAAGACCGTGATCTTAAAGTCGATACGTACCGTTCTGGCGGAGCAGGTGGTCAGCACGTCAATAAAACTGACAGTGCTATTCGTATCACTCATGTGCCTACAGGCATTGTTGTACAGTGTCAAAATGATAGGTCGCAACATAAAAACAGAGCCACGGCGATGAAAATGTTGAAGTCGCGTTTGTATGAACATGAGCTTGAAAAACAACAGGCGCTCAAAGATGGTGTTGAAAAGAGTGAAATCGGCTGGGGACATCAGATACGAAGTTATGTTTTAGCGCCATACCAACAGGTCAAAGACAATCGAAGCAACATTGCCTATTCACAAGTGAATAATATTTTAGATGGTGATATTTCAAAAATGATCGAAGATGTGCTTATCGCACAAAAACGTTAAAAAACACTGTAAAAGGAAACAACACATGGAAAAACAAGCGATCTTAACACAACTAGGCTACAGTATCACACCAAAGTCTGAGGCGCAACTTGAGTGCGTTATCAACAATACCGTAGGGTTTGAGCATATTGAAAAACATCTACTCTCCCTTCATGATGCACTTAAAGTTCACCACTCTTTTGTGGCACTTTCTAGTAATAAAGATTACTTTAAAATTAAAAATGAAGCTACTGGCGCTGATCTCATCGCTGAAGTCAATGAGATGATTATCAAATGGGCTGCAAAATACAAAATTACTTTGGAAAAAGTTCCTAACAAAAATACCTATTACGTCATAGGTTACAAATAACAAAGGCTCTGTATGTCAAAAACAAAATACCTCACTATTGCGGCAGTGGTTGTAGCAGCCCTTGGCGTAACGCCATTGATTGTTTCTCACACCGTGGATAGTACCATTGAAACCAATACTAAACTACTCGAAAACAATGGTTTTAAACAAGAGCTTTTAAGTAAAAGTGGCTATTTGAATGGTGTGCGAACCTTTAGCCTTGAAGTGGTTGATGCCAAAAAGGCGCGGGATTTTTTACTCGCCCAGTTGGTGGCAAAAAACGCCCAATACAAAATGTTTGCGGACTCTTTAAAAGTGGAGACTGACCAAGGCATTAATGAGGCGTTTAATGGTCTTAAATTCAAAGGGGAGATGACCCACTCCAATCTTTTACCCAGCGATGCCAAAGTTTCATTAAGCCTTGCAGAGCTCCCAAAAACCCTTCAAGAGGAAGTGAGTGCTAATAAAGCAGCCAGTGATGCCATTTTGCCGCTCTTGACACGTGGAGTATTGGCGTTAGAGATGACCTTTAGCGTCGATCAAAAGCTCAAAAGTCTGAAATTTAAAGACATTAAAGAAGAGATCAAAGCAGAAGGTTCAACCCTAAGCATCGATACGGAAAAACAGCACCTCGATCTTGATGAAAAAGCAGGTGTCATCCAAGGTGTTTTAGGAATTGCGAAGCAAAATGTGGGGGTCAATGGCGAAATGTTTATGCTCAAAAGTGAGCTGAAAGATTTTCTCTACCATTTTACCTATCAAGACGATCTCAATAACAAAGGTGACATCAGCATTGGCAAATATGCGCTTGAAATGAACGATGAATACACCAATGTTAAAGTGGATCTTGGAAGTCTTAAAGTGGTGAGCAGTGTTGAAGATATCAAAAAAGATCTTCAGGTTAAAACCGACTTTAGTATGGACAATGTCGTTTTGCTCGATACTTCGGATGATATTAAGCTCGAAAAACTCTTTGCGAAACTCTTTTTAAGGGGCATTAACGCCGATACGATGAAAAAAGTGCAAGCCGATTATAACACCTTGCTTTTAGGAACAGCGCCACTTGAAGATCAAGTCTTGATTAATGATTTTGTGGCACTCATCAATCACGGTGTCAAAGTCGATTTTAGCGTCGCGTTAAAAGGTTTTGAAGCCGAAGGACTGGCATTTAAAGATGTGAGTGTCGACACAGCAATCGAGATTCCACAAAATGGCTACACCGATAAAGAGAGCCCTTTAGCCATCCTTGGTCTTTTGGATGTGAGTTCAAAGCTCAAAGTGCATAAAGACGACCGCGCTATGTTTGAAGCAGCAGGCGTTTTAAGCGCGGAAGATTTTGCGCTTGGTCGTGCTGAGGGTGATTTTTTCGTCTACGATATTGCGATGAAAAAAGGTGCGATCAGCGTTAATGGTAAAGCATACTAATCCATCAATGAATGCAACACCCCAAACCAATATTTTTGCCCTAGCTCTTGGAGACACGCTTTCTCCAAGGGTTTTGCTCGTTTCTTTGCTCTCGTTTGTGCTCACCATTGTCGTTTTTATAGGAGCCATTTGGCTTCTATTTGGTGGCATGGGCGCACTCTCTGAATGGATCGCGCAGCGTTTACAGAGTTTTGAAGGTAGCATCGAGCAGAGTTGGCTTTTGAGCATGATCTCGCTCATCTTCATCACCAAAACCATTGTTGCCATTCTCTTCTTTTTCACCTCCGCGATGGTCACGTATTATCTTTTTTTGATGGTTTATTCGGTCATTGTAGGGCTTTTTGCAGGTTATTTTATTAAAGAGATTGGCTCGATTTACTATCCCACCTTTACCTTTCGTGGCATTGGGCTTCTGAGTTACCTGTGGATGGTGCTAAAGACGCTTTTATGGACAACGCTGATGTTTGTGTTGCTATTTCCTTTGGTCTTTGTTCCCGTGCTTAATTTCGCGCTTCTCGTACCCGTCTATTACCTGTTCCATAAACTCTTGGTCTTGGATGTTGCTTCGATGCTGAATTCGGTTGAGGAGTATAAGGAACTCAAAAGATTGTATGCGGGGCAGATGCGAGGAATTACACTTGTGTGCTTTGCATTGACCGTCGTTCCGTTTTTAGGGGTGGTCATCTATCCTTATTACGTGATTGTGATGAGTCACTTTTTGTTTCGTAAAACTGAGGGTTTACGAGCGCTTTAACAGAGCTCGAAAATCCCTTTGGAACGGTTTTTATAGATTGTTCCATGGCTAGCAACGGCACCGTGCATCGCAAGGTAAACACCATTTTTCTCTCTTACATGTAAATCACCCAATGCCATCATAAAATTTGCGGTTGCTTCAATCGTATCGATGCTAAAAGGCACCATTGCACCTGTTAGTGTGATGATTTTATCTTTTACATGTAAAGCTAAAAACGTAGCGGTCACATCCATCGTGTCGGTACCATGGACGATCAAAACTCTCTTGGCGGATGATGCTTGAATCGTCTTAACAATCAACTCGCGATCTTCCTCACTCATCTCCAGACTGTCTTTGTGAATGATGTTTAAAAGTTCATACGAAGTGTTGGTGCAATAGCGCAAAATAGACTCGACCGCAATGCCATCTTGTGGCACTTCCAGCTCTCCTTTGAGGGGATTGTAGCGTTTATTAAATGTGCCACCTGTGTTGAGAATAAGGATTTTATCCATCGTTAAACCTTCTGACGAATTTGAATTTTTTGAGGATCAAACAGCTCGGTGGCTCTTTGAACAAAGGGGGTATCAAGCACCTCTTTGGCATCGATCTCTTTTTTATCTGCCATTATGGCACCCGCGGCACAACTATCTCCCTGAGGAGGTGCTTCTTCAAACGTCAGGCTTTCCATCATCGAGGAGCTTTGATCGTTCGCATTGAACTCTGCTTCACTCATATGTAACGCTTCGTTTGAGTCAAATATGGGCTCAGGCTCTGGAGGAAGCGATTGAATTTTAGTGATCTTGATTTTGGCTTCTACCCCAAAAAGATCTTGCACAAAATGTTTGATGATGCTGTAGTGGGTATTGAGCGTTTTACTCGCTTCTCCTTCGGCATTGGAAGTGAGGGCTAATAAGTCATTCTCAAAGCTCATGAAACGAATGTGACTTTTAAAGCATTCACCCAGTTCCGCGTTACGATCAAGCAGTTTGTCGCAAAGGCGCGCAAAAAGTGCCGCAGGCGTAACACCTTGATCGTTTACATGTAAAGGCTCTTCAGCCTGTAATGTCGGTGTTTCGGCACTTTGCTCACTCTGCTGTTTTGCCGCTGTTGCGGGAAGGCGAAACTTCTCATTTTC
>DBTO01000218.1 GCA_002307095.1 Sulfurospirillum sp. UBA1314
GAGATATTATTGGAAGTGGTATCGATCTGTGTTTGTTGCGCGATCATACCCGTTGCAGCTGTGTAAAGTGATCTTATCATATTTTTATTCCTTAGCTAATTTTTTTATGCTTTAGTCGATGCAAGTTTGGTGATTGCATCACTGTTGAGTTCATTCATATGCGTTTTCATCACTCTTTGATACATATCAACCATCCGACTGGTTTCAATGAGTCCTACCATTTCATAAACAGGATTGACATTGCTCGTCTCTAAGGAGCCTTGGATAATCAAATTATTATCTTGAAGCTGTGTTACTTCATTAATATCTTTGTACTTATACAAGCTTGCGCCCTCTTTTAGCAATGATTTAAGATCATCACTTTGAACGATCATCAGATTGCCGATTTGATCATCACGGTTGTAAACACCACCACTCTTATCAACTCTAAGCTCGCCATTATCAGGAATCGTGATGTATTGCTGATTTTGAAAATAGGTCGCGGGCAATACAGGATAACCTTCTTTTGTGGTTAAAACACCTTCGCCATTCAGCGTAAATGAACCATTTTGCGTTAGGCGAATACCATTGGGCGTTTCAACCATGAAGAACGCATCATCACGTTTAAGGGCAAAATCAAGAGAGTTTCCTGTGGTCTTAATACCACCTTGTTCGTACTTCACATACTCTTCAACGATTTGAGGTACTCTTGCACCAACGGCATTCATAAACTTGCTCGCTTCTTTGGTATTGTCTTTTAGCGGCATCTCTTCTTTGTATTCTTGAAAAATGCGTTTAAAATCTCCGACAACGACATCATCTCTTTTGAAGGCGGTGGTATTTAAATTGGCAAGGTTATTAGAGATGAGATCCAGTCTATTAAACTGAGTGACCATCGCTCCGGTAACGCTGTAGTAGCTACTTTGCATTGTTTTTCCCGCTGTTTTTAAAATCTTTCCTTACTTGAAGCAACTCCCGTTCCACTTTGTCAAAATAGTTTTTTAACGACATTTAAAAAAAAACTCGGTATAATCCACATCTTTTATTAAAGAAAACAAGAAATTTCCACCTCCATACACCTTACTCAAGGAGAGTCACACTTATGGCTTCAAAAGAACTCTATACCGCATTAGAAGAACTTTTTGCAGAAAATGAAAAAGCATACGTCACTTACGAAAATGTCATGGATCTTTTTATTAAGCCACCTACCCCTGCAAACGTCAAAAAACTGATGAGCCTTTTAGAAAAATACAAAGTTACCCTGATCTCTTCGGCTGAAATTGCCAAAATGCGCAACAAAGAAGAGGCGCGAAGACGTGAAGAAGAGCGCCAAAAAATCAAAGATGATGCTTTAGAAGAAGAGTTTGATCTTGCGAGTGAAAAAGAGCTGTTAGAGTGGTCACGCAGCGATAGTCCTGTAAGAATGTACCTTCGCGAAATGGGACAAATCTCGCTTTTAACCAAAGATGAAGAGATCGACATCAGCAAAAAAATCGAATTTGGTGAAGACATCATCATCGATGCGTTCTGCTCTGTTCCATATCTTATCGACTTTATTCTCGACTACAAAGAAGCGCTCATTAACCGCGAGCGTCGTGTTAAAGAGCTTTTTAAAACCTTTGAAGATGACAGCGACGATGGTGATGATGAAGAAGAGTTTGACGAAGAAGAAGGCGAAGAAGGCGAAGAGAAAAAAACCTTCTCCAAAAAAGACAACACCCGAACGGAAAAAGTCATCGAGAGCTTTAAATCACTCGAAAAAGCGAAAAAAGATTGGCTCAAAAGTCTCACCAGACCACCTGAAGAGAACTTGGATGATGCTGAAGAGATGATGAACTATGATCTTGGTTTGGCGTACAAAAAGAAACTTCTTAAAGACGCTCTAATGGATCTAGGTCCTACGAGTAAACTCATTAACGAACTTGTAAAATCCATGGAAACAGCACTTAAAAGTGACTTTGAATTTGACAAAGAGCTTAAACGTTTAGAGTACCGTTTACCCCTTTTTAACGATACCCTTAGAGAAAATCACGTCAAACTTCTTGTCAACATTGTGGATCTTAACAAAGAAGATATCACCACAATGGTACCAGAAGCGACAATGGTTTCGACCTACATGGAGATCAAAAAGCTTTTCCAAACCAAAGAAGCCAGTAAGCAAGGCTTTGATCTTGATCCTGAAAAACTCAAAGAGGTTTTGGAGCAGATCAAACGGGGTAAAAAAATTGCTGACGAGTCTAAAACGCGTATGGCAAAAAGTAACCTTCGTCTGGTTGTTTCCATCGCCAAACGTTACACCAACCGAGGTCTACCATTCTTGGATTTGATTCAAGAAGGTAACATCGGATTGATGAAAGCGGTCGATAAATTTGAGTACAAAAAAGGGTACAAATTTTCAACCTACGCGACATGGTGGATCCGTCAAGCGATTTCGCGTGCCATTGCCGATCAAGCCCGTACGATTCGTATTCCGATCCATATGATCGAGACGATCAACCGTATCAACAAGATCATTCGTAAACACCTTCAAGAAGAGGGAAAAGAGCCTGACATTGAGACGATTGCACTCGAAGTTGGGTTGAGTGCCGATAAAGTCAAAAACGTTATTAAAATCACTAAAGAACCTATTTCGTTGGAAGCACCTATTGGTAACGAAGACGATGGTAAATTTGGTGATTTCGTTGAAGATAAAAGCTCTATCGCCCCAATCGATCACATCTTGAAGTCTGACCTTAAAGATCAGATCGATGAAGTGCTTGACCAACTCAATGATCGCGAGAAAGCGGTGATTCGTATGCGTTTTGGTTTGATGCACGATGAAAGCGATCGTACCCTTGAAGAGATCGGTAAAGAGCTCAACGTAACGCGTGAGCGTGTTCGCCAGATCGAAAGTTCTGCGATTAAAAAGCTTAAACATCCAAAAGTTGGACGTAAACTTAAAAATTACATCGAAAGCTAGTCTATGAGTAGTTTCGCAGAAGCGTGGATTGAGCACGATTACAATCCTTTTATTGTTTTTGATAATACCGGTAAAATCATCTCCCTCAACCAAGAAGCGCAATACCTTCTTGGTGAGGTCAACCATAAAAAAATCTTTGATATTGCCCAAACGTATGCCAGTATGACCTATGGTTTTAAAACCACCATCGTAGACATTGCCTTTGGTTCGTATAAATTTTACGCCATTACGGTGGGGTATGATGATGAAACTTCCATCGGTATCAAGCTTTACAAAAGTGCTACGAAAAAATTTGCCAACGTTGAAGAGTACGGCGAAAGTGTCAATATCTACGCCCTTTTAGATTTGTGCATCAGTGCCTCTTCTACCGACTCAACGATCAAATTTAAAAAAGAGTTTGACCCCACGTTTCCCGATGTTCGACTCAAAGTCGAAGACTTTATGAAATTGTTGACCAAAGTGTATCAGTCGCATATCACCTCTTCGGTCATTACCACACGTTTGGCGTTGATTACGGGCGAATACATCCGTTTTAACACCAAAAAATACCCTATTTTTTCCATCTCCATCAAAGGCGATAGTAGGGATCGAAACTATGAAAAAAGCATTGAAGAGATCGGTGTCAAAAGTAACTGCACCATTCATTTTGAGCAAGAAGAAACACTGATCCACGCGGCATTAGTCTCCTAAAAAATCTTTACATGTAACATCTCTTTGATGTTACATGTAAACCTCACTGTAGAATTATAATTTTACGTACGACTTAGTTGCGTCATGATAAACTATCCTGATTATTTCATCCAAGGCTAACACTTTATGCTCAAGATTGTTTGGATACTTTTTATGACGTTTAATATCGCTTATTCATGCGCATTGTGTGGCAATGGCAAAGCTTCTTTTGTCACGGTAGCTATGAAAGCATCTCTTGTTGAAGATAAAATCGAAAAAATATATACGCAATGGAAATTTGACTCAGGTACATCCAAAGACTTTAAACTGTTGTATTCAGAAAAAATTCTACCCTCCGATAAAAAAAGAATGTATGATGCGCTAGAGAGTTTCCAAACACCCTATTTCATGACTTCTGTGATCATCAATGGAAAAAATGTCTCATTTAAAGCCGAAAACTTCAATTTGTCCTTTGAAAATCACATCGTCACCATAGAATTCGATATACCGCTCAATTACAGCCTCAACGATAAAAACAGTGTCGAAATTATCTTTGTCGATTCAACCAAAGCGATCGTATTTTTAGAAAATCTTGACAACTTCGAAATTCAGAATTCAACGAATTACACGATTAAAAAAGAGAATGGTTTTAAAGTGATCAAAGAGCTCGTCGCAACCGTCAATTATATTAAACTAGGAATTTCTAAATGAATACCAACTATACGGTCGAAATCGCTTTAGTGTTAAAAAATTTAGCCATTCAGTTAGGAACGTTGCTCGAAGAGATCAAAAATGAACATAGCCTGCTCTCCATCGTTTCGCTTTTAACGCTTTCATTTATGTACGGATTAGTGCATGCAGCAGGACCTGGGCACGGGAAAACACTGGTTGCATCTTACTTTACAGCCAATGATAAAAATTATAAAAAAGCTTTGAGCTTGTCGTTCATGATCGCAACGGTGCATACCTTTTCAGCGTTAGCTCTAACATACATTTTGTATTTTCTGTTTCAAAATATTTTTTCAGTCGCTATCCTTAATATTGCCGATATTGCAACGAAGATTTCAGGTGCTTTAATCATTAGTATTGGTCTGTATTTGGTGTATGGAAAATACAGACATTACAAAAGTACAAAAACGGTGCAATGGAGCACCCAAAAAATAGCTTCGTGTAACTGCGCAAGTTGCAAAACACAAAACACAACCGATATTGCCTTAGTCTTAGCAGCGGGTTTGATACCCTGCCCTGGTACGATCACCGTATTTTTATTTTCCATCTCGCTGGGTCTTTACTGGATAGGCTTTTTAAGCGCTGTTGTGATGAGTTTGGGTATGAGTTCCATCATTGCAATAACTGCTTTAGCGAGTGTTAAAATTCGCAATAGCTCAAAAAATAGATATTCTAAGCTCTTAAAATATTTCGATTTTGGGGCAACATTCATGATTATTTTCCTAGGGCTTATCCTTATTTTTAACTAAGATAGGAGCCATATGAAATTAGAAAACTCAAAAAAGGCATAGAGTGTTATTGAAAAACTTTAAAGATAATGTCATTGAAACAAAAAATTTAGACTTTAAAACCATAATTCAAGATGTCTCTTTTGAAATTAGAAGGGGCGATTATGCTGCGATTATTGGTCCTAATGGTGGAGGGAAAAGTACGCTTGTAAAGCTGATTCTTGGGCTTATTCCGCACGATAATGGGGTCATAAAACTGTTTGGTCAAGCGCCTTCGTTAGGCTCCTTGAAAAAGATAGGCTATGTTTCGCAAGGTATCGCTAAATTAGATGAAAATTTTCCCATCAGCGTTCATGAAGTCATCAAACTAGGACTCATTGCCAACAAATCACTCTTCTCACGCATCACCAAAAATGATTTGGCGCGTATTGATCATGTTCTGACAAAGATGAATATCCAAGATCTAAAAGACGCCAAAATCAGTGAACTCTCAGGCGGACAACGTCAACGGGTGATGATCGCCAAAGCCCTTGTCAATCAACCCCAAATCCTCATCCTGGATGAACCCAATACCGGTGTAGATAAACAATCCCAAATCAATTTTTATGCCCTTTTGAAAGACTTAAATCACAATGAGAACATTACGATTCTTTTTATCACCCATGATTTGGGTGTCATTGTGGATGACATCAACAAAGTCTTGTGCATCAACCAAACACTCCTAGCCTGCCACGATCCGCGCCAAATCTATCATTCAGAACAGTTAAACCAACTCTATGGCGTCGATGCACACATGGTGTGCCACCATCATTAAGGATTGATATGGAAATTTTTCAATACACATTTATGCTCAAAGCCTTTCTCGCAGGCACGATGATCGCTGCCATTGCTTCTTCACTTGGAATGTTTGTGGTCGTTAAACGCTTTTCCATGCTCTCCGACGCCCTCGCACACATCTCGCTCTTGGGCGTTGCCATTGGCTTTTTAACAGCACTTTCACCCAGTTACAGCTCGCTGGCATTTACCCTTGTCGCCTCATGGATTATCGAGTATTTAAGACAACACAATAAACTCTATTCCGATTCCATTCTTTCTATCTTTTTATCGGGATCTTTAGCGCTTGCCATCATCATCGTATCGGCGTCATCGTCTTTTAACACCTCTTTGTTTGATTATCTTTTTGGCTCTATCGTTGCTATTGATGATGATGATATCGTGATTATTTCGCTTTTAGGATTGATCTGTGCTGTGACCTTGTATGTCAATTTTCAACGCTTTTTATACATCGCCTTTGATGAAGAGAGTGCCAAAGCCTCAGGAATCAATACTACTTTCTTAAACTATCTGCTCATTTCGCTTGTCTCTGTGGTTATCAGCGTTTCGATTAAAATTGTGGGTGCCCTTTTGATTGGAGCGATGATGGTCATTCCTGCCATCATTGCGATGCAATTTAGTAAAAACTTTAAGAACTCTGTGACGTATGCCATACTCATCGCTATGGTATCTGTCATAGCAGGACTGTTTATCTCTTACTACGCTTCATTGCCCAGTGGTGCGACTATTGTAGTGCTTTTGCTCTGCTTTTTTACTGTATCGATTCTCTTTAAAACCAAAAGGTATTAGTCAACTTTTATTATTTATATGCAACTCAGTTGCGCTATGTTATGATTCTGCCACTAAAAATCAAGGAGTCATGAATGCTAAAAAAATTAACTTTTTTTGCGGCACTGAGTACGGCTATGTTTGCCGATGTTTCCGTTACAACAACCATATTTCCACTGTATGATGTTGTTAAAAATATTGGTGGTGATAAGGTGAAACTGACCAATCTCGTCCCTTTTGGTGTGGAAGCGCATGAGTTTGAGCCCAAAGCAAAAGATATCGCCAATCTTTCAAAGAGTGATTTTTTCATCATCAGTAGTCCTGTGTTTGAGCCTTGGAGTAAAAAGGTTATTAGCTCTCTTAAGATTCAAGATAAAACCATCGACATGAGCCAAAAAGTAAAACTCCTTGACATGAAACACGATGAGCATGAGGCGCATGGACACGAGCATAAAGGCAGTTACGATCCACACTATTGGTTGAGCATCGATAATTACATCAGTGTCGCCAAAGAGGTTGCTACACTTTTAAGCAGCAAAGATGCTGAAAATGCGAAAGTGTATGAAGCCAATTTGGAAGCGTATCTTGCAAAGCTTCAAGCGTTAAAAACGGATTATGAGGTTTTAAAAAGTTGTAAAAACAAAAAAGTCATCGTCAACCATGACGCTTTTGAGTATTTGGCACACGAGTATGGCATCACCCAATACTCCATTTCAGGCATGACACCCGAAACCAAACCTTCACCCAAACAGATCGCCAAATTAATTGACATTACCAAAAATGAAAAGATCAATACAGTCTTTTTTGAAGAGTTTGCAAGTGACAAAGTAGCAAAATCGATTGCAAAAGAAGCCAATGTCAAAACAGATGCGTTAAGACCGGTTGAGAACATTACCGTGGCTGAGAGTAAAAAAGGGATTGGCTATATCGATATCATGAAAGACAATTTAGTCAAACTCCGCGGTGCTATGGACTGCGAATAACCCATTTTTCATTTCCTTTTTACGTTTACATGTAAAGTCATTTGGCTTTACATGTAACGTTCATTTAAGAGCTTAAACACGATCCTCCATCAAGTGCTTCACCTGGTTTCATATGCTCACTCCCCCACTGATACATCAAACTTAAAATGGGTATAAGTGTTTCGCCCTCGGGGGTGAGTGAGTATTCTACTTTGGGAGGCACTTGGTTGTACTGCTCTCTGTGAATGATATTATGGCTCTCGAGCTCTTTGAGTTGTTGACTTAATGTTTTGTGCGCGATGGGCTGTAGCATCTCTTTTAAACGATTGTAGCGAATGACTTTTAATTCAGATATCTTCCACAAAATAATCCACTTCCACTTTCCCTCCAAAATCGACATCGCATAATACATCGGGCATTTTTCATATTTATCACTGAAATTTTCCATTTTTTGCTCCATTACTTCCCTTTTGGTTAGTATATAACTAAAAAGTTCATTCTATACTTAAGTCATAAATAACCCTATAATTCAATTCAACAAAATTGATAAAAGGAATACCGATGAAAATTTTAGCGATCAATGGAAGTCCACGCAAAAATGCCAACACCGCAACTCTGCTTCAAAAAGCGCTCGAAGGTGCCGCAAAACAAGGAGCGCAAACCGAGCTGATCCATCTTTACGATCTTAACTATCATGGGTGCGTGAGCTGCTTTGCTTGTAAACTCAAAAATGGGAAATCCTATGGAAAATGCGCTCATAAAGATGAGCTCACACCGCTTTTAGAAAGCCTACGAGACGCAGATGCCATTCTTTTAGGTTCACCCATTTACTTTGGAAATATCACTGGCATGATGCACTCTTTCATCGAACGATTAGCCTTTCAATACACTATTTACGATGTCAATTACTCCTCTTTATTCCCCCGAAAAATACCCATAGGGTTAATGTACACGATGAATTTAGATGAAAAACGGATGCGAGAATGGGGTTATGTGGAAGCGCTACAAGGTCTTGAAAAAAGACTGGGGAGTATTTTTGGCTCTTCTGAAGCACTCTACGTCAACGACACCTATCAGTTCAAGGACTACTCCAAATACGAAGTCACTGCCTTTAGTGAACCCCACAAAGCGCAAAGGCGTAAAGAGGTATTCCCAAAAGATTGCGAGAAAGCGTTTGATATGGGAGCACGCTTTGCCACACAAGGTGTTTCATCTACGTTTTGCAGTGAAATGGCTCCGCATTAGAAGAAAATGTGCGTTTACATGTAACCTTAAAAACTTTTACATGTAAACGCTTTTAGAGTTAGAAAACCTATAAGCCCAATCGTCTAATATTGCTCAGAGAAATCAGATGCGCTGTGATAAAAGGCGTCGCTCCTTTTTTGCAAATGTCGAGTTTTTTCTTCTCACTGAGATGATTGAGCTTTTCTTCATTGATCGTGAAAAAGCCATTAATCGTATGCGATTTTCCTTCCTCGTCAAGAACATTGGCACTTTTTTCCACCAAAAGTTCCCATGTTTCTAACTCTTTGATCAAAGTGTTGCACGCTTGCAATTCGCCTTGGAACCGAATAAGAAAATCCAGCGTATTTTTAGCCAAATCACTCGGTGTTTTATCGTCTTTAAACAAGGCTCTTGCTTGGTTGGATGCGTTCAAATCTTCCAAAGCCTCCTCTTCAATACCTAAAGAAAAGCCTTCCTTCCCTTCATTTTGAACCAAAATAAACGGATAACGCCTCAAAAATGCCGGAAGGTATTTTCCTTTTTTAAAGCGACGATTCTCATCCAAATAGACATTTTTATCGTTAAATCCCAGTAAAGCAATGGCGAGCCAATCCCCTTCTTTATTTTTAGCAAACAAAATCGGATAGTCCTTGCACGCTTCGTAAAACTCTCCAATGCCCAAAGGCACACTGATCGTCGTTTCTAAGTTGGGATAATGAATAGCGTCATTGACGGCTTTGGTTTGATCTTGCGGTTGGTTGATTATATGCAGTGCCATGATGCGATGTTCCTCTGATAATAGTAATATGAGAGGTATCATAACATTTTAAGGACAATTTTTCACTTTACATGTAAACACTTGAGAGATCAAAATCTGGTGAAATTTTGGAGTTTATCACCAAAAGCTATCTTATGCTTCTGCTTGTAAAATGGTTGAGTGCATCATCAAAGAAGTGAAAAATTGGAATTGATTGCGTCCTCCACTTTTTGAAGCATACATAGCAGCATCGGCATTACGAAGGAGAAGTTCAGCATTTTTACCATCTTGCGGAAATAAGCTGATCCCAATACTACACGTACTCATTATGGTATGCCCATTCAAGATAAAAGGTTCTTGAAAAAGCTCTTGAATTTTGTTGGCAATTTTACCAAAATAGCTACTGTCTATACCATTTTCAATAATTAAAACAAATTCGTCCCCACCCAACCTAGAAAGTGTATCGCCTTTGCGAATAGCTTTTTTCATCCTTTTAGCAACTTCGATGAGCAACGTGTCACCATTGCTATGACCGAGCAGATCATTGACATCTTTAAAATGGTCCAAATCAATAAAAAAGACACCAAACATCTCTTTTGAGCGGCTTTTATGTTGAATGGCTTGCTCAATTCTATCCATCAAAAGGCGTCTATTGGGTAAATGGGTCAGAGGGTCATGCATCGAAATATGAGACAGTTTTTCGGTTTCTGCCATCAAACGATCTTGAATGGTAAGATATTTCGTCACATCATGCACAATTTCCAAATAAGCAATGATCTCACCTTTCATATCTAAAACAGGACGCATGTGTACTTCAACATGCTGCTTATTTCCCTTTTTATCTTTACGAATATGGCGAAGGGTAACGGGTTGTTTTGTTTTTTTGACAGTCTCCATGGGGCAAGCGCTACCATCTTCCGAACACGCAGGCATTGTTTTTTGGGACAGATTAAAGCATTTATTCGCCAAACAAGAGTCATCGATTCGCTCTTTTGCCGCTTCATTCATCATCGAAATCGTATAATTAGGCTCGATATAAATGATCGAATCAGGGATTCCATCGATCATCGCTTGCGTCATTTCACGCGTTGTATTGAGTTTTTTCTCTAGGGTAATAATCCGAGCCATTTTTTCTAAAACGTGCAATAACTGATAAGGGTCTGTCGGTTTTAAAATATAACTATCGACATGCAACGCGATACTTTGTAACAAAAGATGGGCATCGCTAAAGGCAGAATTAACGATAATAGGAAACGATGGATGCGTTTGACGAATGCGTTCAATCATCTCCAAACCACTCATACGAGGAAGCTGCAAGTCGGTAATCAGAACATGCGGAGTGTGTTTTGCAAAGAGTTCTAACCCCTCTTCCGCACTCCGTGCGATGATAACCTCTTTAAAATAATCCCCAAACGCATTCATAAAAGAACGAACGGTTGAGGCATCATCTTCGACATACAAAAGGGTGAGTGATTTAATCATTACGGGTCACCTGTAGTGTAATTTCAGTTTTCATGCCATGAGGGATTGATTCCATGCAAATGGTCCCACCCATGCTATTTTCAACGATCATTTTAGACATATAAAGACCTATGCCCGTGCCATCTTTTTTCTCTTTGGTCGTAAAATAAGGCTCAAACGCACGACTGATGATTTCATTAGATGCCCCACCACCGTTGTCTGTGATGGTAATCAAAGCACTCTCTTTTGTGCCATGTTCGACGCCAACACGGATAAATCCACCATTACGTTTTTTGCGTAAAATGGCATCTTTGGAGTTGTTGAAAATATTAATAAGCACTTGTGCAAACTCATTTTCATACCCAAAGATCTCAAATTCTCCCTTATCGTCATAGTAAATCGTAATACCATGATTTTTAAGAGAATCCTGAAGGAAAGAGATCGTTTTGTCGATCACAAAGGAGAGTTTGAAAAGTTTTTTCGCTTTATTGGGATTGAAAAAATCTCGAAAATCATCAATCGTTGTAGACATATGCTGAATCGTTTTTTGAGACTCTTCCACAAAGGTGTGAAAAAGTTCTTGATTGACCTCATCGGTATGAAATTTTTTATCAATGGCAAAAAGATTGAGAGCAAGGGAGTTCAGCGGTTGTCTCCACTGATGCGCAATATTGCCGATCATTTCTCCCATACTAGCGAGTTTAGATTGCTGGAACATAAGCTCTTGGTTACGGATAATATCCGTTTTATCGGTAAAACCGATAATGACACCAAAATCATCACTGGAAAAATTAATCGACTTGATTTGGAACCAATAGATGCGATTGTCGATGACTAAGTCGTATTCTACTTCTGTTTTATGCTGTACAGCATTTTTAACATTCTCAAACAAATCAGGAATGGAGACCAAAGCATTGATAATAATTTCACTGAGATTGATTTTATGCGTATAGTTTATGTTAAAGAAACGCTCCATTCCCTTAGTATGAAGGAAAAGGTCGAGGTTTTTGTCTAAAATCAAAACATCGGTATTGATCACTTCGACCACTTTATTGAGCGCTTCATTGACAAATGCCAGCTCTTTGTTTTTGTGTTCAAGCTCATCGTTGACGGTATGAAGCTCCTCATTGGTACTTTGGAGTTCTTCATTGGAAGTCTCAAGCTCCTCATTAGTGGACTGAAGTTCTTCATTGGTACTTTGAAGTTCTTCATTGGTGCTTTGAAGTTCTTCATTGGACGTTTCAAGCTCTTCGATGGTAATTTGAAGTCGCTCTTTGAGGGCGGAGAGCTCATTTTCCAAAATGCTCACATCGTTAATGTCATGTATTTGCATTTGATGTGAAAGAAGAACCGATCGATCGGTTTCATTGATTTCGTCGAAAATAATAAAATAGCTATTTTCTGCAAGTTTATTTTTAGGAAGGGGGAAAACGCTAATCGTAATATAGACACGATCATCCGTAAGTGGCAAAAGGCGGATTTTTTTTGAAACCGTGACATGTTCATTTTTGACCGCTTCGTTAAGCGTTGCCCGCAAATCAAGTCTGAGAAAATCGGAAACTTGTTTATACACATCATTGGTCGCTAAACCGCTGGGGTGTGAGATGTATTTATTTTCCCCTTTAAAAAATAAAATGCCACCACTAGAGTCAACAACAAGACCATTTTGAGCAAAAAATCCCGCTACGGCATTATTAATCGAGCCGTTAATATCGAGGGCATTGACTTCGTCTCGCAATTTTCGAGAACCGCGTTGAAAATCTTTTTTTTGAAAATAAGCCAGCGCTTCAATGTCAATATTGCCCATATCATTTGATTTGCGGTATATCTTATATTTGTTATCAATAATCGCAAAAATAGAAGTGAGATTTCCGATGGTCTCCGAGAGTCCTAAAAACATCAACCCCTGATAACGCAGTGCATATGAAAAAATGCTGAGGACTCTTTGTTGCAAGTCAGAGTTAAAATAGATCAAAAGATTGCGGCAACTCACCAAATCAAGATTGAGAAATGGTGGATCTTTAATCACATCGTGCTTTGAAAATACGATCATATCCCGTATCGATTTGATCGGTGTAAACCTATGGTTTTTTTCAACAAAATAGGTTTCGAGAATCGTAGGGTCAACCTCACTAATCTCTTCTTCGGCAAAACTTCGACTGCGTGCTTCATCGATGGCTTCTTCACTCACATCAGTTGCAAAAATAGTGACTTTTTTGGTCATTTCCATTTTCTTTAAGAGTTCACTCATAATAATGGCTAATGAATATGCTTCATCCCCCGTAGCGCATGCAGCTATCCAGATACGCAGGTGGTTGTCGAGTTTGTCTTTTAAAAGAGATTCCATTTCTTTGGATAACGCTCTAAATGCTTCCTTATCACGAAATAACGAGGTGACGATAATCAAAAGCTCTTTTTTGAGGTTCATAATTTCAGCATGGGAGCGCTGCAAAAGATCGATATAATCATTCACACTTTCCGATTTCGTATCGATAATGCGTCGCTCTAAACGACGGTGGATCGTATTTTCTTTATAGTCACTAAAATCGACTTCACTTTTTTGATTGAGCAGACGAAGCACTTTATCCATATTGTCTAAAAGGTCAAAGTGACGATCAAAATATTTGGGATCATCAATCGCATACGGAATCCCTTGGGCTAATAATTCAGCAGGAAGTACTGCATCAACGGCATGGGTATCGATGGCTGCTTTTGGCATTGAAAAGTATTTGGCATCTTCGTTTTCTGCAAGCGCAATTCCGCCTGCTTGTTTGATGGCAACAATGCCCTCAGCCCCATCACTTCCTGTACCACTCAGAATTATCCCAATCGCTTTTTCTTTTTTTTCAAGCGCTAAGGATTTTAAAAATCGATTGACAGAGGGTTTTGGGTAGGGCTTGAGCGAAGGAGTAACGAGTTTAAAATGCCCCTCTTCAATCACAATATCCGAATTGGGAGGACAATAATAAATATGATTTGCCAAAGGTT
This sequence comes from Sulfurospirillum sp. UBA1314, assembly GCA_002307095.1. Classification (GTDB taxonomy): domain Bacteria; phylum Campylobacterota; class Campylobacteria; order Campylobacterales; family Sulfurospirillaceae; genus Sulfurospirillum. The sequence goes on from DBTO01000218.1 coordinate 14,059, forward strand.
CAAGATCATCGCTCACAGCGATAATAGGGATTTTTGAAAAGCGCTCCAGCAGCGTACCTAGCAACGTTGGCTGTTTAGGATCGAGATGCTGAACAATAACATAAGCGATTCGACTTGAGGGTTCGATATTTTGAATAAATTTTTGGAGTGCCTCAAATCCTCCTGCACTCGCGCCCAATCCCACGATCGTTAAATGTGCATAGTCGTTCGTTGCCTTTTTTTTCGCCATTGTCTACAACATCCTTTTGATTTGTTGAATCAGCTTTTGTACAGCAGTCATATTCTTTTGTACACCGAGCAAATATTTGAGTTTTTCTGTTTTTTTATCAAAAATAGGACTGATTGTCAGTTCATTGTAAATGAGTTCACCATTTTTGGTGTAGTTGCGAAGTGTCGCCGTAATATCTCGCTCTTCTTTGACGGCTATTTGAATCTCTTTAAGGGAGAGTTGATCACGATCTTCCCCATGCAAAAAACGACAATTGAGACCAATGACCTCTTCGGAGGTATAGCCAAAGAGTTCCGTAAAAGCTTCATTCACAAAGATGATAGGATTGTCTGGTAAATTTGGATCGGTAATCGTAATCCCATTTTTGGCTTGATCAAGAATTTCAAGGACATAATCGGTGATATCAGGAAGGTTGTCGCGGTATTTTTTGAGGACATAGCGTCCCCCATAATAGTTATTAATGACAAGAGAAGGCATTTTTTTACGAAGATTACTGATAAGATTACGAATATTTTTGGGACTGAACTCTTTATCGTAATCATCCCAAATATGAAAGAAAATATCCACGCTACTGACAGGTTTATCGTGATGATCAATCAATATAGCCAGCAATTTGGTCATACTCGCTGTCAATACCACACTGCAATTATCTTCAATCACCGTTTGCGTCTGAGGATTCCAATAACATTTGTCATACAATTTTATCAGTGTTTTAGTATTCATAAAAACAATTCTAACACAAAAGTATCTTTAAAGTGCCTTTTTATCGCAAAGAAAAAGAGGATTTAGCGTTTAAAATTTTTACATGTAAAGAGTTTTCACAAGGAGCGGTTACATCTTACATGTAACCGCTTGGGAGGATTAAAATTCGATGAGATTTTGGATTTTCTCAACGATGCTTGGATCTTCAAGCGTTGAGATATCTTGCGTAATCGGCTCTTTTTTCGCAATGGAGCGAAGAATTCTTCGCATGATCTTACCACTTCTTGTTTTTGGAAGCCCTGGAACAAATCGAATCGCATCGAGTTTCGCGATATTGCCGATCTCTTTGACGATCAATTTATTCAGCTCTTGGATCATATAAACCTCTTCGCTGAGGCTGTCGGTTCCTTTGATCACAATGTAAGCAAAAATACCCTCTCCCTTAATTGGATCGGGACGTCCAACAACGGCAACTTCCGCAACGTTCTCATGATTGCCAAGAACGGCTTCGATCTCAGCTGTTCCAATTCTATGACCTGAAACATTGATAACATCATCGGTGCGTCCTGTAATGACGATGTAACCATCTTCATCATACATTGCGCCATCGCCTGAAAAATAGACAGGCTTACCATCTTTTTTGCAATCCCCAAAATAGGATTTTACAAAGCGCTCACTATCGCCCCAAATATTACGAATCATCGAAGGCCATGGCTTGGTAATGCACAAAAATCCCTTTTCACCCTGTGGTGTTGGATTGCCATGCTCATCAATAATCTCAGCTTTAATGCCCGGAAGTGGGAATGTCGCACTACCTGGTTTAATCGGTGTAGCACCGGGAAGTGGCGTAATCATATGCCCACCCGTCTCCGTTTGCCACCATGTATCGACAATCGGACAGTTTCCACCGCCAATTTGCTCATAATACCACGTCCACGCATCCGGATTGATAGGCTCGCCAACGGTTCCAAGCACTTTAAGAGAACTTAGATCATAACGAGATGGAGCATCTGCCCCTTCTTTATGAAGCAAACGAATCGCTGTTGGTGCCGTATAAAACTGATTAACACGATGCTCTTCAATCATATGCCACCATCTGCCAACATCAGGAAACGTTGGAACGCCTTCGTACATAATGGTCGTTGCACCCATCGCCAGTGGTCCATAAACGATGTACGTATGCCCTGTAATCCAACCCACATCCGCCGTACACCAAAACGTATCGTTTTCCTTGACATCAAAGACATGCTCCATCGTGTACTGCGCCCAAAGAATGTACCCAGCACTGCTGTGTTGTACCCCTTTTGGTTTACCCGTACTGCCTGAAGTGTAAAGTAAAAAGAGCGGATCTTCAGAGTCCATCCATTCAGGATCGCAATACTGAGACTCGTTCATAATGATCTCATTGTAAACATAGTCACGTCCTGGAACGTACTCAATGTCCTCAAAGTTTCGCTGAACAATTAAAACTTTTTCACAACACTCACACCCAACGCTGAGTGCTTCATCGACAACCGGTTTTAACATATACGGTTTACCGCGACGAAAAGCACCATCAGCTGTGATAACCAATTTTGCCTCAGCATCTTGGATACGGTCACGCAACGCTTCTGCTGAAAATCCACCGAAAACAACCGAATGAATCGCGCCAATTTTTGCACAGGCAAGCATCGCAAAAGCCGCTTCTGGGATCATCGGCATGTAAAGCACCACACGGTCACCTTTTTTGATACCAAAACGGTTACGCATTAAGTTTGCTAAGCGGTTAACGCGGTAAAAAAGTTGTAAATAGGTGATGATACGACGTTTGCCGTCCTCACCTTCCCAAATAATCGCCGCTTTATTTTTGCGACTTTTTAAATGTCGTCCTAAACACTG
>DBTO01000234.1:0-761 GCA_002307095.1 Sulfurospirillum sp. UBA1314
AAAAAGAGGTCGAAGAGGGAAGTTTGCAGAGAATTTTGAGCCAATTTGTGGGAATTTCACAGAAGTAAATGTAGTTTTTTTGATACTATTAGGGCAACAGTCTAACCCTTTTTTTATTCATAGTAAAGGTATATGATGGATGTATCATCGACATTCTTAAAAGCTATTTTAGATTCTATAACCGATCAAGTATCTGTGATTGACATTCATGGCAAAATCGTCTTTATCAATCAAAGTTGGATAGACTTTAGCCAAACCAATACCCATCCCCCAATCGATTGGATAAACATCAATTATTTAGACGTTTGCGACCAATCAGCACGCAAAGGCGATACCTCAGCGATTCAAGCAGCCAAAGGGATTCGAAAAGTTCTCAGCGGAAAAAGTGATCATTTTTATTTAGAGTATCCATGCCATAGTCCAACACAAAAACGTTGGTTTATGATGCGCATTACCCCTCTTGTTTCATTTGAGAAGTCCTATTTTGTTATTTCGCATCACAATATTACCGAACGAAAAATAGCAGAAGAGACGGTTTTAAACCTCTCCAAAATGGATGGACTTACCAAACTTCCAAACTATAGACATTTTAGCCACGTTTTAGCCAAAGAGTGGAAACGCTGTACGCGCTTGAAAGCACCCATCACCTTGGCGATGATAGATATTGACTACTTTAAATATATCAACGATACCTACGGACACCTCAAAGGCGATGAATACCTCTTTAAAATCGCGCAACACCTCAAACGCATGGTTCGCAG
>DBTO01000234.1:1106-6854 GCA_002307095.1 Sulfurospirillum sp. UBA1314
TCCATTGCGATGATTGAGAAATTTTTAACGAAAATTCGCACCTTAGCTATGCCAAACCCGCATTCCCCTGTGATGCCTATTATTACACTCAGTGTAGGTCTGGTGACGCTTTATCCCCAGCCTAAAACGAGTGAAAAAGAGCTCATCCAAAAAGCCGATGAACTCCTCTATAAAGCTAAAAACAGTGGACGAAATCAACTGGTCTATCACCAAGAAGGTTAAGATAGTGATATGTTTTGAATAGTGTTTGCGTTTACTTTGTTTAAAAAGTTTAGAAAGTTAAAAGTTTGGTTCCAACACCTATAATTAAATTATATGGTGATTTTCTGATGATAAAAGAAATATCTAAATCCCAAGGTTATCCCAAATTAATATAGGTTGTGGTATGCCTTTATATTTACTAAGTACAAATTTCGCTTGTTTTTTAGAAAGTGTTTTAAGTTGTATTTTTTGTAAAACTAATTTTTCAGGAAGTGATGATCTATTTAAAATTAAATCAAATACTTCGACTTTTTGTTTTTTCGTCAAACTCCAATGAGAACAAATATGCATGTATGCTTTAGCCATATCTTCCCATACAAGAATTTCTCTTTCTGGATCGTCATCTTTTAAAAAACTATTAATCCAGTTTTCCATTGTATCTGGAAAAACATCTTGAAAGATACCTGCAATTAACTTAATTCTATTTTTTTGTACACTACTAATTACAGAAGTATTCAGGTGCTGTTCGTTTAGATCATTTATATCTATATATACAAGACTTTCATAATCAAAAGGAACATCATCCTTTTTAATTTTTTGGGCTGTACAATCAATTTCTTTTACTTTAAATTTTCCCAATTTATCATATTCCGCATTAATTTCAATGCATATATCTTTTATAAATTTTTTTGCAATTGTGATAGAAATAGCAAAAAATTCTCTTTTTTGATTTACTCTATAACTATCTAATAATTCGTGCATTTTTATTTCAGCTAACTTACAATCACATACACTACAGGCATAAGCAACATCAAATGGTTCTGGAACTCCTGTTGCCCCACAGTAAATTTCTTTTGCTCTTATGTCAGGTGCTCGTGATGTTTCACCAATTTTTATTATATTATTTTTAAGTGATTTATTTTTAAGTGCATAAACATAACCAGATTTCATAAATATTTATCCTAAGAGAATGGGAATTAGGGCTAAACTTTTAATTTTTTACCTATAACTCACCACTGAATCTTAGGCTCAACATGCCTTTGCGCGCAGTCCATCAAAAATGAGTTAATCAGTGTTTGATAGGGCATCCCCACTTTGACAGATAACGCTTTAAAGTAGTCAATCGTCTCAATATCCACATTAAGTGAAATCTGTTTTTTAACCTTTTTAGCATAAGGATTTTTAACAGATTGGCTAAAATCGTACTCTTTTTTCATGATAAAAACTCCTTATATTGATTTGCTTCATTTTTGGTTGATCTTCGTGCAGAGATGATTCGGATGACACCTTCATTATCTCTGTAACAATGAACAACCGTCAAAATTTTGAGTGTGTAACTCATGCCCAATAAGATAAATCGCTCTTCGTTGTCGGAATGGTCAGGATCAAGCATAAACCTTGCGTTGTCGTCATCAAAAATCGTTTTGGCTTCTTCAAATGAGATGCCATGCTTTTTAAGGTTTGATTCTGCTTTGGTTTGATCCCATTCAAATGTGAGCGTTTTCATGTAGATATTATAATGATAATATCATGATATGTCAAGAATGAAATGTTTTTACATGTAAGGAAAAATCCTTACATGTAAACTCTCTCACTCCTCAATTTTTTGCATTCTATAGTAGAGCACAGGAATCACCAAAAGTGTTAAAATTGCTGAACTCACGACACCGCCGATCATCGGGGCGGCGATGCGTTGCATAACTTCACTTCCGACACCGTTTAACCACATGATAGGCAGTAATCCACCAAGAATCGCAAAAACGGTCATGAGTTTTGGGCGAACTCTCAGCACTGCACCTTCAAAGATGGCTTCTTGCACCGCCTCTTTGGTTTTAGCTTTTACATGTAAAATGGCTTCTTCAAGGTAGATGATCATCACAATCGCCGTTTCCACTGCGATGCCAATCAATGCTAAAAAGCCCACGATGACGGCAATGGAGAGGTTGAAGTTGAGATAATCCACATACAAAAATCCACCGACCGCGGCAAGTGGCAAGGTCAAAAAGACCAAAAGCGCATTTTTAAACGAGCCAAGGCCTAAGTAGATGAGCATAAACGTGACCAAAAGCGTGAGCGGAAGAATGAACTGCAAGCGCTCCATGGCACTTTCTAGGTATTCGCTCTCCCCTGCCCAACCGATGTAAAAACCTGTTGGAAGCTCCACGCTCTCTTTCAGGATTTTGCTCGCTTCTTCTTTATAAGTTTTAGACGAAAAACCCTCTTTCATGGTGATGTAGATGTAGTTGACTTTCTTGCCCATTTCAGACTTGAGTTCACTCGCACCCACATCGTAACCGAGTTCCACAAAATGCCCTAAACGTTGAAAGCCATACGCAGTTTTAATGGTCAGCTCACTAATGGCATTGAGGTCTTTGCGACTCTCTTCTTCGAGTCTGAGTGTGATCGCATAACGCTCGATGCCTTGGTAAAAGGTGCTCACTTTCGAACCACCGATGGCGTTGTCCACGAAGTTTAGTATCTCTTCTTTCGTGAGACCATACGCGGCGATATTTTCAGGCTTCAATGTCATATTGAGGTAGTAACCACTGTTTGCCTTGTCTGCAAAAATGCTTTTCGTTCCCTCATAATTGGCAAGCACACTGGCGATTTTATTGGCACTATCCTCTAACGCTTGGTCATTGTCACCGTAAAGTTTGATGCCAAGTGGGGTTCGTATGCCAGTTATGAGCATATCGATGCGTCCGCGAATCGGGTATGTCCATGAGTTCGTGAGCCCCAACATTTGAAGCTGTTCGTTCATCTCATCTCTGAGTTTCTCGTAGGTCATGCCCTCTCTCCACTGCTCTTTGGGTTTGAGTTGTATGATGGTCTCGATCATCGAAAGCGGAGCTGGGTCTGTCGCACTCTCCGCTCGCCCTGCTTTGGCAAAGGTACTCAGCACTTCAGGGAAGCTTTTGATGACTTCATTGCTCTTTTGCGCGTATTCTTTTGCCATCTCTATGCTGATGCCAAACGGCGTAACGGGCATGTACATAAACGTCTGCTCGTTGAGTGGCGGCATAAACTCCCAGCGCTGTTTCGTAAACGTGTGATACCCCAGCACCAAAAAGCCAATGAACGCAACCATAGCGATGTACCAAAAACGCATATGGAGTCGTAAAAGTGGCGCATACAGCCAGATGAAAAAGCGGTTGAGCGGGTTTTTGTCCTCTTCAAGGATTTTGCCTTTGACAAAAAAGATCATCAAAAGCGGAACCAGCGTGATGGAAAGCACCGCGCCGATGAGCATTGCAAAGGTTTTAGTGTAGGCTAAGGGCTTAAAGAGCGCTCCTTCTTGACCACTAAGCGCGAAGATAGGCAAGAAACTGACCACGATGAGCAAAAGCGCAAAAAAGATCGGGCGACCGACTTGTTTAGACGAAGCGATGATGATGGCTTTGCGCTCTTCTTCACTTTTAGGCTCGCCGTGCGAAATCTTCTTATGCACATTTTCAATCATCACGATACACGCATCGACCATCGCACCAATGGCAATGGCAATGCCACCCAAACTCATGATATTCGACTCCAGCCCAAAAAGCTTCATGCACAAAAAGGTCAGAGCAATGGTGAGCGGCAAAACAATGATGACGACCAATGCACTTCTAAAGTGAAGCAAGAAAAGCATAACCACCGCCAAAACGACGATGCTCTCTTCGAGCAGAGCGCGCTTGAGGTTGTTAATCGCTTTGGTAATGAGATCGCTTCTATCGTAGGTTGTGACCACTTCTACATCGTTTACATGTAAAGATTCTAGCTTCTCTTTGACCGCTTGGATAACCTTGTAAGCATTCTCTTTGTGGCGAACAACCACAACACCTCCGACCACTTCGCCTTCACCGTTCAGCTCTGCCAAACCACTTCGGTAGGTGGGAACCACCCGCACATCCGCGATGTCAGAGAGTTTGAGCGGAATGCCATTGACCGTTTTGATGGTAATGTTTGAAAGGTCGTCTAACGAAGCGGCAAAACCTCTGGCTTGGATGATCTGCTCAAAGCCATTTTCAAGCACGACACGCCCACCTAGGTCGCTGTTATTCTTTGAGAGTGCGCTCATAAGATCGTCGATGCTTAGGTCATATTTGTAAAGTGCATCTGCGCGCAGTGTGACTTCATAGTCTTTCACAAAACCACCCACACTCGCGACTTCACTTACTCCTTCAACACCCAAAAGTGCGTAGCGGTAAAGGTAGTCTTGAATACTACGAAGATCATCAAGACTGCGATTTTTAGATGTGAGTGCATACTCAAACGCCCAACCAATGCCCGTTGCATCGGGTCCTAGCTTTATGGTCGCGTTTTTAGGGGCATTTTTAGAGACGTTTTGAATGACTTCATTGACCCTATCTCTCGCCCAGTAGAGGTCTGTGCCATCTTCAAAGATGATGTAAACGATGGCATTTTCATATGAGGTAAACGCACGAACGGTTTTGGTTTTTGCGACGGAAAGCAACGCATTGGTCAGCTCGTAAACGAGTTGATCTTGAATGATCTTTGGCGATTGTCCCAAATACTTCACATTCACAATGACTTGCGGAGGGGTTAGGTCTGGCAAAGCGTCCAGTGGTGTCTGCCGAATCGCCCAGAACGACAGAAATGCCGCAATGAGCAAGGTGAGTAGAAGAAGCGCCTTGTTTTTGACGCTTTCATCAATGATACTCTCGATCATTTCATTGCCCCTGCGTTATTTTGGGCATCGGCATCAAACATAAAGAGCGCATTTGAGACAACCACATCACCCTCTTTTAAGCCTTTGATAATTTCAAACGTATCGTTATTCAAGCGTTTCGCTTCGATCTCGCGTGGTTCGTATTCGCCCTCAAATTCGCCTTTGACAAAGACACTCGTCTTCGCACCTTTTGTCATCACCGCACTTTTTGGAAGGGCTAGATACTCACGTTTGGCTGTTCCAAAACGTGCTTTTGCAAATGCGTTTTCGTAAATCTCAAGGTCTTTGTTTTCGATCACCAAACGCACATCCACACTTTTCGTTTGTGGGTCAACTTTAGGGTAGATAAAATCAATTTTTGCTTTGTAAGGCTTTGAACTCATATCAAAAAAGATGTCGGCAGTTTGCGCACGTTTAACAAACTCAAGATCTTTTTCATACACTTTGACGATGAGCCATAAGCTTGTGTAGTCGCTGATCTCGTAGAGTTTGGTTCCTTTGGGAACGAACGCACCTTGATTGACCGATTTTGCCGTTACGATGCCACTGTAGGGCGAAACAATGGTGATGTTTTCAGGCACGTTTTTATCCGCAATAATCTTCGCGATGGTTTTCTCATCAACCCCTAAAAGCTTGAGTTTTTGGATGATGCTCTGAACCATGCTGTCACTTTTGATGCGTAACGCGTTGATAAGCTCCAACTCCGCAGTGTAAATCTCTTGCGAATAGAGCTTCGCCAAAGGCTCACCTTTTTTTACATGTAAGAAATTTTTGTTGACATAAAGTTGCTCGATAAACGCGTCATAACGCAAGCTTACCTCTTTCACACTCTCTTCATTCGCTTTCGTGTAGCCGTAAAACTCTTTGGCGGAACCTTC
>DBTO01000146.1 GCA_002307095.1 Sulfurospirillum sp. UBA1314
GCACATCGGTGTAAAGCGTTATTTTCGAACTCATCCTCCACTCCTTTTAGTCGTATATATTTTTTAGTATTATACGGTATTTTTTGTTTTGTGTCAAAAGGGAATTTAGAGATAATCTTGTATAATTGAAAGATGTAAGAGATTATTGAGTGTGGGTTAACGAAAATTTGAAAGGGGATTTTTTATGTTCGATATAGCAACTATATCCACTGCGGTTGGTAGTGTTAAAACTGCAATCGAAATTGCAAAACTTATAAAAGAGAGTTCAGGGTCTCTGCAAAAAGCAGAGCTTGATTTAAAACTAGCTGAACTTATTACCTCTCTTGCTGATGTCAAACTGCAAATGGCAGATATTAAAGATGCTCTTCTGGAAAGTGAAAACGAGAAAAAAGAACTTAAAGCAAAATTGGCATTACAAGCCAAACTTGAATTTGAAATGCCTTACTATTGGACGATAGAAGAAGATAGTAAAAAAGATGGACCATTTTGCCAACTTTGTTATGATAAAGAGAAAAAACTTATTCGTTTACAAGATGCAAAAAATGGGCAGTGGCGATGTCATTCATGTGGGAAACTTTTCAATGACAAAACATATACGCCTAGAAGTCATCATCGTGTTATTAGCAGTGGTTTTGCCATTTAACACATCTTTACATGTAACCTCTCTCACTTCTCAATTTTCTGCATCCGATAATACAAAACAGGAATAACCAAAAGTGTCAATATCGCCGAACTTACTACGCCACCGATCATTGGGGCGGCGATGCGTTGCATGACTTCGCTTCCGACACCATTTAACCACATGATAGGCAGTAGTCCTCCAAGGATGGCAAACACGGTCATCAGTTTTGGGCGAACTCTTAAAACGGCACCTTCAAAGATGGCTTCTTGTACCGCCTCTTTGGTTTTATGCTTGACATTTGCAAGCGCTTCTTCAAGGTAGATAATCATCACAATCGCCGTCTCCACCGCGATACCGATGAGTGCCAAGAAGCCTACAATAACGGCAATGGAGAGATTGAAATTGAGATAATCCACATATAAAAACCCACCTACCGCGGCAAGAGGCAAGGTCAAAAAGACCAGAAGCGCATTTTTAAACGAGCCTAGCCCTAAATAGATGAGCATAAACGTGACCAAAAGCGTGAGCGGAAGAATGAACTGCAAGCGCTCCATCGCACTTTCCAAGTATTCGCTCTCCCCTGCCCAACCGATGTAAAAACCTGTTGGAAGCTCGACGCTCTCTTTGAGGATTTTGCTCGCCTCTTCTTTATACGTTTTAGACGAAAAGCCCTCTTTCATGGTGATGTAGATGTAGTTGACTTTCTTGCCCATCTCAGACTTGAGTTCACTCGCTCCTACATCGTAACCGAGTTCCACAAAGTGCCCAAGGCGTTGAAAACCATACGGCGTTTTGATGGTCAGCTCACTGATGGCATTAAGGTCTTTTCGACTCTCTTCTTCGAGTCTTAACGTGATCGCATAACGCTCGATGTCTTGGTAAAAGGTGCTCACTTTTGAGCCGCCAATGGCGTTGTCCACGAAGTTTAGTATCTCTTCTTTCGTGAGACCATACGCGGCGATATTTTCAGGTTTGAGCGTTAGATTCAGGTAGTAACCGCTGTTCGCTTTGTCCGCAAAAACACTTTTAGTTCCCTCATAGTTGGCAAGCACACTGGCTATTTTATTGGCACTATCCTCAAGCGCTTGGTCATTGTCGCCATAAAGTTTGATGCCAAGCGGTGTTCGTATGCCAGTTATCAGCATATCAATGCGCCCACGAATCGGGTATGTCCACGAGTTAACAAGCCCCGTCATTTGAAGCTGTTCGTTCATCTCATCTCTCAGTTTTTCATACGTCATACCTGCACGCCATTGCTCTGTAGGTTTGAGTTGGATGATAGTCTCGATCATCGAAAGAGGTGCGGGGTCAGTTGCACTCTCCGCTCGCCCTGCTTTGGCAAATGTGCTCAACACTTCGGGGAAGCTTTTGATGACCTCATTGCTTTTTTGCGCGTACTCTTTTGCCATCTCAATGCTGATGCCAAACGGCGTAACGGGCATATACATAAACGTCTGCTCATTGAGTGGTGGCATAAATTCCCAGCGCTGTTTCGTAAATGTGTGATAACCGAGTACCAAAAAACCGATAAACGCAACCATAGCAATGTACCAAAAACGCATATGCAGTCGTAAAAGTGGCGCATACAGCCAGATGAAAAAGCGGTTGAGCGGATTTTTATGTTCTTCAAGGATTTTGCCTTTGACAAAAAAGAGCATCAAAAGCGGAACCAGCGTGATGGAAAGCACCGCGCCAATGAGCATCGCAAAGGTTTTTGTGTACGCCAACGGCTTAAAGAGCGCTCCTTCTTGACCGCTGAGTGCAAAAATCGGTAAGAAACTGACCACGATGAGCAAAAGGGCAAAAAAGATCGGGCGACCGACTTGTTTGGACGAAGCGATGATGATGGCTTTGCGCTCCTCTTCGCTTTTAGGCTCGCCGTGTGAAAGCTTCTTATGCACGTTTTCGATCATCACGATACACGCATCGACCATCGCACCAATGGCAATGGCAATGCCACCCAAACTCATGATGTTCGACTCCAACCCAAAAAGCTTCATCGCCAAAAAGGTCAAAGCGATGGTCAGTGGTAGAACGATGATGACGACCAAGGCGCTTCTAAAATGAAGCAAAAAGAGCATAACAACCGCCAAAACAACAATGCTCTCCTCAAAAAGAGCGCGCTTAAGGTTATTGATCGCTTTAGTGATAAGGTCGCTTCTATCGTACGTTGTGACCACTTCCACATCGTTTACATGTAAAAATGCCAGCTTCTCTTTGACCGCTTGAATAACCTTGTACGCGTTCTCTTTGTAACGCACCACAACAACACCGCCAACGACTTCACCCTCGCCGTTCAGCTCTGCCATACCACTACGATACGTTGGCACGATGCGCGCATCCGCAATGTCGGAAAGTTTCAGAGGAATACCATTCACCGTTTTAATGGTAATGCCTGCTATCTCGTCCAAAGAGCGCGCAAAACCTCTGGCTTGAACGATCTGCTCAAACCCATTTTCAAGCACGACTCGACCGCCGAGGTCATTGTTGTTTTTGGAAAGTGCATTCATCAGATCGTCGATGCTTAGGTCATATTTGTAGAGTGCATCTTGGTGCAATGTAATTTCATAGTCTTTGACATAACCACCCACACTAGCAACCTCGCTGACCCCTTCAACACCCAAAAGTGCGTAGCGATAAAGATAATCTTGAATGCTACGAAGCTCATCAAGACTGCGATTTTGAGACGTTAGCGCATACTCAAACGCCCAACCAATGCCCGTTGCATCGGGTCCTAGCTTGATGGTTGCGTTTTTGGGTGCATTTTTAGAGACATTTTGGATGACTTCATTGACCCTATCTCGCGCCCAGTAAAGGTCAGTCCCCTCTTCAAAGATGATGTAAACGATGGCATTTTCATACGAGGTAAACGCGCGCACTGTTTTGGTTTTGGCTGTCGCCAAAAGCGCGTTGGTCAGCTCATAAATGATCTGATCTTCGATGATTTTGGGTGACTGCCCCAAATACTTAACATTGACGATGACTTGCGGTGGTGTGAGGTCTGGCAATGCGTCCAATGGCGTCTGCCGAATCGCCCAAAACGACAAAAACGCCGCAATGAGCAAGGTTAGCAGAAGAAGCGCCTTGTTTTTGACGCTTTTTTCAATGATGCTTTCGATCATTGCATTGCCCCTCCATTGTTTTGTGCATCGGCGTCAAACATAAAGAGCGCATTTGAAACAACCACATCGCCCTCTTTGAGCCCTGAGATAATCTCGTAAGTATCGTTATTCAATCGTTTTGCTTCGATCTCGCGTGGTTCGTATTCGCCTTCAAATTCGCCTTTGACAAACACGCTCGTCTTCGCACCTTTCGTCATCACAGCACTTTTTGGAAGGGCTAAATACTCACGTTTGGCTGTTCCAAAACGTGCTTTTGCAAATGCGTTTTCGTAGATTTCAAGGTCTTTGTTTTCAATCACCAAACGCACATCCACACTTTTCGTTTGCGGATCAACTTTCGGGTAGATAAAATCGATTTTGGCTTTGTAGGGTTTTGCACTCATATCAAAAAAGATGTCGGCAGTTTGGGTACTTTTCACAAAATCAAGGTCTTTTTCATACACTTTGACGATGAGCCATAAGTTTGTGTAGTCGCTGATCTCGTAGAGTTTGGTTCCTTTGGGAACGAATGCGCCTTGATTGACCGCTTTTACCGTTACGATGCCGCTGTACGGCGAAACGATGGTAATGTTTTCGGGCACATTTTTTTCACTGATAATCTTCGCGATGGTCTTTTCATCGACCCCTAAAAGTTTAAGCTTTTGGGTGATGCTCTGCACCATGCTGTCACTTTTGATACGTAGCGCATTGATGAGTTCCAACTCTGCGGTGTAAATCTCTTGCGAATAGAGCT
>DBTO01000287.1:0-7968 GCA_002307095.1 Sulfurospirillum sp. UBA1314
ACCACTCTCCCATCTGCCCATTTTGATAGGACTGGAAGTATAACGATTTTGTGCTTATTTGAGGATTAATGGCTTTACATGTAAACCATTAATCCTTTTTTTCTTACGATTTACGAATGGCTTTAAATCCCTCGATGAGTTTCTCAAAGCCGACTTTACTCGAATTTTCGACCGTACGGAATGTTGCCACGCCTTCGTTTAAATTGCCATTGTTACTGAAAATATCAATGGCTTTTTTAAGACCTTCATGAACTTTTACATGATGTTCACTCACTTCGTTCACAACCGTTTGGCTGAGTCTTTGGCTAATACCCGAGAACCATTTTCCAAAACGGCATGCGGTGTGCCCTAAGATGTCGACATTTTTGCGACCGAGGGCGGCATTGTAGCCTTTGAGTTTGAGCATAATGTGGTCAATTTTACCATTGCTGACGGAGATTTCATTGGTAACATTGTCGCATTTGTTGGTAATGCTGACCGAATTTTTCAGCATCGTATTAATTTGAGTATAAAAATCGTCCAATATTTTCATCGAAGCTTTGGATTCACTTTGGAATGTCTCGCTGGTGTCTGCCATGGAGTTGGTGTTTTGTTTCAAAACACTGATGTTAGACTCGACTTCGAGTGTTGCTTTTTGAGTACGCTCAGCCAATTTGCGCACCTCATCCGCCACAACGGCAAAACCACGTCCATGTTCCCCTGCGCGCGCCGCTTCAATGGCAGCGTTGAGCGCTAAAAGATTGGTTTGGTCGGAAATATCTTTGATGAGATTAATAATGTCACTGATGGCAGAAACACTGCTGGAGAGGTTTTCGACATCGTGGGTAAATTTTTGGGTCAATTCTTGAACCTTTTCGAGCGATGCAGAGATATCTTTGGTCTGGGTTTCAACATTTTGACCCTCTTTCATGGACGCATCATTGAGTGTGTTGATCTCGTTGAGCATGGTCAGGCTCTCTTCGACGGTATTTTGTAAAAAATTCATACCATCTTCGTAACTTGCAAGAAGAATCGTCAGAAGTTCCTCTTTAGTTTGGTCTTTGGAAGCCTCTTTTGCCTCTTGTTCCATGTGTTGATTGACATTTTGGAGTTGCTCATGAGATGCTTTGATTTTTTGAAGTTCGTCTTTGAGTGCTTGATTTTCACTCTCTAGTTCTGAAATACGCTTACCGCCAAACATCGTGTCTCCTTTGGGTTATATGACGAAGATTATAACAAAGATGTGTGACTTTCGCGTTGTATATTAATAATACCCCACACAAATTCCATTGGAAAGGTTGATCTTTCTTTCAAAAGGAGAAGGTCCAAAATATTTACACTTTTCGATGTAGATGTGGTAGTTGTAGCTTAGCCCCAAATCATCGTAAAATTTTTGGAGATTGACCAGTTTGACATCGCAGACATCGATGATCTCTAAGGCTTTGTAGATGCAGGAGTTGTTGTGTTCTATGAGGTGAGAAGGCGCAAGCCCTGTGTATTTGCAAAAGGCTTGGGACTGTACCATTCCTGTGAGGTTTGTGCACTGTTTCACAATCTCTTTGTACTTAGGAAGGATGCTCTCTTTGCGTAAAAAAACGACACGCGCATCATCAAACTTAGCGGCTTCCCCATTTTTCCAGTAACGATAGGCATTGGATGAAATCCCAGCAAGCAGGCTAAACTCTTTGTTTAAAACATAATGGTTCAGCCAATGGTTATGCGTCAGAATGTTCATCTGCATGTTACATGATCTTCATACCCAGTTGCGCAAGGACGATAACAAGCACCAACCCCAGCGGGTAAACAGCGGCATACGCGATGGAAGGGTAGTCGGTTTTGGTCATATTATTTGCCATGGTTAACGAAGGTGTGGAGGTCATCGCACCGGAGAGAACGCCTAAAATATCGATAAAGTTCATCTTCAAAATGGTTTTACATGTAAACGCGATCAAGCTCATGGAAAGTAGCAACGCACCAAGGGCAATGACGATCGGTAAAATCCCATTATTTTCGAGCGATTCGACAAGGTATTTGCCTGCATTGGTACCCAGTGTGGCGATAAAAATGAGCTGACCAAGGGTTTTTAAAAGTGTGGTTGAGTGCGGTGAAAGGTTCCAAACAATCGGTCCCACACGTCCAAGACGCCCTAAAATAAGCGCAGTAATCAAGATGCCACCTACAAAGCTGAGTTTGATGTCACCAACTCCGGGGATATAAAGTGGAATGCTTCCGAGCAAAATACCAAAAACAACACCGAGTGATATAGGCAAAAAGTCCGCAGCAGGGTATTTCAAAAGGTCATTACCGATCAGTTTTATCACTTTTTCGGTGTACATTTCAGGTGCAACGACATAGAGTTTATCGCCAAGGCGTAAGGTCAAATCAGGATACGCAGGAATATCAATACCCGCTCGTCTGACTTTGGTAATGATGGCGCGCAAGGATTTGAGCTCTTTGATCATGCCGATTTTTTTACCGACGATCTCTTTATTGGTGGTCAAAAGCCTAAAAACAGACATATTGTCTTGAAACTCATGCTCTTCACCAATCTCTTCACCTAAAATAATGCTCAAATTAGCCAGTTGCTCTTCCGTACCTGCTACTCTGATAACATCGCTAAAACTAAGCGAAACATCATCACTCGTTTGATCGACTTTTCCATCCAACGTCATTCGCTCAATCACCGTCGACGTCATGCTCTCGATTTTTGATTTTTTGATCTGCGTGTTTCTAAAATTTTCATTGGTGATGCGAAAATTGCGGGTCAAAATATCTGGAAAACGGCTTTTTTGCGCTGCTTCATACGCCTCAACCTCCTTGTCGATATCCACACGAAACAGCACAGGAAGCACACGAATCAACAATACCGTTGCCACAATGCCAAAGGGATAAACCAAACCAAAGATAACCGAAATGGTAGGCGTATGTTTGATCTCAAGGGCTGCTGCGAGGGCTGGAACAGAGGTCAGTGCTCCTGTAAAAATACCATCGACAATCGTTTTAGGGAGATCGTAAAAGTAGCCAAATCCAAAAATAATCACAAAAAGAAGAAGCAAAAGTGCTGTCGCAATAAGGTTGAGTTTGAGACCTTCATTTTTAATCGTGTCAAAAAAACCAGGACCCGATTGAAGCCCAACCGCATAGATAAAAATCGCCAAGCCAAAGTACTGAAACGCATCAGAGATGACCATACCAAAATGCCCCGCGATGAGCGCAACGATCAGCATAGCGGTGACATCAAGCGAGAAGCCTCTGATTTTAATATTGCCTAAGATGTAGCCAACGGAAATGATGGCAAAAAGATAAAAAATTTCGTTATTAATCATAAAAAAAGTGCCTTAAAAGAATTAGGCGAATTATACCTGAATTAGCCGTTACTTTTAAGGCAAAAGTGACTAAAAATCTTTCTCAATTTTGAACGCATCAAAGATAATGTCGATGGCAGTCATGCGAGCACCGTGATTGGTCGCATCAAGGATTTCTCCATCGGCGTAGCCAAGATCACGCAAGGCTTGGATATCTTTGGCTTCAACGTCGTGAGGTGTTCGCACTGCTTTGAGGACAAAGAGAAGCATCGCTTTTTCTTTAGCATCCAGTTTAGCATCGTTTGGATTGGCGCGCATCGCTTCGACCTCTTTGGGTGTCCATCCCATCATATTGATAAGAATGGAAGCGTTCATATCGACACAATAACTGCAGCTGTTTTTGTCGGAAATAAGCATACGAATAGAGGCAAGCAACGGCATCGAGAGGGCTTTTTGTTTGACCATGTAGTATTCGATAAATGCCATTTGTTGTTTGATGAGCTCAGGGCTTGCGCTAAAGATTTGTGCTGAATTGCTCACGCGTCCTCGCATGGCTTCGATTTTTCCATAAAGCTCAGCGAGCTCACCTGTGGCGTTTTCGGGTTTGATGGTAGTAATTAATGGCATGATTTTTCCTTTAAAAGTAATGTAATTCATTAAAATCTATGTAAAAAAATTTATAGTGTCTGACCATTTTCTGCTCGTATGACTTGTCCAGTGATAGAATCGGCAGTCAAAAGCATCAAAATCAACTGAGCAATGTCTTCTGGCGTAGAGATACGCTGTAAAGGTAAATGCCCAGAAAGTGCGTTCATCTTATCTTCATTTCCTTCCCACCATCGTGTTTTGACAGCCCCTGGTGCAATACAATTTACACGAATAGCTGGCGCTAAGGCTTTAGCAAGTGCGCGAGTCATTCCATGGACAGCAGACTTTGATACGGCATAGGGTAGCGATGATCCATAGCCAGTTTCTCCTGCGATACTCCCGACATTAACAATGGCTGCTCCAGAATGAATACGAAGATAAGGTGCAGCTGCACGACAACAATTAAACGTACCTTTTACATTTACAGCAAGTAGTTTATCCCAGATTTCACTCGTTATATCATCTAATACGTCAAACTTTAATTGATGCGTAATTCCCGCATTATTAACTAAATAATCAATTCCGCCAAAGCTTTTTACGGTGTTTAAAACCATTGCTTGTACTGATTGTTCATTCGCAATATCTACCTGTAGCGCGATGGCTTTTCCTCCTTCATCTAGAATAGTTTTTACTGTCTCTTGGGCATCTTGCTGACTGCATGAGTAAGCAATAACAACAGATACTCCTTCTTGTGCTAATAATAGGCTGGTGGCACGTCCTATACCTGTCCCACCTCCAGTAACAATAGCGATTTTATTTTGAAGTGAAAGTTTCATCCTAAATTCTTTTTTTTAAGTAATGGTACCCATTCATTGAGCGTTAAAACGCGACTAAATCCAAATGCTTGAGCGACCAAAAATGATCGGTGTAACTCTTCAGCACTTACTTCTCCTGCATCGTTTTTAAAAGCCAGTGTGCCATTGGCATCGCTTAAGAACTCGACATTAAAGCCCAACTGTGAAGCATCGCGTGCTGTGGCATCACAACAGTTTTGAGTCATATAACCTATGACGGTAATGGTATCGACACCAAGAGTTCTCAGTCTCCAGTTTAGGTCTGTTCCTATGAATGAACTTGCATGGTTTTTTTCGATATAAAGATCAGGTTTTAGAACTTTGATCTCATCGTGAAATTCCCACAAATGACTTTCGCGTACAAAAGCCCCTGCCTTTTCTTTGAGGCTGGTATGTTGTACAAAAACAATCATAACGCTTGCTTTTTGAGCCTCTTCAATCGCTTTTTTGATCTGCTCAAAACTGTTCGGTGGATAGCTAATGGGCAATGCGCCACCTTCAAAATATTCATTTTGGACATCGACAACGATGAGAGCTCGTTTCATAAAACCTCCTTGACTGTTTGGTCAAGCAGAAGTTTAACCAAAATTGACCGATTAGTCAAGTGGGCGAAAAATGTGGTATAATCAATCTAATCATAAAGGAACTATAAATGGAAAATACACGTGATAAACTGATTCATGCAACATTTGACGAGGTCTTTTCACATGGCTATCAAGGTGCAGCACTCTCCGACATCTTAGCCAAAGCAGGCGTGCACAAAGGTTCCATGTACCATTTCTTCGCCAATAAAAAAGAGATGGCACTTGCCTCCATCGAAGAGACCATACTCAAAAAAAATTTGGAAAAGTACAGCTATGTCGAAACCTACACGAGTGGTTTTCTCGAAGAATTCTACACACGCTTGCGCGACACTTCTGTTCGAGACTTCAAACGTGGATGCCCCATCGCCAACGTTGTCCAAGAGATGTCCAACATCGATGAAGATTTTAATACGCTGATGAAGTCCATCTATGGCGCTTTTCGCGCGAATATCAAAGCTATTTTGGATAAAGCGATTGAGGTAGGAGAAATGAAACCGTGCGACACAACGAAATTGGCACTCTTCATTACCTCAACCGTTGAAGGCGCTATACTTGCCGCCAAAGCGAGTGGAAATGCGCAGGATTATAGCGATGTGATTGAAGAGTTGATTGAGCATATTGAGGGGAAGAGATGAAAAAAAGTATAGTTTATTTTGTGTTAATTTTATTTTTGGCAGGATGCGGAGCTGCTACACAGAAAACTTATATGGGATATAAAGTTTTTGATGTTTCTTATCCTGTAGCAAACAATCAAATACTTTCGTTTCCTATTACTGAAGCTGGAGTGGTTCCTGCAGAAAATGATAATTATAAAATAGAGGTAACGGGGTTTAGCGTTGAACCTTCACAAGAAGATTCAAAAAAAGCTCTTTTAACATGGCAATTTTCATTGAAAATAAAAAAATATAACAAAATTGAATTTATTCAAATTGATGAAATTGCACCAACGTATGTAGAAAAAATGATTTTGAAAGATACCGATCCTAAGATAAAGAATGGTATATGGTCAGGCTCACTTGCTCCAATTGAAGCAAGTTTAACATCAACACCTTGGTTATACGCCGAGAAAGCCTCATTTTATGTATATCGTTTTACGATTAAAGCAGAAAATTCTGAACCAGTTATTTTAAACCAACTTGCATGGTTTTCAAAGCCTGCTAAAAAATCTTTTCAATATACCATTGAAAAAATCAATAATTAGGTAGCAGTACAAAAAGTAAACTTAGCAATATCGGAGTAGTTTTATTCCTCTGATGTTTCTACAATACCCAAAGCGCAAAGCAAAAAGAGGTGTGATGAAAGAGAGTACTCGTGAGGATTACGTTCGTTTGGTGTATAAAGTTGTTTTTTACATCGAACAAAACGCCGACAGAGAGCTTAACCTTGAAGAGTTAGCCAAAGTGGCTGGGTTTTCAAAGTACCATTTTCATTGCATTTTTAAAGCCGTTAGGGAGAAAACATCGGCGATTTTATCGCTCGGGTGCGGTTGTTTTATTCGGCGTGGAGTGTCTTGATGGCGTTTGCGTATGAGCAAAATTTACTGCGTTACGATGCGTGCATTACGTGTGAAGATGAGAGTATCGAGCTCAAAGGTGAAGTCTTTAAAAAGGTGCTTGAGGGCGGAAAATGTGCGGTGTTTTTGCACAAAGGGGCGTATGAAAATCTAAAAGTGACCTATGCTCAGATTATGGATTGGGTGGTGAGTGAAGGTGTTGGACTTCGTGACGCACCTTTGTTTGAGAAGTACCTCAACAAAGATCCTAGACGCACGAAACCTGCGAACTTGCGGACTGAGATTTACGTGCCGATTGTTTAGAAAAATGTTTTACATGTAAAGATTTTCACTTACATATCCCTAGCGTTTGTGCCCTGTCAATAAAAAGATGGGGTAATCCCCGTAAGGCTTTTTCGCCACGCTGACGATTTCGATGGCGACGTCTTTAAAGCCTGCTTTTTGTGCTAATGTGGCAAACTCTTTTTGCTCAAAGCCAAAGTGAAACACACCCATATCTTCGGTATGAAACGTGCCATCTTCCTTGTCCAAATCTGCCAGTGCGATGGTGCCTCCGCTGTTGAGCAAGCGGTAAAATTTGTGAAAAAGAGCCTGCACATCTTCAACATGGTGAATCGTCATCGAAGAGATGATACCATCAAAGTTCTCATCCAGTTCACTGCTGACCAAGTCAAGCTCTAACATGTTGAGTTCGCACCCCAATTGCTCTTTTTTGGCACGAAGCGCTTCATTCATCGAAGGAGAAATATCAATGGTTGTCATTTTGCGCACAAAGGGAGCGATCTGTTCGGTCAAAAGCCCTGTGCCTGAGCCAAAATCCATCACATGGGTTGTTGTTTTATCATACGCGAGTCTCTCTAAAATAGCTTCACCAATGTTCTTAACATTGTTCGTTCGTGCCGCTTCGTTTTCATACTGTTTTGATTTTTCATGAAAATAATCTTTTTTGGGTTGCATTAATAGCCTTTGAGTGAGAATGCAAAAGTATAACACAGGCAGTTGAGGAAGAAAATTAACGCACGCAATTAACCTTATCCCAGCACAAACGAGGCATAACCCACCACACGACTCGCATCGTTGCTGCGCGCAAAACTGGTGCGGTAGTCTAAAAAATGGGCTTGAAAATGGTGTGTAAGTGCGCTTTG
>DBTO01000287.1:8301-18761 GCA_002307095.1 Sulfurospirillum sp. UBA1314
TGAAGATCGAGATGGGAGATGGCATCGATGCAGAGATTGTCACGTTTGTTCGCCTCTTCTTCGGTGTAAAAATGGCTCAGATCGGTGCTGATGACCAGAAGCGTTTTCTCATCGCTTAGCACGTCGTCGATCAATGAAGAGAGCTCACCATGGGTGATGTCGCCATAGACGATTTCAACGACCTTGGCGTGTTTAAAGTAGTGGCGAATGAAAGGCATTTGCACTTCAGTGGAGTGCTCTTCGTGTGCGAGCGGATTGAAGTTTAAAAAAGCAAACTGTTTTGCAAGCGCATGGCTGCATTCGAGGTCGATTTCGATGTCACCGCATGGCGTGTGGTAGCTCTCAAACAAGGCGATGGAAGCACCCGCGACATAGATGCGATGACTAGGACCTAGGACGACCACACGCTTTATATCGGCGCATTTTGAAGCCGTGTAATGGTATGCAAGATTGGCGGTGTAGCCGCTGTAAATGTAACCTGCGTGAGGCACGATGAGTGCGCGAGGCATGAGTTCCAGTTCCAACGGTGGCATCGCTTTGGTAAAATGGTCGATAAAGTGCTTGATCTCAGCGCAATTATCGGGATAAAACATGCCTGCGACGGCTGATTTACGGTGTTTATTCATCAAAAACTCCTGCGAGTTTGGTTTTACATGTAGGACAGCATCCGCCATCGATCAGATGGTTTTCCATCACTTCAAAGCGTTTGCGCTCTATTAAAACAGCGTTACATGTAACGCACCTCGTGGGGTTTTCAAGTTCGACATTTCCGATGTAGATGTGTTTGAGCCCTGCTGTTTTACCAAGGGTTTCGGCGCGTTTGAGTGTTTCGATGGAGGTTGCAAGAAGCCCTTGCTCGTGGTAATCGGGATGAAAAGCGCTAATATGCCATGGTGTTTCAACGCCAAGCTCTTTGGCAATAAACGATGCGATAGAGGTTAGTTCAGCGTCTGAGTCGTTTTTGGTAGGAACGATCAGCGTGGTCACTTCGACCCAAATGCCGTTTCGTTTGAAATGTTTGAGGTTCTCCAAAACGGTTTCAAGCCCACCACCAAGCTCTTTTTTGTAGTAGCCGTGACTGAAGGATTTGAGATCAACATTGGCTGCGTCAATGATGCCTTTCATATCGTCGATGACTTCAGAGGATTCAAAACCGTTGGTAACGAAGATGTTTTTAATACCTCTCTCATGCGCCAAAAGAGCGATGTCATGGGCGTATGGATAAAAAATGGTCGGTTCATTGTAGGTGTAGGCGATGGAGGCGCATTCGTATTTGAGTGCCATCTCGATAATCTGTTCGGGTGCGATAAACTCTTTTACATGTAAGGATTTTTCTTGGGAAATGCTCCAGTTTTGGCAAAACGGACAGGTGAAGTTACAGCCGATGGTTCCCAGTGAAAGGGCTCTGGTGTCGGGTAAAAAATGGTAGAGTGGCTTTTTCTCCACAGGGTCTACATGTAATGCTACAGGGTAGCCGTACACGAGGTTTTGGATGGTGCCATCCACGTTTTTATTGACACCGCATATTCCCGTTTGTCCCTCTTTGAGGTGGCAATAGTGCGCGCAGAGCAAGCAAACCAGACGTGAGCCTTCTTCTTTAAAGTAGTGCATTATTTGACTTTCTCAACCCTGTAGCGCGATATATCGGGATGATTTTCCAAACAGTGTGCGTCCAGTCCTGCTTTTTGGCACAGGTGCGAGAAAAAAAGCTCAAAGGTGGGCAGTTGCTCCCACACTTGGGGTAAAAAGGTCGCTTTGCGCCCTCCTTTTTGAAGGATGATGCCATCCATTCCAGCGGTAATTTTGGATTTTAGATCGTCAATATCGCGGTATTCAACGACTTCAGGCTCACTCAAAAGCGAGACTTCAATGTTTACATGTAAAAACTCTTCGAGGCTCAGCGGATAAAAACGGGGGTCATCAAACGCCGCGGCTTTGGCATTGTGGATCAGGTCGTCTAAAAGAGGACGATGCGCGATGAGTGAGCCGATGCAGCCACGAAGTTGACCATCAAGCGTGAGCGTTACAAAGGTTGCTTTGGGTTTGGAAAATTCGGGGTACTCTGTGAGAAGTGCGTTTGTATCGATCGTGGACGCGTGTTCAAAGCCGTCTTGGATCGCCTGTTTGGCAATCGCTAGAATCACGTTTTGCATAGTAACTCCTTATCAGAGTATGATTATAGGATAAAATGGCTGATAGGTTATACAAAAAGGAGTATGAATGTTGATAGTAATTTTGGAGCGAACACCGGTGTGGGTTTATCTGCTTTTTGTGCTCCTGCTAGGACTGGGGTGGATGCAGAGTCGTGATCGTATTGTTCCCTATGTTAGGGCATTGATACTTCCTCTTATGATGGTGCTTTTTTCTATTTATGGCGTTGTATCAGCCTTTGGCATGAGTATGGGTGTGGTTGCATGGAGTCTTGGGATGATGATGGTGATGGCACTTGGCATTCGCATAAGAGCTTTTTACAATGCTGTTTATATGAAAGAGCACAATGCCTTTGCGATCAAAGGGAGTTGGCTTTGGTTGGGTTGGATGATGGTTCTTTTTGGGTTGAAATTTGCTGTAGGAGTCATGCTTGCTCGTCAATTACCCGTGGTTTCTGAGCTGTGGTTTATTCTTGGAATAAGTCTGTGTTATGGTCTTTTGAGTGGTGTTTTTTTAGTGCGTGTGATTATTTTATGGAAGATCAAAAGCTTACATGTAAAACATTAACACAGTTTTGCTAGACTGTCGTATGATTTTTAAGGAGTGAAGGATGAAACAGTGGTTGGTCATCGTGATGAGTGTCGCATTTTTTTCAGGCTGTAGCATGAGTTTTAACTATAATTTTTGGAGTCAAAAAGCGCCTGAAACTCCCACACCTACGGTTACTGACGTTAAAATTGCCCTGCCCAATACGGTTTTGATGTACGATCTTGACATTACCGATCGCCCTTATTCTAGCCTTGGTGAAGTCAGTGTGACGCTTACCAAACTGAACCCATGGGGCGAAGAGCCGACCCAAGCGGAAGCGGAAACAAAGCTCAAAGAGGAAGCCGTGAAAAAGGGTGCAGACGCGCTCATTTTTGTGCGTTACACCAAACTTGGCACCTCGTGGAATCGCGTGAGCGGCATCGAAGGCAAAGCGCAAGCGGTGAAATTTACACGCTATTAAAAACAGAGTTTTGCTATGAATTCCACATTACTAAACGACACGGCGTTTGAAAATATCGCCGATTCGACCAGTAATTTTTCCTGCCATTTTCATGACACTTACACGATTGGGCTAACGCACCAAGGCATGTTTACCTCACTGCATGAGCATAAAATCACCCAAGCCTATGAGCGTTCAGCGCGCATCATTAACCCTGGCGAAATTCACGGTGGGGAGTCTCATGCGTGGCAGTACACCAATTTTTATCCCAATGTGGAGCTTTTAAGTAGCCTGTATGAGCAGATGTACGGCGAGAAAAAAATGCCGATTTTTGAGCAACACATCATCCAAGATGATGAACTCTATGCTCGGCTATTCCTCTTTTTTCAAGCCGTTTATACCAATGAAGCGACGATGCTTGTGGAGTCCAAACTCATCGACGCCCTCTCCTATCTCATCGCGCATTTCGCGCATCACGCTACGCCTTATCCGTTTACATGTAATGATTCCCAAGCGATGTCTCTCGTACTGGAGTACATTCACGACAACATCGCTTCCGACATGAGTCTAGACGCGCTTGCCATCACGGCGAAGGTGAGTAAGTACCATTTTCTCAGGCTTTTTACCCATCACACAGGTCTTACCCCACACCAATACATCATCGCGGAGCGCATTTGCAAAGCCAAAACGCTCGTGCTTGAAGGCGAATCCTTAAGCCTTGCAGGACTGCACGCTGGGTTTAGCGATCAGTCGCATTTCATCCGCTCGTTTCGCAAAATTTACGGCTATTCGCCCAAAACACTGCTTCAAAAAAGCAATTTTATTCTATACACCTAACCTCAAAAAGAGTAGACTTTGCGCCAAGGAGTTGGATATGACACATAAAAATCTTTTCTTTTTTTTACTTTTCGTCGCGATGCTCGCGTGGGGTGGTTCGTGGGTTAATGTGAAAGTTTTAGGGCATTATATCAGTGCGTATGAGATGATCTTATTGCGCTTTGGCATCACCGCCATTACGATGGTTCCTATTATTATTTGGCTGAAACATTCGTTTAAAATTGACCTCAAAAGCTTTGGATTGGTGGTCTTGGTAGCCCTTGCGTTGATCTTTTACAACAAATATTATTATCTTGGAACCAAGTTCGGTACCGCCTCTTTGGGTGGGGCGATGGTGACGACGATGATTCCCATTTTGACCTTTGTGTTACTTGCTTTGATGGGCGTTAAAAAGGTGAGTTCTAAAGACCTGTTTGCCCTTGGTTTGGGAGCTGTGGGTGTTTTGACGATGCTTCATATTTGGACGTTTGATCTTGCTCATATTTTGCTGATTCAAAATCTCTATTTTTTCCTTGCGGCACTTTTATGGGCGATTTTGACGATTATCAGCTCCAAATCAACGAAGATTTCGCCGATAGTGTTTACTTTTTACATGTACATCATGTCCGTTGTGTTGGATTGGGTTTTGTTTGTAGACATCAGCGCGATGCCTTTTTCGACGTTTGATGGCATTTTTTGGATGAACATCCTGTTGATTTCCCTCGCTGCTTCCACCTTTGCCAATACCATTTTCTTTTTAGGCATTGAAAAATTAGGTGCAGCCGAGGTGAGTTCGTTCGTCTTTTTGGTACCGTTTTCCGCCATTGGACTGAGCGCCATTTTCTTAGGCGAAAAAGTAGACTTTTTCATCATCATCGGAACGATTTTAACGCTTTTTGCGGTTAAAATGCTCAATAATATTACAATTTTAAAGCGACGCCGAAAAAACGCTGAATAGTACTTATGTGGCGATCCAGCCCTTCAAAGCTGTGATTGCCACCCTCTTCGACGATCATTTTCGCACCTTCTAAAACATCAAGCGCCTCTTCATAGTCTAAGACCTCATCGCCTTTTTGGAGCAAGACAAAGAGATTCTCAAGATTGGGCTCTTCAATCTCATAGCTCTCCAACATCTCAAGATGCGACGCATTCCACTCATACGCGCTATTATCGTAGTAATTGACTCCATGCCCAAGGGCTTGCTCCAGTGTCTCGGGGGCATTCACCGCAGGATTGATCAGCACGGCTTTAAGGTCATACTTGTCACTCAAATAAAGCGCATAATACCCACCCAAAGAAGAGCCCATCAGATAGACTGGCTCTTGATACGATTCGATCAGTTCACTCAGCGTGTTAATCGCAAGATCAGGAATCGTCGGCAAAGAGGGCGCAATGAAGGAGATGTTATTTTCGTGGCAATACGCACGAAGCAGTTTCGCCTTACTCGCCTCGCCACTCGAGCCAAATCCGTGAATGTAGATAATCATTGTTTGCTCCTGAATTTTCCATAATCATAGTAAAAACTATCTTAGCCATGGATTGTGTTGCCTTTTTTTGTGCTTTACATGTAAAGCATTTGGATGAAGCGGATATGCTATAATACAAAGGTAACAATTTAAAAGGAGCTTTTGATGCAAACGATAACTTTGAAAATTGACGATAAAGTTAGTGAAAAGTTTTTTTGGCTCTTAAACCATTTTTCAAAAAATGAAGTGACAATTTTAGACCAAGCAGAATTTAAAAATGATGATGAGTATTTACGAAGTATAGAAGGAATGGAGCAAAGTATTATAGATGCTTCTAACGAACCCCATCAAAACTTTGTCACCATCGATAAATTAGACTGGTAATGCTGTACCAACTGCTTTTCTCTCCTCCAGCCAAAAAAGATGCTAAGAAGCATCAATCAAGTGGCTTGAAACCAAAGATTATGGAACTTTTACACCTCATAGAAAACGACCCTCTTCAATATCCTCCAGCATTTGAATATCTATCACACAACCTAACAGGTAAAATATCACGAAACAGGTAAAATATCACGAAGAATAAATAAACAACACAGACTCATTTACGAAGTATTGGAAGAAGAAAAAATTATTAGAGTTCTAAGGATGTGGACGCATTATGACTAAAAAGCCAACCAAAAAGGTGTAGACTTCACATAAGAGATTAGTTGGAAAGATGGATTTATACAATAAACAGTGCACAAAATCCAAAGACAAACTTTTAATTTTTGGCAAAAAATCTAACCCCTAAAATTTTTTATATGTAAAGATTGTGGAGCTTCATGTCCTCTCCTTTAAGATACCTTGTGCCGCACGAATTCCCGATGCCCACGCTGCGGTGATGCCTCTACTTGTTCCTGCGCCGTCTCCGATGATGTAGTAGCCCTCTTTCACACAAAAGTGTTTATCGATAAATTCGGGTTTATTGGAGTAGGTTTTGATTTCGGGGTAATAGATGATGGTGGACGGGTGAAGAACACCAGGGATGATGGTGTCTAGCATCTTGAGAGATTTCCAGATGTCTCGCAAGATTTTTGCGGGCATACACAAGGACAAATCCCCTGCTACGGCACTGTTTAGTGTGGGTTCAAAGTCGTACAAGTCGTTGTTAAACGTCTCCATCTTTGAGCGCACGCCCATACGAAAATCCCCCACCCGTTGCATGATGACAGAACCTCCGCTGAGTTGCATTACCATCTCACCGAGTATCTTTCCAAACTGCTGACCACTCACCACAGGCTCGGTTAAACGAATGGTTTTAAGCATCGCAAAATTGACTAAGTTATTGCGCTCATTCTCACGGGAGAGGGAGTGTCCATTGATCGAGTAGTAGCCTTTATATTTTTCACGCACGATGTGGGCACACCCTGAGTTGGTGCAAAAGGTACGTACTTTTTTGGGAAACAAAATCTTAGGGTCATAGTAATCCCGCACAATAGGATAATTCTCTTCCCTCGTCTCAATCCGCACACCAATGTCTACAATGTTGTCATGATACACAATGCCAAGCCTGTCCATTTGCGCTTGCAACCAATCATAATCGGCTCTGCCTGGGGCTAAAATCAGTGTATCAAACCCAATATTCGTCCCATCTTCTAAGGTAATGTGCTTGCGTTTTTCGCTCACTTCTTTCACTTCGGTTTTGAGCGCAATGCTTACATGTAAAGATTTGAGCTTCTCGATCAAATCCCCAATAAGCGCGGAAGATTTGTCGGTTCCCACGTGGGCTTGGTCGATGCTTAGAATCTCAACGCCTATCTTTTTCGCACGGTTGATGTATTTTTCAAGATTGATTTTAGGCTCGATTTTCGGATGAAGATGTGTTGCAACCTCGATGAGCAGCGCATCAGCCTCTTCTTTACTCCAATGCTCACAGGGAAAACCCACAGGATAGGTGTAGTTTTGCTTACAATCGTTGCGAAGTCCGCCTGAGCTTATCTTCTTTTTTTCAATCAACAAAATGGAAAGCGTGGAGTTTTCCGCAAGCTTAAACGCCGCACCAAGTCCTGCTGGCCCTGACCCTACAATGATAACATCGTAATGTGAGTTGAGTGTATGTTTTTCCATGGCTTAGAGTATAGCAAAAGTTTCGTTAGGCTATAATACGCGCAATTACTCAGTGGAGCTGGCATGAAATTAAACGAATTAGAAGCTAGAAAAATCATCGTGATGGTAATGGGCGACAAAAGAGCATTGACCAAAAGTGATGAAGAGTTGGCACTGCTTTTAAAAAAAAGATTGACCAAAAAAGAGTGTGAAGTGCTAAATGCTGAAGTGCTTGGCAAAGACAAAGAGGCGCTGATGAGCGAGCAAAAAATAGATGTCACACGTTACGATGCGCTCAAAGCCAGTGCCATTAAAAAGATCAAAAATGAGTCTGTTCATGGAGACTTTTTCTATACCAAAGGTGAATAAACATGGAACACGTTGAAGTCATAGACAGTGTTTGTACCTATTGTGGTGTGGGGTGCGACATTGCTGCGAATGTTAAAGACAATAAAATTCAAAGCATTTTTGCCCACCCTGAAGGTGTGGTCTCTGAGGGCAATCTGTGTGTCAAAGGCAAATACGGTTTTGCGTTTGTGGATGCCCCTGATCGTCTCAGAATCCCACGCATTCGCAAGCGTTTCTTGGCTCAAAACCCTAAAATTTACGAAGCAATCGCTTTACATGTAAACGAGTTGGACGAGACATGGGTTGAAACGACTTTAGATGCAGCCACCACAGCAGCAGCGATGAAACTTCAAGAGATTCAAGCAAAATACGGACGAACCAGTGTCTGCTCCATCGGAGGAGCGCGAACCTCATGTGAAAGTTCGTACCTGCTTCAAAAATTTACCCGTCATACGCTAAACTCCCCCCACGTCGATAATTGCGCACGCATTTGCCACTCTCCGAGCCTTAAAGGCATGCGCACCACCATCGGTGAAGGTGCGGCGACCAATCCGTACAATGACATCTATAATGCGGAATTTATGATCGTTTTTGGTTCCAACACGACCGAAGCACACCCCATCATTTCCAACCGCATCGTTGATATGGCGAGCAAACACGATAATCTAGCCGTTTTTGATGTGCGCGAAATCACCCTGCACCGCTTTGCCAAATACAAAGGCATCATGCCGCATGAAGCCAATTTGCTTGTTTTAAATATGTTGGCGTACGTTATCATCACCGAAGAGCTTTACAATGAGCATTTTCTAGTCGATCGCACCAAAGGGTTTGAAGCATTTAAAGCAAAAATCCTAAACGATCCTTATGCCAATCCAAAGTATTTTGAGAGCATTGAAGGCTATGAAAGCCTAAGCAAACTCATTCCCAAAGTCGCACGTGAATACGCACTCAAGCGATCGATGATCTTTTGGGGATTAGGCATTACCGAACACGTTGATGGCTCGTATGCCGTGATGGCGATAACCCATTTGGCGCTGATGACAGGCAACATCGGCAAGCAAGGTGCAGGACTCATGCCTCTTCGTGGACAAAACAACGTCCAAGGTGCGTGTGATATGGGCATGCTTCCTTACTACGACCCCGATTATCAAACACCCAAAGAGATAGGGTTGATGACGCCTGAGCTGGTCGATGAGATGTTGAAAGGTCGCATTAAAGCGGTACTTAATATGGGCGAAGATCTCACCCATGTTCACCCCAACAGCAACAAAGTCAATCGCGCGTTGGATAATGTCGAATTTATCATGGTGCAAGAACTTTTTATGACAGAAATCGCCAACCGAGCCGACATCGTCATCGGTGTGAAATCGGCTTATGAAAAAACGGGCGTGTACGTCAACGCCATGCGCCGTCTTCACCTTTCACAACCTCTTGTGAAGTCTGATCTTCCCGATGATTGGGAAGTTATTCAACAACTTGAAAATAAAATGAGCGGACATTACGCTTATGCCGACTCAAAGCAGATTTGGGACGAAGTGCGAGAAGTGGCGTACAGACGTTTTTCAGGAGCAAGTTACAATAGACTAGAGCGTCACCGCGTTCGTGGACTTCAATGGCCCGTACACACGGAAGATACACCGATCTTACATCAACTCGACTTTCGAACCGAAGATGGCTACGGTGAGTTTCACTACCACCAATACGAACTGCGAGGTATGGTGCAAGAGATACATGAGAAACGACTCACAGGCTATCATCTCACCACGGGGCGAACATTGGCGCAGTATAACAACGCTTCACAAACCAGTCGCTGTGAAAAGCTCCATAAACGTTATGACGAAACGATTTTGCTAGTGCATGAAGAGGATGCCACAGATTTTACCAGTGAAAAAGTCATCTTAAAAACCGAGTTTGGGCAAAGCGCTCCACTTACGGTTAAGTTTACCGATAAAGTTCAACCTAAAACACTCTTTTGCACCTTTCATCATGCCACATCAAAAATCAATAACCTTTTTGGCGATAGATGTGACGAACTTATCTTAACAGCAGCGTTTAAGTCCATCAAGGTAGAAATTGTGAATATTTAAAGTGGCTAGATTCTAGCTACTTTATATTACATGTAATCAGAGTTATCTAACGCGTTTTTTAGGTACGAGAATATTCGCTTTAACATCTTCAATTTGATCTTTAACGGTTGGTCGCAATAATGCTTCTAACTCTTCCAATCGCCCAAATGTTCGCATGACTTTGATAAAATTTGCTAGAGAAATAATGCCTTTTTGTTCAAAATTTGCATACGTTGTCGGTGAGCTTAGTTCTGCTTCTGCACTAAATTCTCTTTGTTTTTTATCTTGTTTTACTCTCAACTCTTTAGCTCGCATTGCTATAACCTGAGCTATCTCATCATCGGTTAGTGTTGCAAATGTACTCGTAGGGGTCAATTTTCTTTTTACGATTTTCTTTGCGTTTTGCTGTGAGTGTTTTAACTTCTTAAGTAGTTCACTTTGCATTATAATGCTCCCATGAATGTTCTTTTGTTTACGGCATCTAAAATCTGTTCTTGTTTTGGAGTATCTACGTCGTACTCTTTTAAAAGCTTTGGTAAT
>DBTO01000243.1 GCA_002307095.1 Sulfurospirillum sp. UBA1314
CTTAATTTTAACAGAAGTGAATCACTATGCAACGAAGAGAAGAGTTCGAACAAGCCGTGAAAACGATGCTGGAAATTATCGGTGAAAATACCCAGCGTGAAGGGCTTTTAAAGACACCAGAGCGTGTGTTTAAAGCGTATGAATATATGACGCAAGGCTATGCCCAAAGTCCCAATGAAGTTCTTGGCGAAGCACTTTTTAATAGCGACAATAATCAAATGGTACTCATTAAAGATATAGAATTTTACTCGATGTGTGAACATCACCTTTTACCGATTATTGGACGTGCGCATGTTGCCTACATTCCCAATGGAAAAGTCGTTGGACTCTCTAAAATTCCTCGTATGGTGGATATTTTTGCGCGGCGTCTCCAAATTCAAGAACAACTGACCGAACAAATTGCTAAAGCCATCGATGATGTCATCGCGCCTAAAGGTGTCGGTGTAGTGATTCAAGCGCGTCACATGTGCATGGAGATGCGAGGCGTTGAAAAAACACACTCCAATACCACCACATCAGCGCTTCGAGGGCTTTTTCTCAAAGCAGATACCAGAAAAGAGTTTTTCGACATCATCAATGCACCACAGGCTAATCGCTACTAATGCCACTCGAACGCCTCAAAAAACAACTTAACGGTAAAAGCCTCTCTCCTATGTTTGGCACGATCACCAAAATCAGCTCCACAACGATTGAGGCATGTGGGCTCAGACCCAGTATTGGCGATATTGTCAAAATCGTCTCTTTGGATGGTCATAAAAGTGAGCTTGGCATGATCACGGAAGTCGATCGCAGCTCCTTTTTTATCTCTCCTTTTGGTTTTATCGAAGGCTTTAAAACAGGCGATAAAGTGTTTATCAGTGAACAAGGTATGATGATTCCTGTAGGTGAAGAGCTGCTTGGGCGTGTGGTTGATCCGTTTATTCGTCCCAAAGACGGCAAAGGAACGGTAGGTGCAACGTCAATGGCACCGATCATGAAAGCACCACTTGATCCGATGAAAAGAGGGCTTATTAATGAGCCGTTTC
This sequence comes from Sulfurospirillum sp. UBA1314, assembly GCA_002307095.1. Classification (GTDB taxonomy): domain Bacteria; phylum Campylobacterota; class Campylobacteria; order Campylobacterales; family Sulfurospirillaceae; genus Sulfurospirillum. The sequence goes on from DBTO01000243.1 coordinate 1,026, forward strand.
GTGTTGGAGTGAAGACCATTGATGGACTTTTAACCTGCGGAAAAGGTCAAAAAATGGGCATTTTCGCCGGAAGTGGTGTGGGTAAGTCCACTCTTATGGGTATGATCGTTAAAGGGGCTGAAGCTTCCATCAAAGTCGTTGCACTCATCGGGGAGCGTGGACGTGAGGTGCCTGAGTTTATTGAAAAAAACTTAGGCGGTAATCTTGAAAATACGGTGATCGTGGTTGCAACCAGCGATGATTCGCCTTTGATGCGAAAGTATGGTGCCTTTTCAGCGATGAGCATTGCCGAGTACTTTAAAGACCAAGGACGCGATGTTCTGTTTATGATGGATTCGGTCACACGTTTTGCAATGGCGCAACGTGAAATTGGTTTGGCTTTGGGTGAGCCACCCACCTCAAAAGGGTATCCACCTTCTGTTTTGGCTCTTTTGCCTCAACTGATGGAGCGAGCCGGAAAAGAAGAGGGCAAAGGCTCGATTACAGCGTTCTTTACGGTATTGGTTGAAGGAGATGATCTGAGCGATCCGATTGCCGATCAGTCTCGAAGTATCTTAGATGGTCACATTGTGCTCAGTCGTGAGCTGACCGATTATGGTATTTATCCGCCGATTAGCATTCAAAACAGTGCATCGAGGGTTATGGGTGATGTCATCGATGGCGAGCATAAAAAAGCAGCGATGCGTTTTAAGCGGCTCAATTCCATTTTGAAAGAGAACGAAGTTCTCATCCGCATCGGTGCATACGAAAAAGGCAACGATAAAGAGCTCGATATGGCGATCCAGAAAAAAGAGAAAATGAATGGCTTTTTACAGCAAGCGCCCGAAGAGGTTTTTGAGTTTGAAGCAACGGTTGCTGAGTTAAAACAGATTATTGCCTAAATTTCTTTAGTATTTTTTAATATAGAAAATAATAGTATTCAAAAAATTAATTAGGATAAAGTTTATCCTATATAGGATGGAGTAACAAGACGATGAGAGTTTATTTAGATAATAACGCAACAACCATTGTTGACCCTAAGGTGTTTGCAGAGATGGTTCCTTATTTCTGTCAAATGTATGGCAATCCGAATTCTTTGCATGAATTTGGAAGTGAAAGCCATCCTGCTCTTCGCAAAGCTATGGATCAACTTTATGCAGGTATTAACGCAAGTGATAATGATGACATTGTTATTACCTCCTGTGCCACCGAGAGCAATAACTGGGTGATTAAAAGTATCTACAATGACTACATCTTAAATGGTGACAAAGACCACATCATTACCAGTGAAGTGGAACATCCTGCTGTTGGTGCTTCGTGTAAATTTTTAGAAAGCCTTGGTGTTAAGGTGACGTATCTTCCTGTCAATACCGATGGTGTCATCAGTGTGGAAGATCTTAAAAATGCTATTACTGACACCACCGCACTTGTCTCCATTATGTGGGCGAACAACGAAACAGGTATGATTTTCCCGATTGAAGAGATCGGTGCGATCTGCAAAGAGCGAGGCGTACTTTTCCATACAGACGCCGTTCAAGCCGTCGGTAAAATTCCTGTCGATGTCAAAAAAGCCAACGTCGATTTTCTCAGTTTCTCAGCACATAAATTCCACGGACCTAAAGGGATTGGTGGGCTTTATATTCGCAATGGACAACCTTTATCGCCTTTCTTTCATGGTGGAGAACATATGGGAGGACGCCGTAGTGGTACTCTAAACGTTCCTAGTATTGTTGGTATGGGAAAAGCGATGGAACTGGCGGTTGAAGCACTGGATTTTGAAAAAAACAATGTCAGACGTTTGCGTGACAAGCTCGAAGATGCTCTTTTAGAAATTCCTGAAATGATGGTTGTCGGCACCAAAGAACAGAGAGTTCCCAATACTATTTTAATCAGTGTTAAAGGCATTGAAGGTGAAGCGATGCTGTGGGATCTCAATCAAAGTGGCATCGGTGCGAGTACCGGAAGTGCGTGTGCGAGTGAAGCGTTAGAGTCAAATCCCGTCATGGAAGCCATTGGCGCGGAGGCCGATTTGGCACACACCGCACTTCGCCTTTCCCTTTCACGGTTCACCACTGAAGCAGAGATCGATTTTGCGATTGATGTGATTCAAAAAGCAGTTGTGAGACTTCGTGCCATTTCAAGCACGTATGCGTACGCGCCAGAATGGCACGTGAGTAAATTATAATTCAATAATAAATAGAGGATAAAAAAATGGCAAAAAATAGTTTAATTGGCGGTTCCATCTGGGAAGAATACAGCCAAAAAGTACAAGATTTGATGAAC
>DBTO01000219.1 GCA_002307095.1 Sulfurospirillum sp. UBA1314
CTTGGATCACTTCAAGTCCGATTTTCTTCGTGTGTGCGGCGTAGGAGCGCGTGTTGATTTTGTTGATAAACGTCACTAAAATCGGGTACTTTTTCGCCATCTGTTCCCTTGCAAAATCAAAGATGGCTTCCAGTACACCACTGCCTCGCACGCTTTTATCAACGCAAACAGGACCATACTGGTAGGAATTTTCAGGCGTTATTGTTTGCCCCAAATATTCAAGGTTTGCTAAGTCGTCCATCATGTACGCAAAGATCGGCCAAGAGGCTAAAAACTGCCACGAAGCAGACATCACATACGCCACCACTTCACCCTCGTGAATGGCGATGAAAAGCCCCTGCTCTTCGTTGATGAGTTTAGTGAGCTCCTCTTTGGTGAGCGCGGTGGTGACGAAACCATCTTGTTTATCTTCCTCTTGAATCGTATTGATCTGATACTTCGCGTGGAGCTTTAAAACGTTATCGATGTCACTGAGTTCGGCTATTTTGAGCTGCATCTCTTCTCCTTGTTATCTCTCCATCATGGTGCAAAAGTATAACGCAAAGCGCCCTTGGGCACAATCCAAAAATTGCTCTTGTTTAAAGATCTGCCACTGAAAAAATCTTTACATGTAAAATGCTACAATTATCTTATGAAAATCACCATCACCCCCTACACCGACGCAAACGCCACCGAAATCACAGACCTGCACCACGCCTGCGTGCATGCGATTGACCCATTGATTTATTCACCTGAACAGCAAGAAGCGTGGGCACACACGCCACCCAATTATCCCTATTGGGTCAAAAGACTTGCCCTTAAAAAACCGTTTGTGGCGGTGGTGGAAACAAAAATTGTCGGGTTTATAGAGCTTGAAGCAAACGGACACATCGACTGTGCCTATACGCATCCAGCGTATCAAAAGCGTGGCGTGATGAGCGAACTTTATGCCTATGCCCAAAATGTGGCACAGCAAAAAGACATAAAACGCTTATTCCTCGAAGCCTCCATCGTGGCAAAACCTTTTTTTGAAAAACGAGGTTTTACCACACTCTCGCGCAATGAAATCAAGAGAAATGGGCAGATGATTGTCAATTATTCGATGGAAAAGATGCTCAGCTAATTCCCTTTTTTTGAATGGGCATCCACAAAAATTAAAAATTCTTGCGGTGACATCACTTTGGTGGTAGCGTTTTTAAACCCTGTGGCATCACGCGTGACGATGACGTCCACATCGGTGTATTTGGCGCTGGTATAAATGACACTGTCTTCAAAATCGCTCCCAACGCTGCGCACACTATCGACCAAAACAGCTTTGGTGAGGTTGGTGATTTCAAACAGGGTGAGCAAGTTTTCTATCATCTGATTGCACCGTTTTTTATCGAGGTGTTTGCCCAAAAGATAGTAAAGCGTGGTAAGTGTTGTGGGGCATAAAAAGCCTTCTGCTTGTTTTGATTCTACTTTTAAAAAGATCGCTTGTGCCAACTCACTAAAAGGTTCGCGGTCTAAAAGAAGGTCTAAAACAACGTTCGTATCAAGCAATACTCTCATAAATATTTCTTTTCAAGATACGTTTGATACGCCTCTTCCCCCGCTCCTTTTAAAATGCCCCGAAGCTGTGAAGTTTTCGAAGATGATGCAGTTTTTTCCTCTTTTTTCAAGATAGATTCAAAAAACTGCGTGACCATTTTTGAAACGGATGTGTTGTGCTTTTTTGCATACAGCTTCATATTTTCGATCAACTGAACGTCAGTGTAAAGCGTTATTTTCGAACTCATTTTCCGCTCCTTTTAGTCGTATATATTTTTGATTATTATACGGTATTTTTGGCTTTGTGTCAAAAATAGTTTTAAAATTAATTTTTATTTTTTCAGCTAAAATTCTTTACATGTAATGATTAGAAAGGGAACACTAACCCCTAATCATCAACACAATGTATTTGGAGTCATCACTATCTATGAAAATTTTAAAATATAAAAAAATTGAAGCGAGTTTTACCCCTTGGGTGTCACACTATTGCGAAGTTGCGCAACGTGTTATTGACTTTATAAGTACCGAACAATTTGAGGTCATTCATATAGGTTCGACCTCCTTTAAAGTGGGTGGCAAAGGCATCATAGATTTATCTGTTTTGTATAAAAATAACGATTTAGACGAAGCCGTTCAGCATTTATTAGAGCTTGGATTTTAAGATCAAATCAGCGAAAAACCTTTTCCCCCAGAGCGACCACGAAAAGATGGCACCGTAATAGTCAATGGCACGGAGTATCTTCTGCATGTTCATGTGATACAAAGCGGAAGCGATGAGCATAAAAAACAGATGGACTATAAAACATATATGTTAAACAATCCTCTAGCAAGAGAGGCGTATGAAGCCTCTAAAAAAAAGATTCTAGCCGATGGTTTTAGAGATCAAGAGTCATACGGTAAACAAAAATCACCTTACGTAAAATCTATTTTAAATGCGATAAAGGAATAAAAATTGGGTCTTTACATGTAAAGCACAAAACATGGTGAAAACTTAGCTTATGCCATAAAATTGGCTATAATTAAACTCCGATACACTAAAGGTACATACCGATGAAAGCACCTAAAATTTCAAAAGAAATGATCAAAAAAGTTGTTTCAATTTCCCAAAGTATAGAAAGCTATAAGCCAGCATCTAAGCCTTTGCAACAACAAGCTAAAGAGATTATGGCAAAGTACAATGTCAAAATATCGGCTTGATGAGAATCCTATCTACATTGCAGGAACAGACGTTCCCAAAAACAAACTTTTATACTCCAAAAAATAGAGATAAATTATGCAAGATAAAAAGGCATTATTGGTATCGCTCACTTATGAAAACCTGACTAAAAAAATTTTAAAGAGCTTTTTTAATTTTTTTATATTTCCTATCATTTTAGGTTTAGATATTATGCTCATAGTAGCAATAGTAAGGCATAAAAATCTCATTGAATCTTTGGCACTATCTGTTTGTTTCTTAATTGTTATGGCAGTATTCTTTTTAACTATCATGCTATATTTATTGTCAATGAAATTTTTACTACGCAGATATTCTCGACTTGAAATCTTTGAAGATGAAGTTATTATTAACAATACAACTCACTATTTAATCACTGATATAGAATTCGTCCCTATGCCTTCTTTTTTGAGCGAGACATCACGGTGGTTTGAATTAAAAGAAAAAAAATCAGGTCAAGGTATTGCGCATTTCGTTTATAGGTTTCACGATACTTATTTTTTCAAACATTCTCCTGAAATTGTTAAAAAAATCATACAAAATGATCCTTCAATTGAATTAAATGCTCTGCTTCAAATGATAAAAAAAGATACAGAAGAATGTTTGCGAATACAAAATCGAAATGAAGATATACGAACACTAACAATTTTATTGTTTTTAGTATTGATATTTTTGACTTGTCAAATCTATTTTACGAACTTTTTTTACATGTAAGGAAAAATCCTTACATGTAAAACCCCCTCTCACTCCTCAATTTTCTGCATCCTAAAGTACAAAACAGGAATCACCAAAAGCGTCAATATCGCTGAACTCACCACGCCGCCAATCATCGGTGCGGCAATGCGTTGCATGACTTCACTTCCAACACCATCCAGCCACATAATGGGCAAAAGTCCTCCAAGGATGGCAAACACGGTCATCAGTTTCGGGCGGACTCGAAGTACTGCACCTTCAAAGATGGCTTCTTGCACTGCCTCTTTGGTTCTAACTTTTACATGTAAAAGTGCTTCCTCAAGGTAGATGATCATCACAATCGCCGTTTCCACCGCGATGCCAATCAGCGCTAAAAAGCCTACAATGACGGCAATAGAGAGATTGAAATTCAAGTAGTCCACATACAAAAACCCACCGACCGCTGCGAGTGGCAAGGTCAAAAAGACCAAAAGCGCATTTTTAAATGAACCAAGCCCTAAGTAGATGAGCACAAACGTCACCAAAAGCGTGAGCGGAAAGATGAACTGCAAACGCTCCATGGCGCTTTCCAAATACTCACTCTCTCCTGCCCAGCCGATGTAAAAACCTGTTGGTAACTCCACGCTCTCTTTTAAAATTTTGCTCGCCTCTTCTTTATAGGTTTTAGACGAAAAGCCCTCTTTTAAAGTGATGTAGATGTAGTTCACTTTCTTGCCCATCTCAGACTTGAGTTCACTCGCACCCACGTCGTAACCCAGTTCGACGAAATGCCCAAGGCGTTGAAACCCATACGGCGTTTTGATGGTCAATTCGCTAATGGCATTCAGGTCTTTGCGACTCTCTTCTTCAAGCCTTAACGTGATCGCATACCGCTCGATCTCTTGGTAAAAGGTGCTCACTTTTGAGCCACCGATGGCATTGTCCACGAAGTTGAGTATCTCTTCTTTCGTGAGACCATAAGAGGCGATATTCTCAGGCTTTAACGTCATATTGAGGTAGTAACCGCTATTGGCTTTGTCCGCAAAAATGCTTTTGGTTCCCTCGTAGTTTGAAAGCACACTGGCAATTTTATTGGCACTATCTTCAAGCGCTTGGTCATTGTCGCCGTAGAGTTTGATGCCAAGTGGGGTACGTATGCCTGTTATGAGCATATCAATGCGCCCACGAATTGGGTATGTCCATGAGTTCGTGAGCCCCAACATTTGAAGCTGTTCGTTCATCTCATCGCGAAGCTTCTCGTAGGTCATTCCTGAACGCCACTGCTCTTTGGGTTTGAGCTGTATAATGGTCTCGATCATCGAAAGCGGAGCTGGGTCTGTCGCACTTTCTGCTCGCCCTGCTTTGGCAAAGGTGCTTTCAACCTCGGGAAAGCTTTTGATGACCTCATTGCTCTTTTGAGCGTACTCTTTAGCGAGCTCGATGCTGATGCCAAAGGGTGTGACGGGCATATACATAAACGTCTGCTCATTGAGTGGTGGCATAAACTCCCAGCGCTGTTTCGTAAAGGTGTGATAGCCTAGCACCAAAAACCCGATGAACGCTGCAATGGTGATGTACCAAAAACGCATATGCAGTTTTAAAAGTGGTGCATACAGCCAGATGAAAAAGCGGTTGAGTGGATTTTTATGCTCTTCAAGGATTTTGCCTTTGACAAAAAAGAGCATCAAAAGCGGAACCAACGTGATGGAAAGTACCGCACCGATGAGCATCGCAAAAGTTTTGGTATACGCCAACGGCTTAAAGAGAGCACCTTCTTGACCGCTCAGCGCAAAGATAGGCAAGAAACTGACCACGATGAGCAAAAGGGCAAAAAAGATCGGGCGACCGACTTGTTTGGACGAAGCGATGATGATGGCTTTGCGCTCTTCCTCGCTTTTTATCTCACCGTGTGAAAGCTTTTTATGCACATTTTCGATCATCACGATACACGCATCGACCATCGCACCAATGGCAATGGCAATGCCACCCAAACTCATGATGTTCGACTCCAACCCAAAAAGCTTCATGCACAAAAAGGTCAGAGCAATGGTGAGCGGTAAAACGATGATGACAACAAGCGCACTTCTAAAATGAAGCAAGAAAAGCATAACGACTGCCAAAACAACGATGCTCTCTTCTAAAAGAGCGCGCTTGAGGTTGTTGATCGCTTTGGTAATGAGATCGCTTCTATCGTACGTCGTCACCACTTCCACATCGTTTACATGTAAAGATTCTAGCTTCTCTTTGACCGCCTGAATAACCTTGTAAGCGTTCTCTTTGTGGCGCACAACCACAACGCCTCCGACCACTTCGCCCTCACCATTAAGTTCTGCTAAACCACTTCGGTATGTGGGGACAACACGCACATCGGCGATGTCGGAGAGTTTGAGCGGAATGCCATTCACCGTTTTGATCGTGATGTTTGAAAGGTCTTCCAACGAGGCTGCAAAACCTCTGGCTTGGATGATCTGCTCAAAGCCATTTTCAAGCACCACTCGCCCACCCAAATCGCTGTTATTTTTAGAAAGTGCATTCATCAGATCGTCGATGCTGAGATCATATTTGTAAAGGGCATCTGAGCGTAATGTAACTTCATAGTCTTTCACAAAACCGCCCACACTCGCCACTTCACTCACGCCCTCAACACCCAAAAGTGCGTAACGGTAGAGGTAGTCTTGAATGCTACGAAGCTCATCTAAACTTCTGTTTTTAGAGGTCAGTGCATACTCAAACGCCCAACCAATGCCCGTTGCATCGGGTCCTAGCTTGATGGTTGCGTTTTTGGGGGCATTTTTAGAAACATTTTGGATGACTTCATTGACCCTGTCTCGCGCCCAGTAAAGGTCGGTGCCATCTTCAAAGATGATGTAAACGATGGCGTTTTCATACGACGTAAACGCGCGCACGGTTTTGGTTTTTGCGACCGATAACAACGCATTGGTCAGTTCATAAACGAGCTGATCTTGGATGATCTTTGGCGATTGCCCCAAGTACTTCACATTGACGATGACTTGCGGTGGTGTGAGGTCTGGCAATGCGTCCAGGGGCGTCTGCCGAATCGCCCAAAACGACAGAAATGCCGCAATAAGCAAGGTTAAAAGAAGAAGCGCCTTGTTTTTGACGCTTTTCTCAATGATACTCTCGATCATTTCATTGCCCCTGCGTTATTTTGGGCATCGGCATCAAACATAAAGAGCGCATTTGAGACAACGACATCGCCCTCTTTTAAGCCTTTGATAATTTCAAAGGTATCGTTGTTAAGACGTTTCGCTTCGATCTCACGTGGTTCGTATTCGCCCTCAAATTCACCTTTGACAAACACGCTTGTCTTAGCGCCTTTGGTCATCACCGCACTTTTTGGAAGCGCAAGATACTCATGTTTGGCTGTTCCAAAACGTGCTTTGGCAAACGCGTTTTCGTAGATCTCAAGGTCTCTGTTTTCAATGACTAAACGCACATCCACACTTTTGGTTTGTGGATCAACTTTGGGGTAGATAAAATCAATTTTAGCTTTGTAAGGTTTTGCACTCATATCAAAAAAGATGTCGGCAGTTTGGGCAGTTTTCACAAAATCAAGGTCTTTTTCATACACTTTAACGATGAGCCATAAATTCGTGTAGTCGCTGATCTCGTAGAGTTTTGTCCCTTTGGGAACGAACGCACCTTGATTGACTGATTTTGCAGTCACAATGCCACTGTACGGTGAAGCGATGGTGATGTTTTCAGGCACATTTTTATCCGCGATAATCTTCTGGATGGTCTTCTCATCGACCCCTAAAAGCTTGAGCTTTTGGGTAATGCTCTGAACCATGCTGTCACTTTTGATGCGTAATGCGTTGATAAGCTCTAACTCCGCGGTGTAAATCTCTTGCGAATAGAGCTTCGCAAGCGGTTCACCTTTTTTTACATGTAAAAAGTTTTTATTGACATAGAGTTGCTCGATAAACGCGTCATAACGCAAACTTACCTCTTTCACGCTCTCTTCATTCGCTTTGGTGTAGCCGTAAAACTCTTTGGCGGAACCTTCCAAAACTTTTTTCACTTCGATGGTTTTGACATTGAAAATCTGCTTGGCATCAAGCTGCGCACTGACGAGTAAAAGAGCTCCTAAAATAAGATGAGTGTATTTCATAGCTCGACTCCTAAAAGGGTGTAAATTTTGATGATAGATTCGTTATACGCGAACGTGTTGGCGTTGATCTGTTTTTGCGCTTCAATGATTTGGCTGAGTACATTTAAGAGGCTTAAAAGTGCGTCATTTTGGGAAAGTGCCGTGCTTTGGAGCACTTCGTACATCTTTTCATTTTCATGCAACACCTCTTTGGCAAGCGAAATTTTGTCGTACTGTAACTCTTTATTGAGAAGCTCGTCTTTAAGCTCAAAAAGAAGCTGTTTGCGTGTGTTTAAGACACTTTGCTCCGAAGCGGAGTGCGTGAGTGCGGCTTTTTGGATGGAGGCATTTTCTTTGCCGTAAATCGGAAGCGGTACCGAAACACCTAAAAAAGCATAATCATCTCTGCCTTGCCTTCGGTTGTAGCCTAGACTTACCGTTACATCGGGCGTTTTGCTCGCTTTTTCATAACGCAAGTTCAACAACTCTTTACTACTTTGCATGTTTTGGACTTGAAGTTTCGGCGATTTTTCCAAAAGCTTCTCTTCATCATTCAGTGTGTAAGGCAATAGCCCCTCATGTGCGCTCATCTCAGGCATAGATGCAACGATGATGCTCTCTAGCTTTCGAGTTATGGAAGCTTTGTCACGAAGCAGTGTTTTTTTCTCGATGGCAAGATTCTTTTGCAAAATTGTATTGTTCAGCGTGTCGACATAGTGCGCGCTCGTGGTGTTGTAAGCAAGATGCGCGTTTTTAAGGTCTTCCAGCACTTTTTCATACTTGGTGACTAAAGCGAGGTCTTGGTTTATGCGGATGTATCTTTGCTCCAACACACCGATTTCACGTTGCATTTCGAGCTTTTTGGCTCTCAGTTCCAACTTTTTAATCGCCAAATCTTGCAAGGCAATCGACTCTTTGATGTCCAGTTTTCCACCCGTTGGAATTGTTTGTGAAAGAGAAATCGCCTCATTTTGCATCTCTTTGTTTCGTGTTAGAGGCTCATTTAAAAAGATGTCGTTGACCCCAAGAGAGAGCATAGGGTTTTCCCAAATCTTGCTTATATCAACCTCTTTTTCAAGCGCTTGTACCTCAGCCTCTAACGCTTTTAACTCATAGTTATGACTGTAGGCTAAAGAGGTTAACTCGCTTTGCGCCAAGGCGTAGCCCGCAAGGGCTACGAGCATTAAAATGACGCGTTTCATTAGAGGTTAACGCTTGATTTTAAGCGTTGTTTTTTGCCATCAGCCGTTTCGATGACGATGTTAAGCTGCCATGTACCGTTCATTGAAAAAACGACATTGGCTTCATAAGCGCCATTGGTGTATTTCGCATCGACTTTTTCTTCCATCGCGTGCATTCCAGGCATAGAAGGCATAGAAGCGATGATGCTTACTTTGGCATCTTTAACCTCTTTTGCACCCTCCATGACTTTGACTTTAATGAGATTCATCCCCTGAGAGATAGGCTTTAGCGTGCTGTACTCCACTTCTAATGAACCAGCCATACCTTTTTTAGAAAGCGCCTCTGCCGCATACAAACTACCGAGGCTCAACGCCACCGCTAAAAATAGACCTAAAATCTTCTTCATCACACACTCCTTGTAAAGTTTATAAGAAGTATAGAGGGCGTGTGTGGAATATTTGTGGAGTGAGGAAACTATTAGCTTTTTAGAACGTTTCTTGGTAAAATGTGATTAAACTAAATCATATGAGAAACCAATGCCAAATTACACATACAATGGAACATTAGAACTCAAATTCTCGAATATTCAAGAACAAATAGACTTTTTTTCAGAATCGAATTTTTCAGATATAAATAGTGATATTTCATGGTCAGAACCTATTGGTACTGTTATGTTAAAAGCTCATGCCGAGGCACATGGAATTTCTGTTGAAACAATTCCTTGTAATAGCTATATGAGAAATATGCTTACATTTGGTATTGACCACCAGCCAACCAAACCTACATATACTCCTGTTGTACAAACTATTAGCCGCTCTCAAACTGAACACATTAGAAATGCTCTTGTATCAACCATCATGCACAATTTTTTAGCGATATCTCCTGCTAACCAAGATGACTTACGAAAATATCTTAATCATATGTTTAGCGAGTTATTAAATAATGTTTCTGACCACTCTTTTAGTGAGGTGGGTGGTTTTGCAATGGCACAATATTATGAAACTCACAAAAAAGTACAGTTTGCGATTGCAGACAAAGGATGTGGTTTTTTAGCCAATATTCAAGCTAAATTTCCAGATATTCAAACCGAAGAAGAAGCCATTTTAAAAGCTATGGGAAAAGCTGTAACTGCTTCAAAAAATTATGTGTACGGACAATCAAGAAATGCTGGTTATGGGCTCTATACACTTGAAACTATTCTGAGTCATTCTAAAGGAAGCCTTATTATTATTTCAAATGATACAATGCTCAAAATGACAGCAGGAGAAAAAATTATTTATAAATTACCTATTTCTTGGAATGGCGTAGTTGTAGCATTTGAGTTTTTTGAAGAAAATACAAATTATGACTTTGAACAAATTCAACGTATTTGGGGTTCTGTGGACGAAGGAGAAGAGGAAGAAAATTTCTTCCTCTAAAGAAAAGCATTATGCAGAAATTTTTCTGCTTTCTCTAATAACAAGATTCAATAAAGATTTAATTTCTGCAGTTGCATTATTGAGCATAAGCTTGTTCTTAATGATATCAACGCCATATGCTCTTACAAGAATTCCAACAATCTCATCTGCAAATGAATGAGATACGCCAGTCATACCGACAAAGTCAAGCGTTACTTTGTCACCTTTTTCTAAATTTGTTTTAAGAGCTTCCCTAATTTTGACACCACTGTCTCGTGAGCCAGCATAGTCAAAACCACCAATTTCATTTTTTACATTGATGACCATAAGAGCTCCTTTCATCATAAGAATTTCAACACTTTTTAAAGTGTATGCAGTGAATTATAACACAAATGAAACTAAATAGTTGAAATAATGGTTTCATATATGTAATGATATCACCATCAGCCTTCATATAGATTTCATGTATAATGCCTCTATGAAAATCCTACTCCTAGAAGATGACCCCATTTTAAGCGAGATCATTGAAGAGTTTTTGGTGGAACATGGTTTACATGTAAAGCTCTTTTACGATGGGAAAGAGGCGCTTGATGCCATTTTTGAGGGTAAGTTTGACATCTTGGTTTTAGACATCAATGTCCCAAGTTTGAGCGGTTTTGAGCTTTTAAAAACGCTGAAAGAGGCAAACATCGCCACGCCTGTCATTTTTATCACGTCGCTCGACCAAATCAGCGATGTGAAAAAAGGCTTTGCGTTGGGCGCGGAGGATTACCTCAAAAAACCCTTTGAGCTTGAGGAGCTTTTGGTGCGCATACAGCGGACTAAAAAGTTGCATCACATCGAAGACACTGCGCTTTTAAAACTGGCTCAAACCATTCATTACGATCCGCAAAATTATCAAATTATCACGCCTGAAACGTTGTACAAACTTCGCAAAAAAGAGGCACAGCTTTTGGAGTATTTTGTCTCCCATCAAAACCGCATGGTCAGTTTTGAAGAGATCATCGAAGAGGTGTGGCGGTTTGATGAAGTGCCGACCCATGCGACGGTGCGCACCTACATCAAAAACTTGCGCGGTTACGGACTTGAGAGTCTTATAGAGAACATTAAAGGAGTGGGTTATCGCTTTAAGTGCCTATGAAAAACGCTCACTCGCGAGGTTTTTACTCATCTACCTTGGCTCTATTTACGCGTTCATCTGCCTGCTCGCGTGGATGTTTTACACTATTGAGATCAAAAACCTACACGAAAACTATGCCCTGAAAATGCGAGCCACGGCTTCTAGCATCGCGCACAAAATCGTCACCGCGCACATGATGGAAGATGACACGCTTCAAAAATGCCTCGCTGAAAAACCCACTGAGCAGTGCTTTGGCTTGGAAAAAGCGTACCAACTCGGACTCTTTGGAGAAAACAATCAACCTTTACATGTAAGCTTTTCGGAACCTGTGGACTTTACCAAAACGTTTTACCTTGCCAATGACAGTTTTTACGCGCGCGATGAGAGCAGTCAAGAACATCTGGGCATTCACACCATCGTGCTCAAATACGCGCATATCTCCAACGCCATCAACCTTCTTCGCTCCCAAGTGCTGCTCTATTTTTTACTCAGCCTCTCCTTTGCCACCGTGTTGGGTTACGTCCTTGCCAAACAATTTCTCAAACCCATTCAAGAAGAGATCAACCATCTCGATACCTTCATCAAAGACTCGACCCATGAGCTCAACACGCCAATTACGGCGATTTTGATGAGCATCGGTACGCTTAAAAATGTGGAAGAAAAGAAGCTCAAACGCATTGAACTGAGCGCCAAACGCATCGCAACCTTGTATGGAAACCTCAGTTACATGCTTCTGAGCGACAAACAAAATGAAGAAAAAAGTGATGTCGATGTTAAAAAACTCATCGTTGAACGCCTTGAATACTTTGCGGATTTAATGGCGAGTAAACAGATCGACTTAACGTTAAAATTGGAAGAAAAATCTTTACATGTAAACGAAGAGAGCCTTACCAAACTCATCGACAACCTGCTTTCCAACGCGATCAAATACAACCGGTTGGGTGGAACTATCGAAGTGACACTGGATTTTGAAAAGCTCAGTGTTACAGACAGTGGCATCGGCATCGAAAGTTCCAAACTAGGTGAGATCACCAAACGCTATAAACGCGCCAATAGCGATAAAGGCGGTTTTGGCATCGGTTTGGACATCGTGAACACCATCTGTGAAACGAATGATTTTAGGCTTAAAATTAACTCCATTGAAGGTGAAGGCTCTACCTTTAGCATCTATTTTTAATTTCTTTTTTTCGTCTTTTGAAAGAAATATTTTTTCAAAAGATAAACCACTCATTTTATACTTGAGTATTTTAATAATTTTACTTGACAATACCCGAGTAAAATGGTATTATTCTCCAAATTAAAAAGGAGGCAACATGGTAGAGCACAAAAAACGCAGCATCGTTAAAGCGATCTCGTGGAGAACACTTGGAACGGTTGACACCATGTTGATCAGTTTTATCGTCACAGGAAGCCCACTTGCTGCCGTTTCTATCGGGGGATTTGAGCTTATTACCAAAACGTTGCTATACTATTTCCATGAAAGAGCGTGGAATAAAATCAATTTTGGTCGCCAAAAAACACAACCAGAGTATCAAATATGAGCCAAACATACGAAATTAAGGTCGCCGAAGCGATCAACACGTTGCAAGAACTCGTCGGAGCCAAAGCGCTTAAGGTCACGTTGGCATTTAGCCATCAAAGCGAAGATGCCATCAACATCTCTCTTGCGCAAAAAGCAGGCATTGATTTTGATGTATTCACACTTGAAACACACAAGCTTTTTGATGAATCTTTAGCGTATGAAAAAGAGATCGAAGCCTTTTTTGGTGTAGAGATCAAACGCTTCAGCGCAAGCGATGAGCAGATCAAAGATTTGGAAACAAAGGTCGGAGAATACGGCATCTTTGATGACATTAACCTTCGCAAAGAGTGTTGTCATGTACGAAAACTCATCCCTTTAGCAGAGGCATTAAAGGGGTATCATGGCTGGATCAGCGGTATTCGCATCGCACAGTCTATCACGAGAAGCGATACAAAATTAATGGAGTTTGATGAGAATTTCAAGCTTTTAAAGTTCAACCCTCTCACCCATTTTAGTGATGAGGACGTGGAGCGTTATATGCGCGAAAATGCCATCCCGAAAAGTGCTTTGTACGCCAAAGGCTTTAAAAGCATCGGTTGTAAGCCCTGTACACGCGCCATCAATGATGGCGAAGACATCAGAGCAGGTCGTTGGTGGTGGGAGAACCCCGAACATAAAGAGTGCGGACTTCACTTGCATAAATAAAAGCGTTAGCGTGGGCTCACTGCCGAAGTGAACTCAGCGTTAGCGTAGTATCACGAGCTTTGCTTGTGGTGCGTGTTAAAATAAAAAAGGACTGAATTTATGGATCATTTAGACAGACTCGAAGCTCAGAGTATCTACATTTTGCGAGAAGCGTATCGAAGCTTCCCAAACCTTGCCATGCTTTGGAGCATCGGTAAAGATAGCACGGTACTTTTATGGCTCACACGAAAAGCATTTTTTGGACATGTACCTTACCCGTTGGTACACATCGACACGGCGTTTAAAATTCCCGAGATGATCAAATACCGCGATGAAATCGCCGTACAATGGGACTTGAACTTAGTCGTTGGGCAGAACAAAGAAGCGCTTGCGAAAGGCGAAACGTTTGTCAATGGACTTGATCGCCTCAGCTGCTGTAAAAAGCTCAAAAGCGACGCACTCAAGTACACGTTAGATGGTACATGGGCACGCCGTAAATGGAATCCTTACAAAAAAGTTTGGGAAGATGAGTTAAACGGAGCACCGTATACGGGCGTTATCGTGGGTGTTAGAGCGGATGAAGAGGGAAGTCGTTCTAAAGAGCGCGTCTTTTCAGCCCGTGATGAAAAAAGCGAATGGGATGCGAGCACGCAACCGCCAGAGCTGTGGAATCAGTACAAAACGGACTTTGCTCCGGGAACGCATGTGCGCATTCACCCACTTTTAGAATGGACAGAGCTCAATATTTGGGAGTATATCGAGAGAGAAAACATTCCTATCATCTCGCTTTACTTTGACCAAGGAAATGGCAAACGTTACCGTTCTTTAGGCTGTTTTCCGTGTACGGCACCCGTGGACTCTGTGGCTCGTAACCCAAAAGAGATCATTGAAGAGCTGACCAGTGGGAAGTTCAAAGACATCGCAGAACGCTCAGGTCGCGCCCAAGATAAAGACGGCGGCGGCACACTCGAGCGACTTAGAAAAGAAGGATACATGTAATGCAAAGACTCAATATTGTCATCACAGGACACGTCGATCACGGTAAAAGTACGCTCATTGGGCGTCTGCTTGCCGACACCGACTCATTGCCACAAGGAAAATTAGAGAGTGTGAAAAAGATGTGTGAAAACAACGCACGTCCCTTTGAGTACGCCTTCTTGCTTGACGCACTTGCCGATGAGCAGAAGCAAGGCATTACCATAGACAGTGCGCGCGTCTTTTTCCAAAGTAAAATACGAGAGTACATCATCATCGATGCCCCTGGTCATATCGAATTTTTGAAAAACATGATCAGTGGAGCGTCTCGTGCTGAGGCTGCGTTACTGCTCATCGACGCTAAAGAGGGTGTGGCGGAAAACTCCAAACGTCATGGTATGTTGCTCTCGCTTTTGGGCATCAAACAAGTGGCGATTGTCGTTAATAAAATGGACTTGGTGAATTTTAGTGAAATCGCGTTTACCAAACTGAAAGTGGAGTACAGCGAATACTTGGCGACATTGGGCATCAAAAGTGACATCTTCATCCCAATCAGTGCGCGTGAAGGTGTGAATTTGATCGAGCATTCCAGTTCAACACCTTGGTATAAAGGACCAACGGTTTTAGAGATTTTAGATAGTTTCAAAAGCGTGGAAGAAAAAGAGAATGATGACTTTAGAATGCCATTGCAAGATGTGTACAAGTTTACTCGCGACAACGATGACCGTCGTATTTACGCAGGAACCGTGACGAGTGGTGAGCTAAATATCGGCGATGAAGTGGTATTTTACCCTTCGCTTAAACGCTCTAAAGTCGCAAGCATCGAGAGTTTTAACACCGAAGTAAAAACGAGTGTTAAAGAGAGCGAGGCGGTTGGTTTTACGCTTGAAACACAAATTTATGTACGAAATGGCGACGTGGTTGCTCGTGCAGATCAAAGTGCGCCAAAAGTCAGTAACCGTTTTGAAGCCAACCTTTTTTGGTTGGGCGCAAAGCCGTTGGAACTCGATAAACCGTACAAGATCAAAATAGGTTCGGCGCAAAGCACCATCTATCTTGAAGAGATCAAACGCGTCATCGATGGCGATACGCTAGATCGCGCCGATGAGCCAAGCGTGGGTCGCCATGAAGCGGCGTGCGTGGTCTTTAGAGTCCACGATCTTTTGGCGATGGAACTCTTTGCGGAGAACCAAAAGTTAGGTCGTTTTGTCATCGTCGATGAATTTGACATCGCAGGTGGTGGTATCATCACTGAGGTGTTAGAGCAGTACACCACACGTCGCACAAAAGCTTTACATGTAAGCGATGTTTTGGTCGACAAAGCGAGTACCAGTACAGAGTTTGAAGAAGAGCTTTTTGCCCTGCTTCGTAAACATTTTCCACACCAATTTAACTAAGAGGATAAACTATGAAATTAACCATTAACGGCGACGTAAAAGAGATTAAGGACGGAATCGTTCTTTCAGAATTATTGGTCATCGAAGATGTTGAACAACCTGATATGGTCTCCGTCCAACTCAATGACGAATTTTTAACCAAAGACACTTATGCAACAACGACTCTTAAAGAGGGTGATGAAATCAACTTTTTATACTTTATGGGAGGTGGCGCGTGAAAGAGTTTAGCGATGAGGAATTAGAGCGTTATTCACGTCACATCATCCTCCAAGATGTAGGGATCGAAGGTCAAGAGAAGATTGCCAATTCTAAGATTTTAGTGATCGGTGCAGGCGGACTCGGCTCTCCTGTGGCACTTTACTTAGCTGCAGCAGGTGTTGGAGAAATCGGCATCGTAGATGGTGATGTGGTTGATCTTTCAAACCTTCAGCGTCAAGTCATTCACGCCACAGCAGACATCGGTGTGCCTAAAGTGCTCTCAGCGAAAGCGAAGATGGAAGCCATTAACCCGAATGTGAAAGTCACCATCTATCAAAAATTCTTAGACGCATCGAACATTTTAGACATCGTCAAAGGCTATGACTTCGTCATCGATGGAACCGACAATTTTTCGGCGAAATTTTTGATCAACGATGCGTGTGTTTTAGCCAATGTACCGTATTCACACGGTGGCATTTTACGTTTTGGCGGACAAACGATGACGATTAAGCCTCACGAGAGCGCATGTTACGCGTGTGTGTTTGACGCACCTCCTCCAGCCAACGCCATCCCTACCTGCTCAAGTGCGGGCATTTTAGGGGCGGTTGCAGGTATGCTTGGAACGATTCAAGCCGCAGAAGCACTCAAATACATCGTTGGTGTGGGCGAGCCACTCTACAACAGACTTTTAACCTTTGATGCGAAAACGATGAACTTTAGAAATGTCAATTTCAAGAAAAACCCTAAGTGCCGCGTGTGTGGAGGAGAAGGTATCAAAGAGATTCGAGACTACGAAGCGGTGGTTTGCGAGGCAAAACTATGATTAAAATCCCACAAAGCGTGTACGATGAAATCGTCGCTCACGCCTTAAAAGATACCCCGATTGAAGCGTGCGGTTATCTTGCGGGGATCAATGGCGAAGTGAAATACGCCATCCCTATGAAAAACAGGGATGCAAGCAATGAGCACTTCAGCTTCGACCCACAAGAGCAGTTTGACGCGTTTAAAAAGACGCAAAAAGAGGGTTTGAGACTCATTTCTGTTTACCATTCTCACCCAGAGACGCCTGCACGTCCGAGCGAGGAAGATATTCGCTTGGCGTTCGACCCTAATGTGAGTTATATTATTGTTTCATTAGCAGGCGAAGTTCCTGATATGAAGTCATTTATTATTAAAAATAAAACGGTTGAAAAAGAAGAAATTAACATTATTTAAAGTCC
>DBTO01000084.1:0-4142 GCA_002307095.1 Sulfurospirillum sp. UBA1314
CAACCCACGCAGGGATGATGTCTTGGTCTTTGTATTTGTCCCATTTCTCACAAGGCGTTTGGGTTCTATCTACGATTTCATCGAAATTAAACATTCAAATTGTCCTTATTTTTAGTGTAATGATTGTAGCATATTTGCCAAAATTTCGTTTTACATGTAAAGGTGAAAAAATGACCTATATCATTATTGCAGTCGTTATTGTAGTGTTTTATTTGTTAACAAAAAACTATCAAACTGGAGAATATCAGCACATCAATGTTGATGTGAAGCAGACACTTAAGGGTGATCTTCGTGAGCATGAAGCAGGACTTTTGGTAGCACTCATGGCAAAAGTCGCCAAAGCCGATGGTCGTGTTAGCGAACTCGAAGCCGAACTTTTAAGTTTAACCTTGAGCGATATCTCTCGTGTTTTTGAAAACAGCGAACGTATCCGTGAAGAGCTTAAAACGATTTATCAAGATGAGATGAAAGGGTTCGATAATACGATCATTCTCTCTCAAAAATACCTTAAACTGACCCAAAAAGAGTACGCCAAACGTCTGAAAGTCATGGAATACTTGCTCAATATCGCCTTTATAGACAATGAGTTTTCTGAGGCTGAGTTTATGATCACCGAAGATATTGCCAATGCGTTGGAGATCAAACGAAGTGATTTTGAACGACTCATCGCCTCTTTCAAACAATTTTATGCCAATAAAGCCTCCAACGCACAGATGGGAATAAAAAATGCCTATGAAGTTTTAGGCGCAGATCCGAGTGAAGATATGGAAAGTATTAAGAAAAAATACCGCGCTTTGGTCAAAGAGTATCATCCTGACATTTTAATGGGGCAGGGAAAAGATCAAAGCATCATTGATGCTGCAACGACGAAGCTTCAAGAGATCAATGAAGCGTATGAGATGATCAAAAAGGAAAAAAATTAGATGCTATCAACCCCTTTTGAAAAACACACGTTAAGTATGTCCGTGTTAATGACGCCCGATAAAGCCAATTTTTCGGGCAATGTGCACGGAGGTGATCTGTTAAAATTGCTCGATCAAGTGGCTTACGCATGCGCATCACGCTATTGTGGAGGTTATGTCGTAACGATGTCGGTCGATCAGGTCATTTTTAAACAAGCGATTCCAGTAGGTACGTTGGTCACCTTTTTAGCCAGTGTGAATTTTACAGGCAAAACATCGATGGAAGTGGGCATTAAAGTTATTGCGGAGAACATCCAAAAAGGGATTGCGACGCACACAAACAGCTGTTTTTTCACGATGGTTGCGGTGGATGAGAACGGACGTCCCAAACCGGTTCCTGCGTTAGTGCCAGAAACCGATGTGGAAAAAAGACGCTACCATGATGGCAAACGCCGCCGTGACATCAGGCTTCACGGCTACAATGAGATCGCACCCCAAAAATGAGGAGTGATCTTTAGAGTTCAGATTTGATAAGATCTTCTAACTCTTGTTTGCCAAATTTAAGGAGTGGTTTGCCATTGACAAAAAACTCTGGGGTCGCGTTGACGCCTAGGGTTTTGGTATCGGCGATATCTTGCTTAATCAGCGCATCAATCTCAGGTTTTTTCATATCATCCCGTAATGTTTCAACATCAATTCCCACTTCGGGTAAAAATCCCCAAATCAGTCCAATATTGGGTGTGCCATGGCTTGCCCATTTGTCTTGGTATTTGTAGATGACTTCGAGTGCTTCAAGGTATTTTCCCTGCAAACGTGCCGCTTCGATCATCGCGACAACATAGTAAGAGTCGGTATGAAAAGGAGCGTAACGAAGGACGAGTTTGAGTGTGTCAGGATTTTGTTTGAGAATGTTTTTGACAAACGGGTAAAAACTTTTACATGTACCACACGCTGGGTCAAAAAACTCGACTATCGTGGTTTTGGCGTTGGGATTGCCAAGCACATAGGCATGAGGTCTCACCAATGCAGACGTTTTTTCACTGGAAACGGAATGGTTTGCGTTTTTATACAGATAACTTCCTCCGACAAAAAGAAGCACAAGAACAAAGAGCGACGCGATAATAAGGGTCTGTTTTTTCATAATTTATAAAGCCTTTCGTTTGATTAAGAGTAAAATAACAAAAATAAGCGCAAATGCAACCAGTGAGAGGAATTGAATCGTGACAAATCCAAACCAGTTGATGTAGTCACTCGTACATGAAACACCTTGAGAACACGGAGCGAGCGTTTCTGGAACGATGCCAAAGTAGAGCAAATTGTGGTAAATGGCAAAGAAAAGTCCGATGAGGACGAGTGGCATGGCGTATTTAAACACATTTTTATCATTGCTAAAAAGTGCGACGAGTAAAATGACGCTCAATGGGTACATGCAAATGCGTTGATACCAGCACATCACACAGGGTGGAAACATCATAATTTCACTGAAAAAGAGACTTCCAAGTGTTGCGACCATCGAAACGATCCATGCAAAAAAAAGCAGTGTAAAAAGCGTGTTTGAGCACGTTTGTGTTTGATTCATTCAATCTCCAAAATTTTGACCATTAGATTTCTTTTTTCAATGGATGATAAAAGAAGTCTATCTTATTTAATCCGTCCTAAAAGGAACGTATTGTAAAATAAAAACATCAATAAATTATAAACATAGATAAAAAGGACGAGTGTGAGAGCGTTAATTAGTGTCAGCGATAAAACGGGGATTGTGGAGTTTGCCAAGGAGTTGGTGGCGTTAGGTTTTGAGATTATTTCTACGGGTGGAACCTATAAACTTTTAAGCGAGGAGGGTGTTCGTGCGCTTGAAATCAGTGAAGTGACCAAGTTCCCTGAGATGTTCGACGGACGTGTGAAAACGCTCAATCCGATGATCCACGGAGGCATCTTACACCGAAGGGATTTACCTTTACATGTAAAGCTTGCCAAAGAGCATGGCATCGAGGGAATTGATCTTGTGTGCGTGAATCTGTATCCGTTTAAAGAGACGATTGCTAAGACCGATGATTTTGATGACATTATCGAAAATATTGACATCGGCGGTCCTGCGATGGTGCGCAGTGCGGCGAAAAACTTTAACGATGTCTTAATCGTGACTGATGTTTTGGACTATGACAACGTGATTGAAGCGCTCAAATCGGGTAACAATACCCTAGAATTTAGACGAGATTTGATGATCAAAGCATTCGAGCATACGGGAGCGTATGACAGTATGATCGCCAACTACATGAACAAGCGCTTTAACAATGGTTTTGGTGAGAAACAGTTCATCGTAGGCACCAAAGCGTTCGATACGCGTTATGGTGAAAACCCACACCAAAAGGGCGCATTGTATGAGTTCGACTACTTCTTTAGCAACAACTTCAAAACCCTTAAAGGCGAAGCGAGCTTTAATAATATGACAGACATCAACGGTGCGGTTAAAATCGCTGCATCTTTTGGTGACGCTCCAGCGGTGTGTATCATTAAACATGCCAATCCGTGTGGGTTTGCGATTGGTGGCGACCTTTTAGACAGTTACATCAAAGCGCTCAAATGCGATCCTGTTTCAGCCTATGGTGGCGTTGTGGCGATTAACGGAACGCTCAATAAAGCCTTGGCAGAGAAAATCAATGAAATTTTTGTCGAAGTGATCATCGCGGCGAATGTCGATGAGGATGCGTTGCATGTTTTTGATGCCAAAAAACGCATCAAAATCTTTACGCAAGAGAGCAAATACTTGGTGCTTAGCGAAGATTCGTACGACTTTAAACACGTCGATGGTGGCTTTGTCTTCCAAGAGAGCGACAGGGTGCATGATGATGAGATCAAAAATGCAAAATGCTTAACCACACGAACGGCTTCCAAACAAGAGCTAAGCGATCTTGAGATTGCCTATAAAGTGGCAAGTTTAACCAAATCAAACTGTGTGGTCTATGTTAAAGAGAGCTCTATGGTCGCAATTGGTATGGGAATGACGAGTCGTGTGGATGCTGCCAAAGCGGCACTTCGTAAAGCCGAAGATATGGGCATTGATGTGAGTGGAGCAGCCTTAGCGAGTGAAGCATTCTTCCCTTTCCGCGATAGTATTGATGCTGCCGCCGCTGCGGGTGTGAAAGCGATCATTGAACCCGGTGGCAGTATTCGTGATGAGGATGTCATCGCCGCTGCGAATGAGCATGGTATGGCACTTTACTTTACTGGCGTGAGACA
>DBTO01000084.1:4476-7776 GCA_002307095.1 Sulfurospirillum sp. UBA1314
CCCTTTTTATCGCCACAATTTTGATATTATTTTAATGTCTTCTGCTTTATAATCCTCCTTATGGTTGTTTTAAGTTTAACGAAGGTGGTCAATGACATTACGCGAACGCATTAAAAATGAGATGATGGTTATTAAAGCATTGGGTGTTGTTTATGGAGATATTGGTACAAGTCCTATTTATACCTTAGCAGTAATTTTTTTAATTGTACCTCCGATGGTAGAGAGTATTTTAGGTATTTTGTCTTTTGTTTTTTGGGCACTTATTATTTTAGTCACGATTCAATACGCATGGCTTGCCACAAGTTTGAGTGAAAAAGGCGAGGGCGGAACGGTTGTTTTAGTTCAGATATTAACCCCGTATCTTCAAAATACACGTATGGCGGCGATTGTTTCCGTTTTAGGATTTTTGGGGCTTTCTTTGATGATTGGCGATGGGGTTATTACCCCTGCCATTAGTATTCTAAGTGCGGTTGAAGGTGTTTTACTGATTCCAAGTTATGAAGAGACGCCTCGTATTTACCTTCTTTTATTTGCCTCGATTATTGCTTTGGTTCTGTTTGTTGTGCAGAAAAAAGGCATCGAAAAAGTCGCTTCGGCGTTTGGTCCTATTATGGTGATTTGGTTTTTATGCCTTGGTGGAGTAGGGCTTTGGTATATTATGCAAGAAAGTAGCATCTTAGATGCGATGAATCCGATGTATGCGATTCATTTTGCGATGAAATTTCCTCTGATTACTTTTATTTTATTGGCGGATATTGTCCTTGCGACAACAGGTGGTGAAGCGCTGTATGCCGATATGGGACATTTAGGTAGGCTGCCCATCTTGAAAGGGTGGATTTTTGCTTCTGTGGCATTGGTGCTCAGTTACTACGGGCAGGGCGCTTTTTTACTCACGCATCCGGAATGTACAGGCAGTCCTCTTTTTGAGATGATGCAAGAGTTCGCGCCACAATTTTTTATTCCCTTTTTATTTTTAACGATTATTGCGACGATTATCGCGTCTCAAGCGATGATTAGTGGTATTTTCTCAGTACTCTATCAAGCGATGACGACGCGTATTTTTCCTCATTTTAGGGTTGAATACACGTCACATGAACTTCGTTCTCAAATCTATGTGGGTTCGGTCAATTGGTTTTTATTTGGCTGTGTCATCATTATGCTTTTTGTCTTCCAAGAATCAGGTAGGCTTGCAGCGGCGTATGGGCTTGCTGTATCAGGAGCTATGAGTATTACAGGTACACTCATGGTCATCATTTTTGCGTACCGTAAAGCATGGATCAAAATGGCATTTGCTATTTTCTCAGGCACGACCAGTTTTATCTTTTTTACGTCATGTCTTTTAAAAATTCCTCATGGTGGTTATTGGTCACTTTTAATTGCTTCGGTACCTTTAGGGCTGATTATCTTATACACCGAAGGTCAAAAACGTCTTTACTCTTCGTTTTTATCGGTCGATAAAGATGAGTTTTTAAAAGAGTACAAAGTGCATTACACCCAAGAGTCGCACATCGAAGGTACCGCACTTTTCTTTGCCCGCAAAAAAGAGAATATCCCTGCTTACATTCCTAAAACAATGTTCCAAAATGGCATTATGTATGAGCGTAATGTGATTGTCAAAATGAAACCAACGAGTGAGCCTTTAGGGGTTGAATGCGAATTTTCAAACTTAGCACCGGGT
This sequence comes from Sulfurospirillum sp. UBA1314, assembly GCA_002307095.1. Taxonomy (GTDB): domain Bacteria; phylum Campylobacterota; class Campylobacteria; order Campylobacterales; family Sulfurospirillaceae; genus Sulfurospirillum. The sequence continues at coordinate 6,155 of DBTO01000084.1, forward strand.
CTTTCGTTATTGGTTATTTTTGTGGGGTATATGGAAGTGTTTAACATGGAAGATATCTTAAAAAGCCAAGACATCAATGAACGCACCATCTTTTACGGTGATGAAGAGATCGTTTCGCACTCTATTTGGTGGAAACTTTACGCATTTATTAAAGATATGTCACCTAGTTTTGTCAGTTTTTATAACTTTCCAAGTGAAAAACTGATCGGCGTTTCAAGACGGGCTGAGATCTAAAATCAATTCGGACACGATCTATCTTTTTCTTGATGTAGATTAAGGAAATTAACCTCGCTTTGCATTATAGTTTCATCAAAACAAAGGATGAAACTATGATGACTTCAAACCCCTTTCCAAACGATGTAACGCTTTTACATGTAAACAATGCAACGGTTCCTTTTTTCTCCTATTTTAAAGACGGAATAGAGTTTATCAGCTTCGACACTTCAACATGTGTGCCACCCGAACCGATGGTCAATGCGATGATCGCCCTTGAACTTTTAGATGCGCCCACAAAAAAAGTGGTGATGATCAACCATCGCTCTCCTGTAGGTTTGCTTGCCAAAGTGCAATCTTTTTACGACATTGAGGTGAGCGAGCTGGATGGTGGCAAACTTCAACTGATTTTTTCCTATAAAGAGGGCGTGAGTGACAAAGTCGATCTCAGCCAAAAACAGTGCGCTGGATGAGAGCATGAAAGTCTCACTTGCCACAGAAATGGCTCCACCTTTTATCTTGGTCGCGCATTTTTTTATCGCAGGAATTCTCTTTTTAACGCTCAGTGGTGTGGCGCTTTTGTCGATGAGTTCGGAGCTTTCAGGCTACATCATCTCCTCTTCGCTTGCGGCATTTTCGCATCTTTATCTGCTGGGATTTGTGATGATGATCATTTTTGGGGCGATGTATCAGCTTTTGCCTGTCGTGCTTGAAGCGCCCATCTTTTCCAAAGATTTTGCTTATGTGCAGTTTTACATGTACGTTGTTGGCTTTTTGATGATGGTCAGTGGATTTAGCGTTGCAGAGTTTCATCTGCTGATTCCTTACGGTGCGGTTGTGACCTATCTTTCGATGCTGATTTTTTGTTTCAATGTTTTCCTCACGTTTTACCGTTTAGAAAAGATCACGTTGGTGGGTAAATTTTTACTGATGGGTACGATTTTTTTGTTTATTTCGGTGAGCCTTGGTTTGCTCATTGGGCTGAGTTTGGGACACGGTCTTTTGGAAATTGACATTGATATCTGGGTGAAAGCACACATCGTAGGAACCCTTGGTGGTTTTGTGATGATGATCGTGATGGGTGTTTCGATGGTACTTATTCCGATGTTTTCGCTTTCCCATAACTTTGGGGAGCAGTGGATTAAACGGGCATTTTATTTGCACAGCTTTGGCGTGGCGTTGATGATGATCGCACTAATTGCGCCATTTCCTTTTTTTGTCCAAAGCATTGCCGCTTTGTGTATGGTTTTAGGCGTACTCTCTTTTGTCGTACAAATAGCCATGATTTTAAAGAAAAGAGTGCGGAAACAGAATGATTATTGGGTCAAAAATATCCTGTTTGCCTTGGTCTGTTTGGTAGCTTCGGTGTTTACATGTACGCTTTATTTCTTTAAGGGAGTGGATGCTTT
>DBTO01000084.1:8094-17759 GCA_002307095.1 Sulfurospirillum sp. UBA1314
GTGGGGCATATCTATAAAATTTTGCCTTTTTTGATCTGGTATGAAAAATTCTCACCACTGGTCGGAAAGCAAAAAGTGCCTCTGTTGCATCAGATGATTCACACCAAAATGGCAGATCTTCAAACGTGGATGCTGTTTGCTTCGGTGGTTCTACTGTGTGGCGGTGTTGTCGCTCCAATAGGGAAACTTTTTTTCCTAGGAAGCGTGTTGCTTCTAAGTTCACTTGTGTTGGTAGCTTTGAATGCGTTTTATGCGTTTAATTATAAAATTAAGGAGTAAGTAATGATTACAGAAAAGAGCGTTTACGATGCCATTTCAACCGTTATAGACCCAGAAGTTGGGTTTGACATCGTCTCATTAGGACTGATTTATGGCGTTAAAATTGAAAATGAGCAGGTGAAGGTTACGATGACACTTTCAACCAAAGGATGTCCTTTGCATGAGTTGATTCAACAGTGGGTCAAAGATGCTGTTTTGAAGCTTGATGGAATCACCGAATGCGAGATTGAAATTGTGTGGGAGCCCGCTTGGAATATCTCTATGGCGAGTGAACGTGTCAAAACGGAACTATGTGGTTAATGTGTGTCATTATAAGGATTTATTAATTCCAAAATCGAGTAAATATATACTATAATAAAGTTTGATTTTTGAATTTGGAGGCGGAATGGATTTAGTGACCAAGGTGCACAGCGAACATGTTGATATTGTCATTACAGGGACAATTAAAACAATTGCAAATGCACAAACCATTAAAGAGGCGATTCGTAAAACGCATGAGCAACATTTAGATCACATCATCAATCTTGTCATTAAAGACTCTTTTATCATCACTTCATCCGTTATTGGTTTTGTCATTAAAGCGATTAAAATGGATAAAATCGCTTTACATGTAAACATTGGAAGTGAAGAGTTGTACGAAATGCTTGAAGATATGAATTTGATTGACATGATGAATGTTAGAAAGGCGTACAGATGCGCAAAGGTATAGGTTTAAAAATAGGCTTGACGCTTATTCCGCTTTTATTGGTTAGTTTTATTAGCTTACAATTTTTTATCGTTAGTGAATTCAAAAAATCATCACAAATTCAGAGTGAAAATAATCTCAATTTATTTAGCCAGTCGGTTTTTCAGACGGTTCGTGCTGCCATGAACTTGGGGGATCGTGCTTTGATTGAAAAATCATTGCAAGAAGCGGGTGCGATGAAAGGGATTACGGAGCTTAAAATTCACCAATCCCAAGCGGTCATTGATACGTTTGGCATCGATGCTAAACTTTCAACCGATGCCACCATCGTCGATATTTTTAAAAATCCAACCCAACACAATGTGACGCTTGATGATGACAAAGGGCACCGTTTACGACTTTTAAAACCCCTCATTGCTGAACCTGATTGTTTAGCCTGTCATGCAACATCTCAAAAAGGTGATGTATTAGGCGTTATGGATATGACCTTCTCCTTTTCTGAAATCGATGCGTATATCGGCGCTATCAGTTGGAAACTCATCAGCATTTTTGCGCTTTCATTGTTGATTACTTCTGTGCTGATTATGCTGGTACTCAAACGCGTTGTGGGGAATCCTTTGGGTATTTTATTGGAGCGCATACACGATCTTTCCAGTGGCAATGGCGATTTGACGGCGCGCGTAAAAATTAACAGTCAAGATGAAATGGGTGAGATCGCTCAGTACATCAATAGTTTCATTGAGAAGATTCAATCCATCATTTTAAGTTCACAAACCATTTCACAAAATGTTGAACATACGGGCGAAAAGCTCAATTCCAATGCGGTTGCATTTTCCAAAGGTGTGGTCGAACAAGCCCAACAGATTAAGATGTCGTTTGATTTGATGAAAGACATTGAAGCCGATCTCGACCTCTCTGAAGAGCTCGCGATTCATACGGTTGAAGATAATAGTTCCTCATTTAGTGTTTTAGAAACCATGAGTCTATCGCTGAATGAAGTGGTTCAAAAAATCAATGCGGCAAGCGATTCAGAACAAGAGATGGCGCATCAGATTCAAAATGTTGTTTCACAAACCGATCAGATCAAAGGTGTGTTGGCGATGATCAAAGATATTGCCGATCAGACCAATTTGCTTGCCCTTAATGCCGCCATTGAAGCTGCGCGTGCAGGAGAACATGGACGTGGTTTTGCGGTTGTAGCGGATGAAGTGCGAAAGTTAGCGGAACGTACCCAAAAATCTCTTGCAGAGATTGATGCGACGATTAGCGTGATTGTTCAAGGGGTGACACAACTCAGCAGTAATATGGAAATTAATGCTGACAACATTAGCCAAATATCCCAAAATGCTTTTGGAGTTCAAAGTGCAACAGAAGAGACCAAAAATCGTACATTAGAGTCGATTGAAGTTTCTAAAAAAGCCTCTAAAAAAGTCGTTGAGATCTCCCATCTGACCAATCAAATGATGGAACAGATGAAACGAACACTAAGCTTATCGGACAATAATGAAAAAATCGCCGTCGAGCTTTCCCATATATCTCAAACGATGTTAGAGTCTTCGCAAAATCTAGACTCTACGCTTTCAACGTTTAAAGCGTAATGCAAAGAGGCTTAGCCTCTTTGCATCATTTCTGCTTTTTCCTCAATTTCCAGTAATGCTTCAATCATCGGCTCTAAAAGTGCTTCTTTCTTTTCTAAATTTTGACTCAGCTTTGTAAGCCCAATTTGTTGATAACACTCGGGGTCTTCAAGACATTTTTTAATCGCAATGATCTCATCTTCAAGAGTTTGAATCTGTTGTGGCAAAGTTTCAAGAGAGCGTTGTTCTTTATAACTTAGTTTTGTAGGAACACTCTCTTTGGCTTTTTGCGCTTTTGGCTCTTCTCTCTGAGGAGAAGATACTTCTTGTGCTGATTCCATAGCATCAAGTTCTTTAATCTCTTTTTCAATCTCCAAGTATTCGCTGTACCCTTGGTAACTCTCCTCAATGATGCCTTCACCTTTAAAGACATACAGCTTGCTGGCAATTTTATCGACAAAGTAACGATCGTGGCTGACAAAAATAACCGCACCGCCAAAGCTTTGAATGTACTCTTCTAAAATATTGATCGTGGGGATGTCCAAATCATTGGTGGGCTCATCCAAAATCAAACAATCCACCTCTTGCGAAAAAAGCAAGGCAAGTGCCACACGGTTTTTCTCACCACCGCTTAAAATGCCGATCTTTTTGTTGAGATCTTCTTTGGGAAAAAGAAAGTCTTTAAGATACCCAAAGACATGAAGGTTTTTCCCCTTAACATCGACCCGATCACCGCCGTTGGGGCAAAAGGTTTCGATAAGGTTTTTGTTATCATCGAGCATAAGGCGTTGTTGGTCAAAATAACCGACTTTAAACTCACCTTTGTCAAATTTCCCCGCATCAACGCTCATATCGCCGAGTAAAATTTTAAGCAGAGTCGATTTCCCTGCGCCATTTTTTCCCACAATTGCAATGCGATCTTTTTGTAAGATACGCGTGCTAAAGTCTTTAATCAGCAGTTTATTGCCCAGTTTTTTATGGATGTTGTACATCTCAAAAAGCATCTTTTGTTTGTTGATGATCTTTTCACCGTTAAAGTTATGCTTTTCGCGCTCAAGTTCTAGTTTGAGCTTTCGAACCAGAGAAGGGTTCTTTTTGGCAGATTCACGCAGTTCAAAAACTCTCTGTTTTCGCCCTTCATTGCGTTTGAGTCTCGCTTTGACACCGCGTCTGAGCCACTCTTCTTCGCCCTTGAGGTATTTGAGCAGATTCTCATGCTGTTTTTGGAGCGACACGATCAATAACTCTTTACATGTAAGATAATTTTCATAGCCTCCCTCGAAGCTTCGAACCGTTCCATCATCGATTTCAATCGTACGTGTGGCAAGATGGTCGATAAAATAACGATCATGCGAAATAAAAAGCAGGGTGAACTTAGACTTTAAAATCATCTGTTCTAAAAACTCAACCATGTAAACATCCAAATGGTTGGTTGGCTCATCCAAAAGCAAAATATCGGGCTTTTGAAGAATGAGACCGGCAAGCGTTACACGGCGTTGTTCGCCACCGCTTAAAAGATTGACATCACTGTGCTCAAACTGTTTGAGATCAAACTCGTGTAAAACGTGCTCGATCTTTTCATCCAAACTCCACGCATCGTGCATGTCTAAAAACGCCACCAGTTGAGACTGCTCAGCCAATAAGGCTTCATTATGGTAGTCATGCTCTAAGGTTTTGATGAGCTCTTCGTAACGAAGACGTGCGGTTTTAAGCTCTTTAAGCTCCTCTTCAATCGCCTCTTTAACATTCATTCCTTCTTTAAACCGAGGGGTTTGGTCTAACATGCCGACTTTGACATTTTTTTGCAGAATCCGTCTACCAACGTCAGCTTCCAAAATGCCAAAAACGATCTTCATCAGGGTTGATTTTCCCCCACCGTTTTTGCCAATGATGGCAACGCGTTCTCCCTCATGCAATGAAAAATCAACGTTGGTTAAAATTTTTTGGGTTTCATAGGCTTTGCTGATACCAATTAAATCTAAAAGTGCCAAATACATGCCTCATTTCGTTTTTTGCGCGTATTATACCATTAAGATGAAAAACAGAGGATGGGTAAAGTTTTGACGCTTTACCCATGAAGTTGGTTAGGATTGGAACTGATTGAGTTTGTTATTAAGGTTTTCAGCCAAGCGAGAAAGATGATCTGCTGCTGCAGCGATCTCTTCAACACTTCTGGCATTTTGTGACGTTAAGGTATTGATATTGGTGACCATATCAACGATTTTATCGGTATCTTGTGAGATTTTTAGCGAATTTTTAGCACTGGTCGTAACCGCATTGACACTTTCATCCATCACTTGCGTTGTACCTAAAATCGTTGATTCTACACCACTGGAAACCGTCGAGAGTCTTTCAATATTTTTGGCATTTCTTCCCATCTGTTCAGAAGAGTCTACAATCGATTGTACAATGACATTGATGGTAGCGTTGATCTCTGTGAGGGAAGATTGCGTACGTTCGGCTAGTTTGCGTACTTCATCCGCAACGACGGCAAAGCCACGACCATGCTCCCCTGCGCGGGCCGCTTCAATTGCAGCATTGAGAGCTAAAAGATTGGTTTGATCGGCAATATCAGAGATCACGGTCAGAATTTGTTTCACTTGTTCAGCATCATGACTCATCTGCTCTAGCTTTTGAGCCAATGCAGATTCTGCTTGACTGGCTTGATTCATCTCTCCACGAAGCGAAATAACCTCATTTTTTGCATTATCAAGTCGATTACCTGCTGTCGCGATACTTTGCTTCATATTTTCAGAAAGTGTTGCCGTCTCTTGGACAAACGTTTTAATGGATTCAATCTCCTGTATTGTATTTTCCACAATTGTCGAACTTTGCTCTGCATTGCGACCGATTTGCATACTGGTGGTACTGAGTTCATGGGAAACAGAGGCGTTTTCATTTGAAGAGTTTTTCGTATCCACAATGGTTTGTTCCAAGGTAACAACCAAATCGTTAAAGCTATCGACAATCTCCTTAATCTCATTGTTCTTGCTGTACTGAATACGTGAGCGAAGCTCTTTGGTACGTACAAAATTGGTAATACTATCGCGTATGAGATGTACACCTTGCATGATGTTATTGCGGATGATAATACTTAAGAAAATGGTGGCTCCTACCACGATTAAAACGACAATGATCATACTCGTATTGGCATTTTGTTTCTCTTCTGCCGCATCCGATGCCATTTTCTTCGCCAATTCTAGATTGTAACTCATATGTTCATCAAGCGCTGATGTCAAGGTTTTCAGTGTAGCCCGTGCTTTGTTAAAAGCGACAGAAGCTTCTGCTTTGTGCCCTGTTTCTGAGAGTTTTAAAATATCGTTCACCAATACTTTAAATTTTTCAAAAGCTTCAAGATCCTTTGTAAGCAGTACTTTATCTTTCGCATCACTGGTTAGTTTTTCGTACTGATTCAACTCTTTAGCGAGGCTATTTAAAGCATCAAGTATTCCTTCTTTAGACTTTGCATTAGCCTCTTTATCTTCTTGCGTAATATGCTCCCACATGACCAAACGAAGGCGGAGTCCATACAGCATTGCATGATTGAGAGAGATAACACTTGGGAGTGAATTGACCGTGACATAATTTGTTTCCTCATAAACTCTATCCATCTTGGTTATACTAATACCAAAGATAGTACAAGCTCCTATAATAGCGATAAATAGCATCGCTATGAGTTGTTTTCCGATTGTCATAAGTGACTCCTTTTTGTGTTATGTTTATTCTAAACTCATTTTCCTAATAAAATATTTAAATTACCCTGCATATTACTAGAAAGCTAAAAGAATTTATTTCTGAGAAAATCATACCACTCTAGCGTTGCAAAGGTGTTGCATTTGTTTAGGGAATATTGATGAAAAGCTGGTATGATAATGTTTTTCAATTTGTCAAAGGAAAAGACCCTATGTTGGAACTCTTAGCACTCTTTTATATCGTTTATCTTCTTATTAAACTCTACGCGGCCTTTATGGAGATGGGTTTTGTAGCCAACGCACGTCGTTTCAAAGCGATTATTCTCTCGCCTGCAAATTACGACAAGGCGGCAGCGTATAAAATTGCTTCGCAAAAATTTTCTATTATCAGCACATTGTTTGATTTTATTCTCTTATTTGGTTGGATCACGTTTGGACTCTCTATTCTTGATGCAACACTCGTTGTAGAGAATGAAGCGCTTCGTTCCGTGCTTTTGGTGATGAGCTTTATTGCGATTAATTACCTTTTATCGTTTCCGTTCGATCTGTACCAGACGTTTGGGCTCGATAAAAAATTTGGCTTTTCAACGATTGACCACAAAACCTTTGTACTCGATCAAATTAAAGCAATTTTAATGTTCACAGTTTTAGGTGGAGCATTTTTTTGGGCAATGAGTACGATTATTATGGCGTACGCGTATTGGTGGTTTTATGGATTTTTATTTGCTTTTGGGGTTATTTTGTTTATCAATATGATCTATCCCATTGTAATTGTACCTTTGTTCAATAAACTAACCCCTCTTGAGGATGAGAGTCTTAAAAGTTCCATCGAAGCACTGTTGCAAAAAGCAGGACTTAAAAGCAGCGGCGTTTTTAGTTTGGATGCGAGTAAGCGCGACAACAGGCTCAATGCTTATTTTGGAGGTTTGGGAAGTTCCAAGCGTGTGGTACTGTTTGACACCTTAATCGCCAAGCTTGAAAAACATGAACTCTTAGCTGTTTTAGGGCATGAACTGGGTCACTTTAAACACAACGATATTCTCAAAAATATTGCTTCCAGTGCGCTGATGCTGTTGCTCATGTTTGCACTCTTTGGAAATCTTCCTGAGGAACTTTTTGACGCTTTACATGTAAACAAATCCGCAGGCAGCGTGATGATACTTTTTTTGATGCTTTCACCACTTCTTTCCTTTGTTTTGATGCCTCTGTTTGGACTGGTGAGCCGCTACAATGAGTACAGAGCCGATGAGTACGGTAGCGAGTGCGAGAGTCAAAATGCCCTCGCTTCTGCCTTAGTCAAATTGGCAGATGAAAATAAGAGTTTTCCACTTTCGCACCCATTAACGATTGCACTTTATTTCACCCATCCACCGCTTACGGAAAGGCTTAAGAAGCTTGGAATGCGTTTTGATGAAGGAGACGCTCTTGCGCATTAACGAACTAGTGCGTTTAGGCACAGAACAACTTCGCGGTGTCACAGAGATTCCTCAAAAAGAGGCGATGATCCTTTTGGGTGAAGTCTTGGGCAAAGAGATGAGTTGGATCATCGGGCATGGTGATGACGAAAGTGGTGAAGATGCGCAGTTTATAGAACTTTTAAACCGTCGTGCTCATCATGAGCCTTTGGAGTATATTGTAGGTCGCGCTAGTTTTTATGGAAGAATTTTTGATGTCGATTCGCGCGTGCTGATTCCCCGACCTGAAACGGAACTACTGGTCGATAAAGCCGTTGAACTTGCCAAAACATTGCCTGATAATGCGCATATTGTTGAGATTGGCTGTGGGAGTGGCATTGTCTCCATTATGCTCTCTCTCCTGCTTCCTAAGGCTCATATCACCGCGGTTGACATTTCTCCTGATGCTTTACATGTAAGCTCTCATAACGCCAAAAAACAAGGCGTGAGTGAGCGCATTACTTTTGTGGAAGGGAGTTATTTGGATGGGGTTGCAGGTAAGATCGATATGATCGTCTCCAATCCTCCTTATATTGCGAATAACGAGCCTTTAGGCATTGGACTCTCGTTTGAGCCTTCGTTGGCATTGTATGGCGGAAGCAGAGGCGATGAGATGCTTTGTCATATTATCGATCTTTTTGTGCAAAGAGAAGTTAAGGTATTGGTCTGTGAAATGGGATACGACCAGCGTGAGCCTATTGCTTTACATGTAAAAGAAAAAGGCTTGAACGTAGCGTTTTACACAGACTTAGCAGGGCTCGATCGTGGATTTTGGATTAAGGAGTAAGAATGAAAAGTTTTATGGTGATTTATTTGGTGATGCTTGGCATTGCGATGGGCGTTGAAATTGCAGCGGGTGCGTTTATCGCACCGGTGATCTTTTTCCCACAAAAGTATTTGGGTGAGGGCGTTTTAAGCCATTTTCAAAGTGGTATTTTAATGACACAAGTCTTTTTAAAGATGAACCTTGTCATTGGTTTTGCAGCACTTTACAGCATTATTTATGAAGTGGAAGTCTTTATGATGCGTAAAAATTATGATTTTCTCTCATTCGTTTTATCGCTTATAATTGTCGTTGGAACAGGGCTTTTTCTCTATTACTATACGCCATTCATCGTTCATGCGCAACAATTAGGGGCTAGTGAGACAACAACCGAAGCGTTTGCTTCCATGCACAAACAGAGTGAATGGGTGATGAAAGCTTTGATGGTAGCACAATTTGGGTTATTTATCAGGCGAGGTTGGCTGAGTCAAAAATAGGAGAAGAAGCGAAGGCTTCTTCTCCTGCATAGAAGAGGGTAGAAAGAGGTTTTTATTATACGTCTTTAAACAAAGCTTTAAAGACTACGTTAACACTAGGTTCTCTTCGGCAGAGAGCCCAAGCACTCTTGGTGCTTCTAGTCCATTTGGTGTCTGATGTAGGTTGGGATGTCAAGGTAGTCATCTTGTCCTTCATAGCCACCACTGACTTTTTTCATACGTAAAATACGCTCTTTTTTGATTGATTCTTGGTTACTGTTTAGCATCTTGAGCTCTTTGGATGCTTCGACTTTATTTTCAAAGCCTGTTGCAACAATGGTCACTTTAACACTGTTTTCTTCCATATCTTCACTGGTTGTGGTACCAAAGATAACATCAGCATCTTCATCAGCACAATCAAGGATAAGTTGCATTGCATTACTGATTTCAGTGATAGGATAGCTTGCTGGAATTTGGAAGTGAACCAAGACACCAAGAGCGCCATTAATAGAGAGGTTATCGAGTAGAGGGGACTCAATAGCACTTTTAATCGCTTCCATTGCCGCGTCTTCGCCAGTGCTCTCGCCAATACCCATCAGTGCCATACCACGATGACTCATAACCGTTTGTACGTCTGCAAAGTCAACGTTAATATCGCTTTGACCAGAGGAGAGAACCACCAAACTCATACCGCTAACAGCACGGCTTAAAACGTCATCAACGATTTTAAAACTGTCTT
>DBTO01000094.1 GCA_002307095.1 Sulfurospirillum sp. UBA1314
ACTTCTTTGGATGAAATTGCAAGGGTGGCAAAAGGATGAAATACTTTGAAGTTAACTACCTTTTTAAAGGTCAAAAGACTAAAACGATCGTTAAATCTCCTAATCGTGCCGATGCCATTTCTATTGCAAAAGTTAAAATTCCTGGTGTTATTATCAATGTTAAAGAGACTTCAGCACCCCTTGAAGACCAACTGGGTGAACTAAAATCGCAACTTTTTGGCGCTCTTTTTCGTAAAAAAATTAAAATGCCAAATCTTATTGCGGCTATTAGGCAACTGAGTGTTATGACGGACGCTGGTATTTCTATTCATGACAGCGTGAAAGAAGTGGCTGGTGCTACCGTCGACAAGACACTTAAAGAGATTTTTAACAGCGTCAATGATGACCTCAATTCGGGTCTAAGTCTTACCCAAGCACTCATGAGTTATCGAACAGAGGTAGGGGATGTAACGCTCGCTATGGTTGAACTGGGCGAGAGTACTGGTAATATGGCAGAATCATTGGAAAAACTCTCAGAAATCCTTGAAGAAATTGAAGAGAATAGACAGAAATTTAAAAAAGCCATGCGCTATCCTATTACTGTTGTGATTGCTATCGCCATTGCCTTTTCTATTTTGATGATCTATGTTGTTCCAAAATTTAAAGATATTTTCTCCAAACTCAAAGCAGAACTGCCTCTGCCAACAAAAATACTCCTTTTTATGGAGAATATTATCAATAACTACGGTCTTTACCTACTTTTAGCAATTGTTGGCACCATTGTCCTCTTCAAATACTTACTCGCAAACAATGAAGAGTTTAAAAAGCAGTATGACCAATATGTTCTAAAGCTCTATCTTATTGGAAATATTATCTTTTATGCGACACTCAGTCGTTTTTGCCTTGTCTTTACCGAACTGATTCGAGCAGGTATTCCTATTGCGGATGCGCTTGATACGGCCCTTCTTACCTTAGAAAACACGCATCTTAAAAAAAAGCTTTCTGCTGTGAAAATTTCGGTGCAACGCGGTATTTCATTGACGGAATCCTTTCGAGATACTGGGCTATTTGAAGGAATGTTGATTCAAATGATCCAAGCGGGTGAACAGAGTGGTACACTGGATAAAATGCTTGAAAAAGTAACCAATTATTTTAAATCACGCTTCAACCAAATTATTGATAATATCGCAAGTTATATTGAGCCTATCTTATTAGGATTTATCGCAGGAATGGTACTTCTAATGGCACTTGGTATCTTTATGCCGATGTGGGATATGGCAAAAGCCGTTAAATCATAAGCGGTGAAATGTAGCCTTACACACTTTACATGTAAGGCTACATGATGTTAAAATTCTTTAGGGATTGTGCAATCGAGTTGGTCTTTAAACTTCTCTTGAGAAAGTGCAATTAGCTCTTTTTGCCCAATATTTGCAATCAAACATAAAGCACCCAATTTTTTACACCATAAACGTTCCACTTTAATAAGATAATCGTCTTCTTTAACTTTTGTGTAAATACTCCAACTGCGAATGCTTTTTTTCTCTTTGTATTCTAAGATGTCAATAATCTCTTTATCCTCAATTTTACGATCAATGGCTGAGCGTATTTGTGTTTCATTAAGTCCTAAGCGCCACGCTTTATAGCCAATAACAATCGCACGTGCTCGGTTTGGTGTGTTTGTTTTGAGTTTATCAAAGCTAACGCCAAAATATTTAAGTGCCACAATAATATCTTTAGCTTTAAAAATTTTATCTCTTTCAATAAACTTCGGAGGGTTAATACTTTCCAATCAATATCCTTTGTAATAAATGCGTTAAAATGGCCAAATGGTTTCCATAAACTTAGCGCCCCATGGCTTCGTATTCGTTTGATCAATATCGCCTTCGGTTCTATAGAGAATTTTTGCATCAGCGATATATTTAGAATCAATGTTGTTGTTTTTATCGATGTCATAAGGACGAATGACTCCACTGACTTGAATCAGCTGTTTTTCACCATTAATTAACAGCTCACGACTGCCTTCAATAAAATAGTGCCCATTATTTAAAATTTTAATAATCCGCGCTGAAATCGTCGTGGTAAAACTTTCATTACGTGTATTACTTCCACTGCCTGTAAAAGCACTATTTGATCCTGTAGTAAAACCAATGTTGCCTAATGTGTTTACTTGTCTAGAAACATTCCCTAAAATACCGTCACCAGCCGTTGTTACGCCTGCGCCAAGAGCATCACTGCTGTTTTTTGTCAATGCTTTTTTGCCCGTAGAGGACTGTATGGTACTTTCCGAAATGGTTACCGTCACAACATCATTGAGATGCATTGCTTTAAGATCGGCAAAAAGGGGGTTATCGCCTTGTCCAAAAAGACTACCTTGATTTGAGGGCATCGTTTCATTTACTTTTGAAGGCGTTTCATCCACATACACAGGTGCTTGCATGCTTATCTTTGGATCGGCTGGATGAACAGAACATCCTACCAAAAAAAGAGTAGCCATAAAGCTACATGTAAGGACTCTCATATCACTCCATTTTATTCTATTTTTTACCATTATACTATAAAATACACTCTCTAAAGCAATTAAGTTCCAAGGAAAAAAGATGTCACAACTTAAAACAAAACTTCAAGATGATCTCAAAGAGGCGATGAAAACCAAAGATACTTTTAAACGTGATGTTATCCGTTTTTTAATGAGCGCACTCAAACAAATTGAGGTTGATGAGCGTAAAGAGCTCAGCGATGCAGACATCATGAAAATTATCCAAAAATCACTCAAACAACGTGATGATGCCGCCACGGCGTTTAAAGATGCTGATCGAATGGATCTTTACGACAAAGAGATGGCTGAAGCGGTTATTTTAAAATCATATTTGCCCCAGCAACTGGATGATGAAGCGCTTAAAGTCATTGTTCAAAGACATATTCAAAGCTCAGGTGCCACAAGCCTTAAAGAGATTGGAAAGATTATGGCAGGTGTGCTTGCTGAGTGTGAAGGTATTGCAGATGGCAAAAGAATTAATGCCATTGCCAAAGAGCTTTTGAGTTAAAAAAAAGAGGTTTACATGTAAAGATTTTTCTTTACATGTAAACACATCCTTTAACGATGTTTTTCGATCATTTCCAATGTTTCAACGGCGATCTCTAACTCTTCATTGGTGGGAATAACGAGCACTTTGACTTTACTGTCAGGTGCACTAATTTCCATAATGTCACTTGAGCGCATCTCATTTAAACGTGGATCAATTTTTATACCCAAATTCTCTAAATTCTCACATGATTTAAGGCGAACACCACTGTCATTTTCACCAATTCCACCCGTAAAGACGATGCAATCAACACGTCCAAGAACGGCACTGTACGAGCCAATGTATTTTTTCAGACGGTAATTAAACATATCGCGGGCAAGCTGAGCTTTTTCATCGCCCTCTTCCGCCATTTGTGTAATTTCTCGCATATCATTGTTACCGCAAATGCCTTTGAGCCCACTCTCTTTATTGAGCATTTTATCCAGTTCATCGAGGGTTAGTCCACGTTTACGTGCTAAGTAAAATAAAATAGCAGGATCCAAATCGCCGCTGCGTGTTCCCATGATCAAGCCTTCAAGTGGCGTTAATCCCATAGAAGTGTCCACACTTTGACCCTTTTCAATCGCTGCAACACTAGCACCATTACCTAAATGTAGCGTAATAGCATTCAGTGTGTTCATCTCTTGTCCAAGATATTTGGCGGCTTCTTTTGTCACATAATAGTGCGACGTTCCATGAAAACCATAACGGCGAATACGCAAATCTTCATAATATTTGTAAGGAATGGCGTACATGTAAGCGTGTTTGGGCAAAGATGAGTGAAATGCTGTATCAAAAACAGCCACTTGCGGTACATTGGGGCTTTGGTGTACGGAAACTCTCATACCCGCTAAATGACCCGGATTATGCAAAGGTCCTAGTGGGATCAAGCGCTCAATTTCAGACATAACATACTCATCCACCATGGCAGGTTCTTGAAACGAAGCACCTCCTTGAACAACACGGTGCCCTATTCCATCGAGTTCATTCAGATCGTGAATCACCCCTGAATGAATCAACGCCTGACTCATCCATTTTAAGGCTTCATCATGATCAGGAATCGGGCATTTTTGCTCTCTTTTATGCTCAACATCGTCCGCATCTTTGTATTTAATTTTAGCCATTGACTCTTTTTCACCAATTTGCTCGATGATGCCACTCGCTAAAACGGCATTATTCGCCATATTAAAGAGTTGGTATTTGATGGAAGAACTGCCCGCATTTAAGACTAAAATTTTCACTTATTTTGCTCCTTCGTTGGTTTGTGCTTGGATGGCGGTAATGGCTACAGTATTGACAATATCAGGGACTAAACATCCACGACTGAGATCGTTCACAGGTTTTCTAAGCCCTTGTAAAACAGGACCAATCGCAACAGCGCCTGAGCTTCGTTGAACCGCTTTATAGGTGTTATTTCCCGTATTAAGATCAGGAAAGATAAAGATCGTCGCTTCACCGGCAACTTGGCTGTTAGGTAGTTTGGTTTTAGCAACACTTGGATCAATCGCAGCGTCGTATTGAATTGGTCCTTCCACCAATAAATCAGGACGTGTCTCTTTGACAATCTTCGTCGCAAGACGTACTTTTTCAACCTCTTCACCTTTGCCAGAATCGCCTGTGGAGTAAGAGAGCATTGCAATTTTTGGCTCAATACCAAACATCCTTGCTGTATCGGCAGAGGAGATAGCAATTTGCGCTAGTTCTTCAGCGTTAGGATCTTGATTAACGGCACAATCGCCATACACCAAAACACGTGTTTCTAAACACATAAAGAAGAGACTCGAAACAATAGAAATACCCGGTTTGGTTTTGATGATCTGAAGCGCAGGTCGAATCGTCTCTTGCGTGGTGTGAATAGCACCCGAGACCATACCATCGGCATAGCCTGTATAGACCATCATCGTTCCAAAATAGTTTTTCATCATCATGCTATCGCGCGCCACATCCAGTGCAAGCCCTTTGGCTTTACGCATCTCATAAAAGGAGGTAACAAACTCATCCATAAGAGGAGAAGATAATGGATCAATAATCGTCGCTTTACTGATGTCAAGCCCCAGACTGGCACTTTTTTGGCGAACGTCTTCTTCCACGCCTAAGAGAATAATATCAGCAACATCGCGACGCAACAAAATCTCAGTTGCACGTAAAATACGCTCATCATTACTTTCAGGCAATACAATCTTTTTACGATCTTTTCGTGCACGTTCAAAGAGCGCATACTCAAACATAATCGGCGTAATAGCGCTTGTAGAGGATTCAGTCGCAATACATTTTTCAATCTCTTCGGTATTGACGTTGGAAGAGAAAAGTCCCATTGCCAGCGCAATTTTACGTACGCTTTGCGGTGTAATTGTTGCAGGAACTTTAGCCACATTCACAGCCGTATCAAAGGTGCCATTGTCCACACTTAAGATAGGAACCGAGAGATCTTTAAATCCACCAATGAGTTTATTAATCGATTTATGAGGCATCATGCCTGCGGTGAGTAAAATACCTGAAATGTTCGGATAATTGTTTGAAAATGCCGTGCTCAGACAGCCAACGATGATATCCGATCGATCTCCCGAAGTGATGACCAAATCGCCATCTTCAATGTATTCTAGAAAATTATCGAGTTTCATCGCTGCAATTTTACTCTGCTTGACTACACGCCTAAGATCTTTTTCTTCACCGTAAATATGAACACAGCCAAGCGCTTTTTTGATTTCAGCTACCGTTGGGGTATCGAGTTCTGGAACTTCGGGAAGAAAGTAAAGAGGAGCGCATTGGAGTGATTCTTTGGCAGAGAGGGTTTTGAGCTCTTCGGTTTCTTCTTCACCCAAACGATTGACAAAGGTTG
>DBTO01000190.1:0-3386 GCA_002307095.1 Sulfurospirillum sp. UBA1314
AAAGAATAGTCTGATTAAAATGTAGCTGAAGTCTATTAAGAAAGGATATACCATGGATAAAATTATTCGTTTTAGTGTTTCATTACCCGAAAAACTCCTAGAAGAGCTTGATAAAAAAGTCGATGCACAAGGGTATGCCTCACGCAGTGAATTTACCAGAGATCTCATTCGTGAAAAAATCGTTAAAGACGATTGGCAAGATGATAACAGCGATGTTATCGGCGTTTTGACGATGATCTATACGCATCATCAAAATGAGCTTGTTCAAAAGATCTTAGAGATTCAGCATGATGCGAAAATACATATTATGTGTAACACGCACGTACATGTTAGTCATGAAAACTGTTTAGAAACGGTAATGGTGACGGGAAAAGTTTCTGAAGTCAAAGACTTTGCACAAAAAATTGCAGGGCTTAAAGGGGTTAAATTCTCCAAACTTGTAGAGGCATCCATCCCCGCTTCTTAAGCTTTTTTAACGAGAGTGAGTCAACGTTTTGTTGACTCACCTATCTTTACATGTAAACAATTGACCTACACAATACTAATACAATTCCACTTTATAATTCAAGCGAATAATACGAGGAGATCCAGCCGCAAGGCGCGTGCCTCCTGCTGCCCAATACTCTTTGTCAGCGACATTATCGACATTGATTTGCCAGATATTTTTCTTGCCATAGAGTTTGGTGACATAGCGACTGCCGAGACTAAAGAGCGTTACATCATCCAGCCATGCTTGGTTTAGGTCATTCACTGGACGACGACCGGTATAGTAAGCGCCTCCATTGACGGAAAGCCCTGGAATGCTGCTGAGATCATAGTTTAGAAACAGGCTTCCTGTACGACGTGCCGCATTTTCAGGCAATTTGCCATTGAGTGCGGTTGCATCACCTTCCATATCTTCAAAACGAGGGTCTAGCCATTGTGTGGAGGCAAGCCAACTGAGTTGTTCGGTGATTTTTCCTTGTGCGGAGAGTTCAACGCCACTGTAGTGTTTATGCCCACCCGCGACATAATAGTTCGCCGCGTCGGTGTAATACCCAGGGCTTTCTATATCGAACACCGCTGCTGAGACAAGTGTACCTGTCGTTGGTATCAGCCAATGAGCGCCTAGCTCGTACTGCTTACTAACGCCAGGATTTAGGCGTTCGGCTTCATTTTGCGTTCCTGTAGGTGCCGCTTCGCCTTCTTCCAATCCTTCTGAATACGAAGCATACAAGGATACACTCTCCAAAGGTTTGTAAACAAGGGCGATCATTGGTGTGGTTTCACTCGCCTTATAGCGCGTTACATCTTGATCACTCTCATATTTGGAATGACGCACTCCTGCGATAACCTGCCACTGCGGATCCAGTGTGACACGATCCATCGTATAAAAACCCGTATCTTTTGTGGTATACGAAACACCCGTCGTCTGCGTGAAAACCGTTGGGGTTATGGAGTGTGGTGTGTAGAGATTTTGAGCAAGCGTCGAAGAAGTTCTGCTTGAAATAGGCTCTTGATTTTTTTCGGTGTAACTGGTACCAAAGGTTAAATCATGTTGAATATCTCCTGTATTCACAACGCCGTAAAGTTCAGCACGCAACAGATCAGAGGTGTACTCGTACTCTTGGTGGTTGACTTTGACCGTTCCAGCACCTGTGTTGAGCGTGGTCGCTTGAGGGTTTGAAAAGGTAAAGGTAGCAAGGTTACGCTCACGCTCCGTCTTTGCTCGTCCTGCTTCTAGCCCAAGACTCCATGTATCGCTAAGCGCATAATCGGATCTGAGCAAAACATTGGTCGTTTCGGTTTCAAACTTACTCGAATCAGGTCCTACCAATGTAGTAGGATCAACCGTTTTGGGTAAGGTGATAACGCCGTTAACCGCTTTGGGAAGAGCAATGCCCACTTGTTCTGTCACTTGGCGATGTTCATGCTCGACATCGGCTTTAATGCTTAAGCGATCATTCACGTGCCAATCCAGCGCCATGGAGACGAAGCTTCGATTGCCATTGTCCACATCATCCAGATACGAACCCAGTGTGCCTCCTGCGGCATTAACCCTTACACCCACCTGTTTTTCTTCGCCAAAACGTTCACTCACATCCGCAGATCCAACGGCTGAGCCATATTGATCCATCATTAAACCAACGGTTGCCATAGGCTCGTTTGTCGGGCGTTTGGTGACGTAATTAATAATGCCAGCAGGAGACGTAAACCCATAATAGAGTGCCGATGCTCCTTTAAGCACTTCAACGCGCTCTTTATCTTCAAGGGGAACTTGGCTAAAGTTCATCAGTGGCAAAGAGCCATTGAGTCGATAATTGGTACGGTTTTGAACTTCAATGCCCCGAATGACCAACTGATCCCACGTTTCACCACCGTTTTGCTGTTTTGTGACACCTGCGGTATTGCGCAGCGCATCATATGTGCCCGTTGCTGCTTGTAACTCCAAAGCCTCTTTAGTGATGACATTCACGGTTGAGGGCACATCCATAATGTTGGTTCCACGAAATGTTCCTGCTTCTACCGTTTCAGGTCTAAGCCCATCGGCACGTATATCTTCGACTGTAATGCCTAAGAGGACTGACGCCTCATTTTTTTCTGTTGTATCATCTACATTTTTTGCAGACTCTGCAAGTGCATTGGCTGCCATTAAGCTCAAAAACACGCTTATTAGCGCATGTTTTTTGATGCAAACACCGTTCATACGACTCCTTCATGAATACCTAAATATGCAATTTTGTAACTCGAATTAATTAGAATTTGCAAGAAGATTGTAATTAATTGAGAATCATTATATTTATTTATCGTTTAAAGTTCGTATGGGTTATGACGTAAAAAAGAATATCTTTAGCTATTTAAAAGGTTTCAAACACTGAAGGAAAAGATCTTTACATGTAAAGAGTTTAGCGTAGTACTTTCCATGCCAAAAGAGCAATGATGACAAGAACCATCCAATGCGCACTCAAAAGCATGCAGGCAAAGATGATCGTTAAAAAAAGTGCTGTATAGCGAATGGTTTTCGTTGTTGCCAGTTTATAGGCGGCAAGCAGTGCAATGGTCGCATTGGCGATAAAAAATCCATCTGCTAAGGCGACTAAATCTTGCGTTGTAAAGAGGTTGAAAGAGACTAAACTTAAAACAATAGCGTTGATGGAGCATAAAAAAAGTGTTGCTCCTATGGGTGCATTATTTTCAAGTCGTCTGTTTAAAAGAGCCAGTATTCCCGTAGCCTCAGCAGTCAATCCACTGATGAGCCTTGAAACACCTCCCACAAAGAGTAAAACCGTGCTTAAACACAGCAACATCGCTAAGATGCCCATCACAAAAGCGCTGGCTGTTCCGAACAGAGGATAAATCAGTGCTGTGATGGTATTCGTGCGATCGAGTGAAGCACATTGGATGGC
>DBTO01000190.1:3689-8009 GCA_002307095.1 Sulfurospirillum sp. UBA1314
TCTTCACCGCTTTGGGAATCGTTCGTTTAGGATCATGCACCTCTTTGGAGTAATTACCCACCACTTCCCAGCCCACAATCGCCCAAAAAGCAAGCAGTAATGCTCGTGAAATCAGTGTCATATCAAATGGCGAGTCTATCAAAACGGTGGTTTCATGTCCAATCAAAACAGCAATGCTTCCAAGACTCAAAATAATACCAATGATCGTCGTGACGATCAAAGAGAGCGTCCCTAAAAAATGAATAGGGCGTAAAAGAGCAAAAAATGTGAACAGTAACATCGAAAATGCAAGTGTGTTAACGTTGATGCCAAGAAGAGGTTGCAGAAAATGAGCGCCTATGAGATAAACAGGGACGGGACCAAAAAAAACAGCGCTGATAAGATAGTACGATGTCAGAAATTTGAGTTTGGTGCTAAAAGCTTCTTGTACCGCGTTCGTCACCCCTTCATCACCGGGAAATTTGATGCTTAAATTCCCAAGAACAAGCGCAAATGCAAATCCAAGCGTTAAAATGATGAACCACACAAAAATGGAGAGATTGCCCACTAGTTCATAAACAATGGGTGGCAAAAGAATGATACCAGAGCCTAAAATGGGCCCTATCATTAAACCAGTGAGTGTCAAGGTGTTGAGTTGTTTTTTCATGGGATTCGCTTTGAAAATAGTAAAAAAAAGAGTGTAATATGCTAGAGCTTTAAGCTAGCTTTTTAAAACTAAAAGTCTATAGTTGATATATTGAGTGATTAGATTAAGTAATGATTAGTTTTATAACCGCATTTATTACATTCATGGGTATTTCCTTCAATCAGAACAAAATCTTTTGGAATTGGACTCATATACTGCTTTCTTTGAGTTGTTGAACAATTTGGGCATATTGGAATATTTGTAGTAGGATGAACAGCCTGTGTATTTAATTCTTTATTTTTATTTTTCAATTCATCAACTTGATTTCTTAAGTCTTGATTTTCTTTTCTCAATTGATCTATCCATTGATTTAGTTGAATTGCTTGTGGATTAGGAAAATATTTTCCTATTAAATCAGTTATCATTTTATAATCAATCATAAGTACAATCCTTATTAATAATTTAATAAAGATTGTACCAAAATTTATGAAGAGAAGGCTATCAAATTAGTGATATGAAAACTTTCTTAACTAATATAAAGATGTTCTATATTAGGAAGAAATAGATAAATCTATCCTATCCTCAGCATCTTTTCCAAAATCAGCCTCTGTTCTTCGTGTGTATAATTAAATTTAAATTCCGCTTCTTTGAGATAATAGATAAAATTCTCTTTTTTAATTCCTTTAAAATGATCCATCCAGTTTTCTAAAAAGTGCCAAAAGTCGATGAGAGCGTTATCGAAACTCTCGTAGTGTGCGACTTTGTGTTGGTTAAGGTAGCGTGCGTAGGTCTCTTTTTCGATGGAATTTTCCTCTAAATTTTTCAGATGGGCAAATTGATCGGGGAGCAAAAGCGTGTGAATGCGTTTGTCGTACAGCATGCCTAAAATACCGATGGCATCGAAGAGATACATAGGTTTCCCTCGTTTACATGTAGGCAGAAAATAGTACTCGTCGTACTGTGAAAATGTCTGTGTGTGTTTCGCGTAGAGAGCTTCGGAGTGTTCGATGAGTAAAAGGCGCAGTTTTTGGTAGGTTTTGGTTACGGTTAGATAATTGAGCCCTAAACGTTTTGCACACTCATGGGCACTCTGATTGACGATAAAAGCGTCTAGTATTTGCCTCTCCTTGGTCTGTTTTGCATGGCTAAAAGTGCGTTTACATGTAACGCAGCGATACTGTGTGGAGGAGACTTTGTAGAGTTGGGTTTGTCCGCAAAAAATGCACGTTTTATCTTCTGTTTTCATAAGCATATTTTTCCTAAAAATAACTAAGAAACTTCTTTTTTTAGCTCCTATTTAAAGAGTTGCTCTATAATAGATCAAAAATATATCTAAGGACTTAAAATGTGTAAAGATTGCGGTTGTTCAATTACTCCTACCCAATGGTCTGCGCATGCGCACGAGCACACTCACGATGGTCATACGCATAGCCATTCACACGATCATGACGATCATACCGAGCACGATCATCCTCATGCGCATGATCACGATCACCATGAACACAAAACGCACGATGAGATTCATGCCAATCCTCAACTGAACGATAAAAAAACCATCGCGGTGATCACGAAAATTTTAGATGCCAATGACAAACAAGCAGGGCACAATCGCGCTCACTTTGAAGAGCATTGTGTGCTTGCGATCAATCTTATGAGCAGCCCCGGAAGTGGAAAAACCACGCTTTTGGAGGCGACGATTGACACCAAGCAGATCAAACTTGCGGTCATCGAGGGCGATCTTGAGACCAATCAAGATGCTGATCGCATCATCGCCAAAGGTGCACTCGCGCATCAAATTACAACAGGTCAAGCGTGCCATTTGGACGCGTTTATGGTGCATGAAGGGCTTCACCATCTCCCTATCGAAGGGCTTGATGTTGTCTTTATCGAAAACGTGGGCAATCTCGTTTGTCCTGCGAGCTACGATGTGGGAAGCCACCTCAATGTTGTGTTGCTCTCCGTCCCCGAAGGCGATGATAAACCGGCAAAATACCCTGTGATGTTCCGAAGTGCTGACCTCTTTTTAATCACGAAATGCGATTTATTACCTCATTTTGATTTTAGTGTTGAAAAAGCCATACGTGAAGCGCGCAAACTCAATCCAAAAGTCGATGTCATCGAGATAGACAGCAAGTCGGGCAAAGGAATTGATCAGTGGATTAATTACCTAAAAATGAAAAAAGCATTGAGATAACCATGTGCCTGTCCATTCCTTCCAAAGTCATTGAAATTGATGAAAATAATTATGCAACGGTCGATACCATGGGTGTTAAGCGCAAAGTCACACTGGATCTGATTGCCGAAGAGGTTAATGTTGGCGATTATGTCTTAATTCACGTAGGATTTGCGATGAATAAGATCAGCAAAGAGCATGCCGAAGACAGCATCGCTGCGTACAATGAGATCGCTGAAGCGATGAGAAACGGTGAGATTAGCGAAGAAGAGGGAAACAGTAATTATGTCTGAAGTCGATCTCATCGAGGGATTTCGCGACCCTGAACATATGAAAGCCTTGGCGGCACTCATCAAAAAAGAGTGCAAGTCTAAAATCAATATTATGGAAGTGTGTGGTGGACATACCCATACGATTATGAAGTTTGGGCTTTCTCAAATCTTGCCAGAGCTTATCGAATTTGTCCACGGTCCTGGGTGTCCAGTGTGCATTATGCCCAAAGAACGCATCGATCATGCCATCGCCTTGGCGTCGATGCCCAATACGATTTTAGCGACCCTTGGCGATATGATACGCGTTCCTGGAAGTAAAACCTCTTTGCAAAAACTTCGTGCGGAGGGCAAAGATATTCGCTCGTTGTATTCGCCTCTGGATGTCATTAAAATCGCGCAGGAAAATCCTGATAAAAACGTTGTCTTTTTCGCCATTGGTTTTGAAACGACGACGCCGATGAGTGCGGTTTTGATGCAACACGCGATAGAAAATAAACTGACCAATGTTTTTTTCCACATCAATCACGTCACCGTGCCTGAAGCAGTTGAGGCGATTATGAGTAGCGGTGACGCTTTGATAGATGCTTTTTTAGGCCCTTCGCATGTGAGTGTCATTACAGGGTATAAAATCTATGAGCCGATTGCTGAAAAGTACCACACGCCCATCGTCGTTGCAGGGTTTGAACCCACCGATGTGATGGAGTCTGTTTTGCGCATTGTACGTCAAGTGAATGCGGTCAAAAGTGTTGTGGACAATGAATATGCCAGAGCCGTTTCGCGCGAGGGGAATCTCAAAGCGCAAGCGCTCGTAAACACTTATTTTGAAAAACGAAGCCATTTTAGATGGCGTGGCATTGGTGACATTCCCAACAGTGCATTGAAACTGAGAGCCGAATATGCCGCCTATGATGCAGAAATCGTCTTTGATGACGTGCTTCCTAAAACGGAACTGAACGATCATAAACTGTGTATTTGCGGTGACATCCTCAAAGGTCGTGCCAAACCGTTTGACTGTAAAGTCTTTGGTAAAGCCTGTACCCCAACCAATCCGATGGGATCGTGTATGGTCTCAAGCGAAGGGGCGTGTTCAGCGTACTTCAAATATGGAAAATTGAACCTCAAAGGAGCCAGAGCGTGAGCAAAAAGATACTTCTCTCTCACGGAGGTGGCGGTGAAGAGACCCAAAACCTTATTAAAGAACTTTTTTTTAAACATTTTGACAATGACATTTTACTGCGCATGGAAGATGC
>DBTO01000113.1 GCA_002307095.1 Sulfurospirillum sp. UBA1314
ATTTATCCTAACGCTTAAAAGCAACAAATGTATGACATTTTATGAAGTGCCTAAAATATTTTGTAAAATAATTTCAATAAGTAACACCCCCGCAAAAAGTGCGAGAATGACGGCTAAGAGTTGAGACGTTTTCATCGCGAGGTAAACGCCAATTTAACGGCTAACGCTGCGAAAACAGTTCCTGCAACACGATTCAGGATTTTTTCACCATTTTGAGTCTTGGAAAACCATGCCCCCACGCGACCTGCAAGCAGGGAAACCACAGTAAAGACCGCAAATGCACTGAGCATAAACAAAGCGCCCAACGTAAAAATTTGCCCCGTAACATTGCCCACTTCGGGATTGGTAAATTGGGGTAAAAAGGCTAGAAAAAAGATGGAAACTTTTGGGTTGGTGATGTTCATCAAAATGCCGCGTTTGTAAAGCGAAATGAGACTGAGGTGGCTTTTAGACGATTCGAGTTTACTCTTACTGGCATCTTTAAATGCCATAAAGGCGAGGTACAAAAGATACGCAGCACCCACGAATTTGAGAAGGGTAAAGGCTAAAACCGAGGTTTGAAAAATCACTGCAACCCCCAAAGCAACGGCGGTTGTGTGAAAGATGAGTCCACTGCAAAGACCTAAGGCTATGACAATGCCAGAACGACTTCCCTTGCTCATGGATTGGGTTAAAACAAAGAGAATGTCAGGTCCTGGAGCAAGGGCTAACAAGGTTGAAGCGGTCACAAACATCACAATGGTTTGAAGCTCAAGCATCGTAATCTCCTTTTACATGTAAAGATGTAAAATTGTACCGCCTAAAGCTTTAGGTTACCCACCAAGCATTGCAATTTGCATCGAAATTTTAAGAATTTGAACGACGAGAGCACTTCTTTCGCTTGAGTCATGTGTCTTCCCCAGTCTATGTTGTAGGGCTCTGAGTCTGCTTTTAAGCGCACTGAGCATACTCTCATTGACATCGGAAGAGGAAGATTTTATCTTAGCAAGCGCAGAAGAAAGAACAGCATGTGTCGTTACTGTAGTCGTTTGATTCGTGCTCGTTTCGCTAGGCACAGAAGGCGAATGCACGGCAAAATCCACATGTGACATCCATCCTGCTTTACCATTTTCAAACAGAACAACGCTGCTTTCTTTAAGCTGGGCATTGGTATCGGCACCATTTTTGTAGCTAAACGATGTGTCGGTACTCTCCAGTAAAAGCGCGCCTACTTGAGCTTGGGATAAGGAGATGAGGCTATTTTGTGTCGCATTTTTTTGCCAAATCTTAAGCTTGGAGAAAATGCTATCGTTCTCATCAATCCACCCATTACCATCTTCATCGTAAGCGGACAAATCGGCAAAACCATCGCCACTTTGCGTGCCAAAGAGTTCACTGCCGTCATCAATGATGCCATTCTCATTTTTGTCAAAGGCTAAAAATCCGTTATTTTTTCCCAAAAGAGAGATCTCATCCTCGGTTCCATCGCTGTTAAGATCAAACGCAAATGTTTCACTCTTATCCACCTGCGCAAGCCCACCATCAAGGTTGATCACCAAAGGATCGATTAAAGAAGCAAGCGTTACGGAACTGTACGATTGATAACTGGTATACCGCGAGAGCAGACTTTGCAAGGTAATGTCAAGCACATCGCCCTCATTGGTTGTCACCTCTCCTACGGCAGAAAGTGCCAACGTTTCAGACTCATGGGTACGTGTCATGGTTTGCAGTTCTGTGTCGGTTGCGCGCCTGTAAAGCGCACTACTTTGCTGTTCTTCATGCTGATTTTGTAATGTAAGTGTTGATGATTCGATAATCATAGCTTTTTGCCCCCAAATAGCTGATGTGAACTAAATCGGCAAAATCGCAGTATAATAAAGACAATCTCTTACTAAATTCTTTGAAAGGAGATACCATCGAAACATCACACGACTACTCTTTAATCGAAGAGATTTGGCACAGTAGCATCCATGGACTTGGCTTATTGCTCAGTGTGAGTGCGCTGAGCATTTTGTGCGTTTTTGCAGGACAAAGTGGCGATGGTGCGAAGATCGCAAGTGCCGTCGTTTTTGGACTCTCTTTGATTTTCATGTACGGAGCTTCTACACTTTACCATGCTATTTGCGCCCCTAAGACAAAGTCTATTTTGCAACAAATTGACCATTGTGCCATTTATATTCTCATTGCAGGAACCTACACCCCTGTTAGCTTGCTCGGTATCCAAGGGGTTACGGGATGGGTTCTTTTTGGCATTGCATGGGCGATTGCAGCCGTTGGGGTCAGCCTCAATCTTTTTTTCCCCCACCGTTTTCATCGCCCTGCGGTTATTCTTTATATCTTAATGGGATGGATGGTTGTCGGTGTGTTTAAGACACTGATCACCAATCTAGATACCCTAACCCTCGCACTTCTTATAGCAGGAGGTGTCACGTACACCATTGGTGTTATCTTTTACATCTGGCGAAAACTCTATCTCAATCATGCTATTTGGCATTTTTTCGTCTTGGGAGGTTCAACATTTCACTTTTTTATGGTTTTAATGTTGATTATGGATTAAGCTTGATTCTTTATCAGACTTTTATCATAGATTTCTTATAAAATGGGTATGGATTTACTTTATCACACTATCACAAAAGGGGTATACGATGAACGTTTATGAATATGCGATGAAAGCGGAAAAAGATGGAGAGCGCTACTACAGAGAGCTCGCGACAAAAACCGATGATGCAGGCTTAAAGTCCATATGGACGATGCTTGCTGAAGAGGAGGTCAAACACTACCATATTTTTGACCATATGAACCAAAATAAAACGATTCCAACCGTTCCCAGTGTCGATCTGTTTAAGTACACTAAAAATATTTTTGAGAAGATGCAAAAATCAAATCACGTACCCTGTTTTACCGAAGATCACATCAATCTCTATAAAAATGCTTTGCGCTCCGAAGAGAGCAGTTACAAATTTTACACCGAAAAAGCGTTGATGCTTGAAGAGGGTGAACAAAGAAATGCCTTTTTACGCATTGCCGAAGAGGAGCATGCCCATTATGTGCTTTTGGAAAACATCGTCGAGTACGTGAGTGCGCCTGAAACGTGGGTAGAGAGTGCCGAGTTTAACCACATGAGTGCAAAATTTGTGCAAAAATCAGCCTTGCTGTAAACGCTTTACATGTAAAGCTTCCAAACCCATAAAACTGGCGGGTTTGGAAGCTATTTTTAGATCAATTTATCAAACCCGATTTTCTTTTTAAAGCTTTCGATTCCTACTGAAATCACCAAACAGATCCCTAATAACACAGCAAAAATTGCCACAGGATAGGTGAAACTGTAAATAAAATCAGGAAAATAGTAGTAGTAAATGAAGGTGTGAAATAAGAAGATATTGAACGAATGCACCCCCACAAACTCAAATGCTTTTTTTGCCAAGGGAGAAAAAACAACCAGTTCCGTTGTCCAAAGAATCAGTAAAATGGCAAAGAGTGTATCGGCTCTTGTGCTATCAAAAAGCCAGCCATTTTGCCTATACCACGCTGTGGCTACCGTTAAAATAAGAAGCGTTATAAAACGTGCTTTGCCTTGTTTATCAAGCCAGATGAGCAGTGTAACAAAGCCATCTTTTTGCGAAAGGTACACGCCCACGGCAAAGGGAAAAATCCAGTCATTGATCAAAGGAATGGGAACAAACATCAGCCACGCACAAAAGGCTAAAAACCAAAGATGGTATTTTTTCGTTAAGAAATTTACTAAGGGGAAAATGGCGTACAGCACGATAATTAGGCTCATAAACCACCATGTCGCGTTATAACCATAGCCGACCCACGTAAACATATGAATGCCTAACATTTGAAGCATAAAGCCTTGAAACACATGCTCGCCATACACACTTGAAAGCGACCTTTCCATAAACCACACACCAATCGGCACAAAAATAAGCGCGATCAACCAGTAATTCATATACAGTTTTAACAAACGTCGCTTGTAAAAAGCGCCCAGTTCCAGCCCTTTTTTCTTCACAGACTCCGCCAAACCATACCCACTGAGCACCACATAAATGCCCACACAGACTTTCGCCAAAAGTGCTGTTTGAAAGACGATCAAGCCCATTTCAGGCTTTTCATAGAAAAGATGATGCCACAAAATCAGCATCAGCGCCATTCCTTTACTCGCATTGGTGATGGAGACATCAAACTTTTCTAAAACCATGCCCGCTCCTCATAATTTCTAAATTTTAGCCTGTAATCTTTCTAAATTTTCCTCGATCTTATCGTCTTTATACACCGCACTAATGAGTGAATACATCGCAATATCATAGCGTGAAAGAAGCGCTATCGTCTCCTCCGTAATGCCCCCAATCGCGCAAATAGGCACACTGAGTTGCGTTTTGGCTGTTTGAAGGAGTTCAGGGTCTACGATTTTGGCATGAGGTTTGGTTGGGGAGGGAAAAAATGAGCCAAACGCAACATAGTCAGCTCCAAGATTGGCGTATTTTTTCGCACGTTCAATGTCGCCGTAACAGGATACACCGATGATTTTATCATCCCCAAGCAAGGCGCGCGCCTCTTCGTAACTCACATCATCCTCGCCTACATGTAAACCATCGGCATGGATTCGATGCGCAATTTCCAAGCGATCATCGATGATGAAAACCGCCTCGTAATAATCACATAACGCTTGAAGCCTGATGCACTGTTTTTCAGCCTCTTCATCGCTGGCGTATTTGTCGCGGTATTGGATGATCGTAACACCGCTTTTTAAAACACGTTCTACCTGTTCAAGCATGCTCTCTGTTGGGGTTAGGGTTGCATCGGTGAGGACATAGAGTCCTTTGAGGAGGTCTTTGTTTAACATGAATGCTCTCTGTTTTTTTACAAAGATTGTACAGACTCAAAGCTTAAATTGCCCACGCAAAGTAACACAGCGTAGGCAATTGATCGTAAAAAGAGTGGTTAAGACTTAAATTTACCCAGTTCGTTGTTGAGGTTTTCGGTCATGACATGTAAATGCTCACTGGCTTGAGAGACATTGTCGATACTGCCTACATTCTCTTTAGAGATACCATGAATTTGCTCAATCGCATCCACAATCTTTTTGATTTTACTCGAAGTATCGATGAAATCACTTACCG
>DBTO01000170.1 GCA_002307095.1 Sulfurospirillum sp. UBA1314
TTCCTCTAAGGGATATTTATCTTAATAAATAAACTAGAATAGCAATTTAAGAATTATATCATTGCCAAATGACTTAGCTATGATATTCACCCTTCTCATGGAGAATACTACCTTAAATATATAGCATGAAAATAGCGTAGTTTTAAAATTTATTATTTCCTTCAAGAATGCCCTTACTCCTTTTTTTATATGCGTAAATAGTAAAGGATTATGCTTTACATGTAAAACTATTTTCTTGGAAAAATTTCAAAAGATCTTCTGTAGAAAGGGGTTTTGCAAAGTAATATCCTTGAAAACGGTCACATCCAAACGCGCTTAAAAGCTCTTTTTGCTCCTTCGTCTCAACGCCTTCTGCAATAATGTGCATGCCAAAGTTTTTCCCTATCGCAATGATATTTTGCACCATCTTTTGCGCCGCATCATCCTCAAAAATTTCATCTACAAAGCTTTTATCGATTTTGAGCTCGTCTATGGGGAGTTTGCGTAACATGCTTAATGAAGAGTAACCTGTGCCAAAGTCATCCATGGAGATTTGAATGCCCATGGCTTTAATCTGTTTTAAAAGGGGGAGAAGAGCGTGAACATCTTCAATGAAGAGATTTTCCGTCACTTCAAGCGTGATGGAAAGCCTATGAATTTCTGTTTTTTCAATGATTTTCAAAAGATGCTCTAAAAATTCAGGATCCATAAACTGACGCACTGAAATATTGATAGAGACTTGAAAAGGGTGTTGCAAGCGTTGATGCAACGTGTGTATCTCATGACACACCGTTTCAATAATAAAACGACCAATTTTAGGCATAAGTCCCGAAGCTTCAGCTAAGGGAATGAAGTGGTTGGGAGGGACAAGCCCTAAACTAGGGCTGTTCCACCGTATCAGTGCTTCAACCCCATAGACTAATCCTTCGACATCCATTTGGGGTTGATACACCATAAAGAGCTCATTATGCGCTATCGCTTTGCGAAGTTCTTGCTCAATTTGGACATTTTTTAAAAATCCCTCTTGCATGGCATTGGCAAAAATATGCGCACTGTTTTTCACTTTTTTGGATTCATACAGAGCAATATCGGAAGCGCGCAACAGCATATCAAGACTTTGTCCATGATCGGGGTAAAGGGCGATACCAATGCTTGCGCCAATGTTAAAATGAAGCTCTTGCACATCATACGGACGTGAGAGCGCATCAATCAATTGTCTCGCAAAACAGAGCAGCTCTTGGCGTTCGCACAGATGTGTCATCATCACAAATTCGTCACCACCGTAACGAATGACATCGGCACCCCGTGGAAGCATCTCTTTTAACCGTTTGGCGATTTCCACTAGAACATAGTCTCCAAATTGATGCCCAAAACTATCGTTGATGTTTTTAAAATGATCCATATCAATGTAAAAAAGGCTAAAAGAAGGCGCATTTTTATAGGTCCAGTTGAAAATATTTTGATGCAAATAACTGCGATTGGGAAGGGTCGTGAGTTGATCGTAAGTGGCTTGATACAAAAGATCATTACGACGTTTTTCCTCAGCACTGGCAATTAAGTGAAAGAGGAAGAAAAAGAGTCCACCTGAGATGATAAATACAGAAAAATAGAGGGCTACGGTTTGAAGAAAATCTTTGAGAATCGTATCAAAATAGGTATGTACCACAATCCAAAGTTTATAGGTTTTATTGTATTTAACCGTGGTGAGAAAGCGTACGCCGTGGTTATCTTCATACGAAAACGAGACAAGAGGCTCATCGCTTTTAAGCTCTTTGGGCGTGAGCTGGTAGATATCAAAAATACTCTCATACATACGATCCATCAATGTTTTGGGAAAAGGTGTTTGGTAGGTAAGGTTATATTCCGTCTGCCCTAAAGAGTTGTATTGCTGATAAAAATCACTGTCTCTAATAATCGAGACGATGAGGTTTTGACGATGGCGTACGCTATTGATCAATCGATCAAAGGTGCTTGAGAGCTTAAAGAGGGTTGTCATCATAAAAAGAGGATGCCCTTGTTCATCACGAATCGTTTTACGAATTGGCATGGCCCATTTTTGAAGTTCAGGAGTAAAATAGGTTCGTCCAAAAACCATTCCGTTTTGTGAAAGGGCATCCATAAAAGAGTTGTGGCTTTCGGGACGATTTTTAAGATTGGGGATGCGAGTAGTGTTGGAGTCAGAACTTCCGTAAATAAAATCACCCTCAGGTGTCGTTACACCAAAAGCTAAAATGTCTGGATTTTGCAATAACGCATTGGCATGTTTTTCAATGTTTTGGGGTTCATAAAGATAGTGTGCATCTTCACGAATGGTAACCCCTAAGATATCCATCAAGCGCTCTTGGGTATCAAACAGTGACTGTGTTGCATTTGCCATCAATTCAACAATATTTTCTTGTGATGTTTGGTATTTTAGATAGGTGTTTTGCCATTTGAAATAGAGAGTAGTTAAAAATAGGAGTGTCGCGGTTAGGGTTAAAATATAAAAGATAAGCCAGATATTTTTCTTTAAAATCGCCACGAGATATCCTTTATGAAAGGTTCAATCATTTTAAATTGTAACATCTTTTAAACTAAAATCACCAAGGTTTTACCTGCGTAGTGTAAAAGGCTTTTTTTAGGGTAAATTTTGAAACAAGATACATAATGCTATAATCCGCGAAAAACAAAGAGAGAATCTATGGTCGAAGTGAACAACTTAACGATGCGTTTTTCGCATCAGCTTTTATTTGAAAATATTAGTCTGAAATTAGACAAAGGCAAACGTTATGGACTTATCGGTGCCAATGGTGCGGGTAAGACAACATTTTTGAAGATTTTATCGAAGCAAATTGACGCAACGAGCGGCAATGTTTCGGTTGAAAATGGTTTACGTGTTGGCGTTTTAAATCAAAATCAGTACGCGTTTGAAGAGTTTACGCTTAAAGATGCAGTAATGTATGGCAATAAACGCTTATTTGATGCGATTAAAGAGAAAGAACATCTGTATGTCACGGGCGATTTTTCAGACGATAAAGTCAATGACCGCTTAGCAGAGCTTGAGATCATCTGTGCAGAAGAAGATCCGACGTATGAAGTGGAAGTGAATATCGAGAAAATTTTAGGTTCACTTGGATTTCCTGTGAGTGAACAAGAGACGTTAATGAGTGAACTTACCGGTGGTGATAAATTTAAGATTTTGCTAGCTCAAGTCCTTTACCCCAAACCTGACGTTCTCTTCCTCGATGAGCCTACCAATAACCTAGACCTTGAAGCGATTTCGTGGTTAGAAGAACAACTTATTCGCCATGAAGGAACGATGGTTGTTATCTCGCATGATAGACACTTCCTTAACTCGGTTGTGACGAACATTTTAGATGTCGATTTTAAGAAAATTCGTGAATTTACGGGCAACTACGATGAGTGGTATATGGCAGCGAATTTAATTGCAAAACAGCAAGAAACAGACAGAGATAAAAAGCTTAAAGAGAAAGAGGAACTGGAAGCCTTTGTAAGACGCTTTTCAGCCAATGCCTCTAAAGCAAAACAAGCCACTTCACGTCAAAAACGTTTAGAAAAGTTAGACATTGAGGAGATACAAACCTCTTCACGCAGAGATCCAAGCATCGTGTTTCGTATGGGACGGGACATTGGTAATGAAGTTTTAGATGTCGAAGGTATTGAAAAAAGCTATGGGGACCAAAAAGTACTTCATAACATTAGCTTTAAAGTGGAAAAAGGTGAAAAAATCGCCCTGATCGGTCACAATGGTGTGGGTAAAACAACCCTGTGCAATATCCTTATGGAACAACTGGAGTCTGATACAGGCAGTGTTAAATGGGGTGCTACCATCACGTCGAGCTATTTTCCTCAAAATGCGACCGATATGATCACCGGAGATTTTCAACTCTTTGAATGGTTACAACAGTACGATGAGAAAAAAGATTTGGACGAAATCAGAAAATGTTTAGGACGTATGCTTTTTTCGGGTGAGGAACAAAAAAAGAGTGTCAAACAGCTCAGTGGTGGTGAGAAACACCGTATGATGCTCTCCAAAATGATGTTACAAAAAGGTAATTTTCTAGTCCTTGATGAGCCAGATAACCACTTGGATCTTGAAGCGATTATTGCTCTGGGCGAGGGACTGTTTAAATTCCCTGGCAATGTCATCTGTGTCACACACGATAGAGAGCTTATTGATGCGTTTGCTAACCGCATCATTGAACTTCATTCTGATGGCACGATGATCGATTTTAAAGGCGATTACGAAGCTTTTAGAGAGACGTATGGCAAATAAGCCACTCTTTTCCATCGGCTCTGCTTTAGATCACGATAGTGCATGGCAGTTTGAGGAGGATCAAACTTCCTCAAAGCCTTTGGAGATTAAACTGCCAACAAAGCATTTTTTAGTCTTAAAAATGGAAAAGCGCCAAGGTAAGCCCGTCTCCATCGTAGGCCCTTTTTTTCTGGAGAAAGAAGCGCTCATAAAGCTCTGTTCTTTCGTGAAAAAAAAGCTCGGCAGTGGTGGTACATGTAAAGAGGAGTGGATGGAGTTTCAAGGCGAGTGTCGCGAAAAACTCAAAACGATTTTAATGGCTGAGGAATTTCGATTTAAGGGATAGAGATGAACTATGTACTGGGTGCTCTTTTACCGATCTGTTTGATTATCTTTGCAGGGTATGCCTTTAAACATGCGAAATTTCCTTCAACGGATTTTTGGCCCAAGATGGACAAGTTTACCTACTACGTTTTGATGCCTTCTCTTTTAGTCTATGAGTTAGCTGTTGCTAAAATCGATCTTACTTACACGGTCACGCTTGTCCTCACATCGCTGGGTGGTATCTTTACCATTTTAGTCATTTTAGTGCTTCTCAATAAGATTCTTCATTTTGAACATAGGGCGTTTACCTCCATCGTGCAAGGGGGAATTCGTTTTAATACCTACGTCTTTTTAGCCCTTGTCAGTGCGGTTTATGGCAAGGAAGGTTTAGTTTTAGCCGCCATTGTGATCGCGTTTGCGATCCCCTTTCTTAATATTCTCTGCATCAGTATTTTTGCTATTTATCTGCGAGAAGACAGATTTTCTCTGATGGCATTTTTGAAAACAATTCTTAAAAATCCTCTGATTGGTGCCTGTGCAATTGGTGGATTGATCAATGCGGGTGGTATCGAAGTTCCGCTATTTCTTTTAAAAAGTGTTGCGATTGTTAGTCATGCCGCACTTCCGATGGGTCTTTTATCTGTGGGTGTGGGGTTGGAGCTTAAATATTTGAAAGAGGCGAAAAAAGAGTTGGTGGTCTCAACGGTCGCCAAATTAGTTCTTTTTCCTATGATTGCGTACGGTTTTGCACTTTTGTTTGGACTCTCTGGAATGAGTTTAAGCATTGCCATCATTTTTGCCTCAATGCCAACGGCGACTTCTGCGCATATCTTGGCGAGGGAGCTGGGCGGGGATGTCTCGTTAATGGCATCGATTACGACGCTTGAAACCTTAACATGTGTAGGAACGCTCTTTTTAATCGTTCCTCTTTTATAGACTAAAATCCATTTTAAAACGTTCGATCTCCGCACTTTTACCAATCACAACCAAAATATCACCTTGATCAAGTTTATGGTTGTGTCCTTCGGTAATGAAGATAAACTCCTTTTGAAGCTCTTTATCATGCAGTCCAATGAGGAGCATATTGTAGTTTTGGGTTGGGTAGCATTCGCTCAGCAGTGTGCCATTTAGTGCGGAATGCTCTGTTATCGTGATTTGTTCCATATTGATATCGGCTTCACCAAAAATCGTTGCATCAATGACTTGCATAATTTCAGGTTGTGTGATGAGCTTATAGATACGTTTGCCACAAATTTGATACGGATCTAAAATGGTACTCGCTCCCGCAATTTGCAGTTTATGAATGGCATCCTTCGTGTGCGTAGTCGCAACAATATCAACATGAGGATCAAGAGCCCGAATGGAAAGGGTCAAAAAGACATTATGAACATCCTCTTCAAAGAGGGTAAAGACAAAGGTAACATCTTCTCCAATTCCAAAACTAAGCAGTGTTTCATCATCACTGTAATCCGCAATCACAAGATCAAATCCAAGTTTTTTAGCTTTGGGTAGTAAGCTCGCATCATTATCTATGTAGGTAAATGCGAAACCTTGCTCTTTCAGTCTGGCTCCAATTTCAATGGCAGAACGGTTAAACCCAAACAGGAGAATTTTGCCCTCAATCATCGCATATTTCCTTGGTCATTCAATTTACGTAGACTATTGATATGGTGTTTTCGCCCCATGATAATGAGCATATCATGATGATGGAGCATAAAATCCGAAGAGGGATTGAATTGAAAAGAGGGTGTCTCCTCTTTACGTAAAATGCCAAAGAGCATCAATCGTTTTTCTGAAAGATTCAGTGCTTCCACAGGCTGATTGGCAAAATAAGCGTGTTCATGAAGGATGAGAATATCAAAAATGACCCCTGTATTTTCCGTGAGCATCTCATCGAGTGCGGCGTAGGAGATCGGCTGTGTGATGTATTGCGCTCCCATGAGTCCTATGGTTTCATCGGCACTAAACGCGTAATTCGCCCCTGCTAGAAAATACTTTTTCTTGTGGGTGTTTTTAATGACGCGCGCGATAATAATGATTTTTTTGCTCAAGCTTCGTGCGGTCAGCGTGATGAAGACATTGAGCTCATCACTGTTGGTGGCACAAATGATTTGTGAAGCGCGTTTGCCCACGCCGAGTTCTCCTAGGATACGGCTCTTTGAAGCGTCCGCCACGATGCCAATGAGCCCTCGTTGCTGGGCGAGTTTGATTTTATTCTCATCGTTGTCGATGATGACGAGTTTGTAGCCATCTTCATGCAGCATTTTTGCCACAACTTCGCCCACACGCCCGTATCCGCAGATCACGATGTAATTCTCCAACTTATCGACATCTGCAAAGGTACGGCTCTCTTTAAGTTCCACGAGTTTGCTTTGAAATGAGGAGACGATGATGGAGGTTAAAAAAGCAATCGTTGCAACGCCAAAGATGATCAATAGCATCGCAACCACCATGCCCTCGGTCGTCACAGGAACAATATCGCCGTATCCTACCGTTCCCATCGTGACAATCGCCCAATAAAGCGCGTCAAAGAGTGTGTTGATCTTAGGATTTTGCTGTGTTTCAAAGATATAAATCGCCGAACTTCCCGTAAAAATGACAAAGCTGGCAAAAATCGCTAAGGTAAAGAGCTCAAACTTTTTCTCGGTAATGATCGCCGTAAAGGTTTTCATGCTTCTGGCATAACGAAAAAGCTTGAAGATTCTAAAAAGGATGAAGATACGCAAAAAACGAAGCGGGCGGAAGCTTGGAAGAATCGCTAAAAGATCAATAATCGCTAAGGGCGAAATAACATAATCCAGCTTTTTCTTCAAAATGGCAAGAATAGCGCGCGTCAGTGAAAAGGGAAGGTTGTTGTTAATCGCGTACTCATAACGCTCCAAAAAGAGTTTATGGCTATCCGAAGAGATCCAAAAACGTAGCAGATACTCAATAACAAAAATGACCAACGAAAACTGAATAAAATCATCTAAATAGATGAGACCATCGGGATGTTTGACTTCATACAGAAGGAACAAAACACTGATAACAACAAGAAAAACCATAAAAATATCGAAATAAAATTTGAGTTTTGAGTGCTGATACTCCAAAAGTGTTCGGCAAAATTCTTTGGCACGATGGTACGTTTCTGAGGCTTCTAAATAATAGGCGAATCGCACAAAAAAGCTTGTAATCGCGTTCACGGTGAACCTTTTTTTAAAGTATAAACTCTTTACATGTAAAGCAAAATTGCTCGCGTTTAATTCTCGTTCTTATGCTCGCACTCTTCAACAAAGATGGTGGCTTTGGTGCAGACATCGTAGAGCTGCTTTGTATCAAAACATGGAGGCGTTTTAAGCTCTTTGATGATCATCTCGCTGTCCCTAGCGTGGTTCATTTCGGTGGCAATGTAAAGCAGCTCACCAAGAGCGCCTTCACGAAAGAGCAGGGCTGTTTTGATCTCGTCATCCAGTCGAACGTGGTTTAAAAACTCATACATCGGAATCCCCAAATACGCATCAATCAGCGAGAGGCTTCCTGTTAAAAAAGCTTTATTGGCGAGTTCGGGTTTTTTACATGTAAAAGCGAGCTCTTCCATTACTTTGGCACGAAATTTGGCATTTTTAAATATTTCCGTACCAAAAGGACGATTTTGAGGCGTACCGTAGAGAAAAAGTCCCAACCACGAGAGAATCTTTTGAGGCCCTAAAAGAAGCACCATTTGATGAATTGAGGTGATTTTTTGCTGAAAATGGTAGGCTCCAGAGTTTACATGACGCAGTAAATTATAGACCAGATCAGGACAGGTGGCAAATTGATGCGCGATCGCGGTAACATCGGTGTTGGTTTGCATGTAATTGATCAAACGGATCGCATTGGTGGTGTGTGGCTCAATTTTACGACCGCTTAAAATGACAGGTTTTTCAAAAAAATAGCCTTGAAAAAAGACAAAAGGCAGTTGCGCACAGACTTCATACTCTTCATGGGTTTCAATTTTTTCTGCCAAAAGTGGGATATTGAATTTTTGAATCTTCTCAAGCGCCGAAGAGAGGTTTTCAATGCCAATGGCTTGAACATCCACTTTAATGATTTCAATCGAGGGGAAAATCGGCGTATAGGTTTCAATCATCGCATCGCTGCAGTCAAAGTCATCCAACGTAAAACGGTATCCTAATGTGTGGAGGTGTTTCACACGCTCGCACAAGGCGTGTGAAACCTTGGTGTGTTCTAAGATTTCAAACCCAAAATACTCTTTGGGAAGCAGCAACACGGCATCACTAAAGAGCATACTTTCGTCGACATTGATATAGCCTATTTTATGCCCAATAATAGGTGCAAGTCCAATATTGTGGATGAGATTAACAATGACGCGTGCCGTGGCTTTTGCATTGTCATTAAAGGTTGCAGCATTACTAAGTTCGCAGGAGCGGTAGAGGAGTTCATAACCAAAGCACACACCCTCTTTATCAAAAATAGGTTGTCTCCCTACATAAGTACTCACATAGCGCTCCTTATTTTTTGCTTTTTTTCTCATCTTCAAACTTGATATTGATCATGCCACAAAACTTTTTATCTTTGTAAAATTGTACCATATAGGTCGTTTCATCTTTATCAATGGCATAGGTTTTAATAAAATCTTTCGGCTCCACTTTGATGCCCACTTCATTGGTGACACCGTTTTTTGAAAACCCAATAATATTGACACGATAGCCGTTAATTGGATCCACTTGCAAGCTGTTTTTGGCATTGATGAGCGAGCCTATTTTAACCATTGTTTTTTTACCATCAATGATCAAACTCACATCATTTAAGGAGTGTTCAAATTCAATAAACTCGGGCTTAAGCGTGGAAACAAGTATGTGTCCATTCATAATTCTATATTCATCTTTTTCTTTAATGACCGCCACAAGCGAGTTGTTACTATTATAGACCAACTTATCTTTGCTCATTGGGAAAAATTTAATATACGGTTTGAGCGTTGAAAGATCGAGTGTAATTTTGGTGGGTGGAATCTCAAGCATTCCATCATCATTGAGCAGTTTTTTAATGCTCTCTTCGGTGAGCTCAAACGTACGTGAGAATTTGATGTTCATCACATTCATAAATTTCTCGATGGTTTTGAGTTGGTAAAAGACTTTTTGTGAAAGGTTGGTGATGTTTTTACTGGTTTCTATGGCAAACGCAGGTTTGTTATTGGTGATTGAAAAATAGGTTAGGCTTTGTTGCATCGCCTTGTCTTGTGCTTTGGTGTTGGTGTTTTTTACGTTAAACTCATGCACATCT
Organism: Sulfurospirillum sp. UBA1314; assembly: GCA_002307095.1. Taxonomy (GTDB): domain Bacteria; phylum Campylobacterota; class Campylobacteria; order Campylobacterales; family Sulfurospirillaceae; genus Sulfurospirillum. Next base: position 9,821 of record DBTO01000170.1, read on the forward strand.
TCAATGAGCCCCACATTGGTCTCTTGGTTGACTTTGGTGGCGATATCGGCAAGGTTACCGTACTTCGCATTGGGAATTTGCTGTTGATCAATGATGGTCGCTTGTCCCCATGCTTTGGGGTTGAAGTTTTTATCGATTTGGCGATCGCGGTAGAAGCCTTGCCCATCGTGAAGATTCAGCGTTAAGTCTACTTTGGGCGTTAAGATCAGTTTTTTGATCTCACTGACCGTATCAAAATCTTTATCTTTCGTCTCAATTTTGGCAAATTTGCGGTTCATATCGCCATTAATACCGCGAGAATTTTTTACGATACTATCAAAGTTAAGATTGGGGACAACCCAAACGTTACCACTTTCGATTTTGTAATAACGAGAAAGAATCATAGGCGCAAAATAGCCTCCAGGTTCATCGCCGTGAATGCCTCCAACAATGAGGAGTGTACTGCCCTCTTTGCCACTCTCTTTTTTGATGAGAGAATAGTGTAAATTAGCGCTAAACGCATACGTTGAAAGCAAAACAGAAAGACCCAGACAGATTTTTTTCATTCGTTATCTTTGATGATTATTTTTTTAAATTTTTCCCAAAAAGCTTAGCAAAAGGGAGATTAAACTCTGCCCAAAAATAGGCTTAGGAACGTAACTTATCGTGCAAAATCGTAACAAAGTTCTCAAAACTTGGCAGGTGAAGATTGGATTCACGCTGTTTGAGCCCCCACATTGATTCAGGAAAGTGTGAATCTTCCTCAAAACGTGCCATTACGTGAATGTGAAGGTGTGGAACATAGTTGCCAAACATTGCGATATTGATTTTTTTCGGATTGTAGTAAAAGCGCATCGTCTCTTCCACGATCAGCATCGCTTTTAAAATCGCCGCTTGGGTCAACGCATCACAATCGCTAAGCTCCTTAAACGGGTGTTGGGTAAAAATCTTCACCCACGGAATCGTCGCATTTTCACGCAAAATGTAAAAGTATTCGTTCTCGTAGAGTTTTTCTGACATTATTTCTCCTTAAAACGGTGTTTGTAGGTGCATTTTTGACACAAATCTTCAACGGCGTTATGGTGTTTAAAGCCTTCGATAATGGCGAGTGTTTTAGGTGCTTTTAAAATGCTTTTCATCGTGTTTACATGTAAATCTCCAAGTGCCATCACGCCATCTTTGTCCAAGCAACACGGAACAACGACGCCATTAGAGAGTATACCAAAATGAGAATCGAGCCCTAAACAGGTTCCATCCGAATGATGCTCCGATGAGAGAGAAGGCCATTCAAAGTAGGTGTCAAAATGTAAAAGTATCTTCTCAGCCAAACGAATAGAGCGAGGTTTTTCTGTGTAAAGTGTGTTTACATGTAAAGGGACGCCAAACGCTTTTTCAAGGTAAATAAAGAGCTTTTCATTGAAGGCTCTTTCACTTTGAATATCGTCCATATTCCATAAACGAAGGTTTATAAACAGATCGTGGTTGTGCTCACGTTTGTATTCGCAGAGCTTTAAAATGGGCTCCATATACGCTTCAAAGCTCAAAGACATGCTGTTTTTGTTGTAGCTGTTGAGCGAAATGTTGATTTGTTTGAGGGCTGGATGCACCAGCGTTTGAAGATCGTGTTTGCCCACATAATAGCCACTGGTGGTCAGCATTCCTCTAAAATTCTTTTTACATGTAAGATCCAAATAGGCGTGAAGATTGGACAGCGCTAAAGGATCGCCTCCCATATGATAGGCAATCTCTTTGGTATACGGGGTAAGTTCGTCTAAAACATGTTCAAAAAAAGCGAGCGGCATTGTGTGTGTCGGGACGACCTGCGGTGGGCAAAAACTGCATTTGAGCCCACAGATATTGGTGAGCTCAACGTAGACGCGGTAAAATTTCATTCAGAACGTTTAGAAGGCATTTTTGAGCTCTTGCTCATCGAGCATATTGAGTTCAAAACGCTTAATACAGTTACGACCGCTGTCTTTGGCTTTGTAAAGGGCAATGTCTGCAAATTTAATGCACTTCCACAAAGAATCTGAATCATTTGGGAAGATCGACGCTCCTACACTCAACGTTTTGTTAAAGGTCGCGCCATTGTTGGATTGAATCGACGCTTTTTCAAAGGCGAGGCGTATTTTATTGGCGATATTTTCGACCATCTGCTCTTCACACTCGTAGAGTAAAATTAAAAACTCTTCGCCGCCAAAACGAAATGCCGTATCGGCTTCACGAATATTATCTTTGAGCACATGGGCTAAAACTTTGATAGCGCGATCCCCGACATCGTGCCCATAGGTATCATTGACCATTTTAAAAAAGTCGATGTCAATCATCAAAATACCATACGCAATACCATTTCGCTTGGCTTGCGAGAGTGCTTTTTCGATGTATTCGTCCAGATATTTACGGTTATACAGTCCTGTTAACGCATCGGTGGTGGAAGAGATTTTTAAAATCTCGGTTAGGTTTTTACTCACCAACTCTGGGCGTGCCGCATCGATGTAATTTTGAATTTTAGGCAACTGCTCTTTCGTGTGGGTCAGTTCTGCTTCATTCGTCGTCCAGATACTGAGCAAAATCTCAAAATCACTGCTGATGAGATAAGGAATACACAGATGGTGATCACAGGAGTTGCACGACTCACAAATGTTTCTAAACTGATCAGAGTAGACGGCTTGTTTGGTACGAAGTGCCCTACATGTTGGATCGACCAATCGTTTTTGGCTGGAGGCGTCAAAGACGATGGTTGGATTGATCGCATCTTTGCCCGATTCGATCAAGACAAAATCTTTCAGTCCCAAATCATGCTGTAAAATAGAACCAATACGTCGATACACCTGCTCTTTGTCTTCATCAAATTCGATCGTGCGTTTAAATTGATAGATGTCGGAAAGTTCATGCACAATCGCTTGCGCGTCTAAAAGAAGGTCGGGTTGATGGTTCGGAGAAAGCGCTAAAAACTTTTTAACGGTGACTTCAATGTCATTGAGTGTATTTTCGAGTTTTTCAAGGAGTGAATTGATCCAAAACATCACATTGTGACACTCTTTGTCGCTCCCACTAAAACGTACACGCCTGCTGTAATCGCCCTCTTGTGCCTTGTTCATCACAAACGTAATCGAATCAAAAAGCTCCATCAAGGGCTTCATCGAACGGTTAATAATGAAGAAAATAAAGAGCATAATGAAAATAGAAAGAAGTAAAATCCCCAGTGAGGTTAAAACCCCATTGGTGCGTACTTCGTTGATGTTAAAGACAATGCTAATAGCGCCTAACACTTCGCCTTCTTTGGCTTGATGACACTGCATGCAGTTGGGTGAGCCATTTTCTTTAGCGATATAAGGGGTGCTAATGCGCAGCTTCGCGTTGTGCGAACTCTCTTCGTTTTGCTTGTGAACGGTTCCTGTCTTGAGTGTTTTTTCATCGATTTCATCGCGGATGATTTCGTTGTTAAACCCTTTGCCAAACTGTTTGATGACCGATTCACTGCGTACAATCCATAAGGCTTCGACACCTTTGGCGGTGCTGATTTTATTGAGGAAAAATTCTCTTTTGTCCATGGTGCCACTGAGCATATGCGCACTCAGTCCATCTTGCACCAAATCGGCAATGATTTGTGCTTTCTCTTCGGCATTTTTGATACCAAGATCGCGAATGGAAAATGCTAAGATGACCATTAGAAACATAA
>DBTO01000096.1 GCA_002307095.1 Sulfurospirillum sp. UBA1314
TATCAATGATCGTATCGACACCATCTCCTCTTCCAAAGAAGTAAACATCATCACCGTCTCCTCCAACTAATGTATCATTGCCCTCTTTTCCTTTGATGGTATCATTGGCTTCCGTGTAATGCAGATAATCATCTCCTGATGTTACTGATTGCAAGGCAACGATATCATTTACATGTAAAGTTGTTCCATCGTTAAATGTAAAGGTTTCGATGCGGTTATTGGCATTGAACCAATCTTTGAGAACAATCCTATCGGTTAGTTCATCAAAACTTTTCCCCTCTTCCTTTAACGCAACAATGAGATCATCACTATTAGCTGATGCTTGAACGATAAGATCATCTGTGCTAATGCCTTCTCCAAAGCTCAGTGTGTCATTGCCTGATGTATCGATAATCGTATCAGTTCCTCCATTTTTTGAGTAAAGATATGTGTCATCGCCAGTTCCACCTTTGAGTGTGTCATTCCCTGCTCCACCATCAATGGTATCATTGCCACCACTGGTTTGAACCACATCATCGCCACTTTGCATGGAAAGTGTGACATCACTCGTACTATCCACAAGATGCACAGTGTCGGCATCTTCGGTTCCTTGAAGGTTAACTATATCATTTACATGTAAGATTGTTCCATCACTGAATGTAAAGGTTTCGATACGATTATTGGTACTAAACCAATCTTTAAGAACAATCCTATCCGTAAGCTCATCGAAGCTTTTTCCATCTTCTTTTAACGCTACGATGAGATCATTGCTATCGCTTAATGTTTGGGCGATAAGGTCACTTGATGTAATGCCCGCTCCAAAGCTCAGTGTATCGTTACCTCCATCTTGTTGAATGGTATAGTTAGGATTCCAATAATAAGGGGTATATCTAGAATCATCATAAACGGTATCTCTTCCATCGCCACGATTGAAGACATAGGGGTCATCGCCCGCTCCTCCTTGGAGGTTGTCAACACCTTTTCCTCCATTTATCGTATCATTGCCTGCGTCACCGTACAGGTTATCATCACCTTCATTGCCTAAAAGCGTATCGTTACCTGTTCCTCCATAAATAATATCATTTTTATCAGTACCCAAAATCATATCATTATTTGTCGTACCGTATACTAAACCGTTTTGAAGCATCAGTGTAAAAATATCACTTTTACTATAAAGACTTCCATCCTCAAAACCAAAGCTATTAACACTATTACTTTGCGTATACCAATTTTGCAGTGTAACCACATCGCTTAGTTCTTCAAAGCTTTTTCCCTCTTCTTGTAACGCGACGATAAGGTCATTGCCATTTTTCTTAAAGACTAAATCACTGGTAGCGATTCCTGTACCAAAACTAAGCGCATTTTCACCACTGGTGTCGATGATAGTATCTTTACCATCGCCTTTTCCAAAGATGTAGGTGTCGTTCCCCTCACCGCCTTGAAGCGTATCACTTTCGCTTCCACCTTCTAATGTATCGTTTCCAGCTTCACCGTAAAGGGCATCAGTACCAACACCTCCTTTAAGAACATCATTTCCGGCTCCACCTTTGAGCGTGTCATTACCATCTCCTCCATCTACAGTATCATTACCACCTAACGTTTGAGCGACATCATTACCAAGACCTAAAGAGAGTTTAACATCACTTGTACTGTCTAGTAAATGCACAGTATCGGCATTTTCAGTGCCTTGTAGATTAACAACATCAGTGGCAGATAAAACCGTACCATCATTAAAGGTAAACGTGCTTATGCGACTGGCATCATTAAACCAATTGGTTAGAGTAAGTTTATTGGTGAGTTCTGAAAAGCTTTTACCCTCTTCTTTTAAAGCGATGACAAGATTATTACTATTTGATGAAGCTTGAACGATGATGTTATCCGCAGTAATGCCTTCGCCAAATAAAAGTCCTACATTATTGAGGCTTGACAACGTTAGAGAGCCGAAATTATTCTCAATTAAATAAACTTTTTGATTCCCTATAGTTTTAATATAATGTAAATCATTGAAATTAAATGTTCCCTCTTCTAGTTGAATGGTCTCAATAGCACCACTTCCAACACCATTTTTGATGGTAATTGAACCATTAACAACCGTTGCATCGCTCACATCGAGTATATCAATGATGACATCATTGCCGCTCGTGCGGAAGTTTAGATCTGAGAGTACGATACCTCTTAGCGAAAGAACATCCGTCGTAGCGCCTATATTGCCACTATCTTGAATCGTATCGTATCCATCACCGTAGTTATAGACATAAGTACTGTTACGTCCTGTACCGATGAGGGTATCGTTTCCTTTGCCACCTTCTAAGATATCATGTCCGTAATTACTATCGGAAGTTGAACTGCCAGCGACAATATAGTCATTGCCTTCGCCGCCACGTAAAACATCGTTATTATCTCTACCGTAGATAACATCATTTCCCGCACCACCGTCGATGACATCTTTACCGCTACTGCCATAAAGGGTATCGTTGCCATCTCCTCCGTAAAGGTATCCACCTGAACTGGTTGCGCTGAGTGTATCACTTCTGCTACTCCCTTCTTGTACATTGCCATATTGACCAACCACTTCCCCTAAAGCATTGATGCTGTAACTGATACCATTGGTACTAAGCGCTGTTTTAAAGGTTGTGTTTGAAAGTAAAGTGTTATCAAAGCTCTCTAACGTATCTAACCCATAACGGTTCACCATGGTTGAGAGCAGTAAAGTCGAAAGCGTATCGTTGGGTGTTGCAGAGAGAGTCGTTTGTAAGTGAGTGATGAGTTCTTCTTTGCTAAGGGATGAGCCGTACATCGCATCACTGAGGAACTCTATCATTTGGGAATATTGAAGCTCTTTATAGGCTTCATTCATTGCGACACTGGCTTCGGTTCCTATAACATCGGATGTTGTGACACCATCAGCGACCATACTAAAGCTTTTTCCTGCAAAGGCTTCTAAGATGGCAACATCTCTGGCATAGGCATAGACTTCTTTGACATAAATAGGTGAAGCATTAGAGTAATTATGATTTAGGACAGACTGTGTTCCTCTGGTGGCAGTTGCACTGATGGTATCAGCTCCCGTCCAACGTGCGACCATATCTTTAAACGCACTACTAAAGTTTGAAAAACTCATGGAAGAGGCATTCTTTAGAAGGTTGGTGACTTTAGCTTCTAAGACAGTGTCATCATTCATAGCGTCCGTGAGGTCTTTGACTCTGCCACTGCCTTTGATGGTAGGAAGTATTGCTACGCTTTCTTTGATGGGTGTAGTGTAGTCATAGGTGATATCGGATTTGTTTTGGTAGAACCAGACATCATTGATGGTTTTTGTTTGTCCATTTTGAGCAAAAGTGGAGGTATCACTAATGGTATTGTAAGCTTCTGAGGTAGAGGTTGCTGTGGCATTTAGGTTGATGGAAGTGATGTTTAGTTCTGCGAGTGTTTTAAGTTCATCTTGCGTACTTATTCCATCGCTGTTAGCATCTATCCATACTTTAAGATGGCTATAGATGCTATCTTTTACGTCAATGACATTATCATGATTGAGATCATATTGGCTTAGGGCTTCAAAGCCATCTTTAGCAGTGGTTCCATTGGCGAGTTTGGTGTTGTTTCCAAAGAGTTCAGTTCCGTTGGTGACTTTACCATCATTATTCAGATCTAGGGTTAAAAGTCCATCACTGCTTTCAGTCCATGATGTCCTTTCTTTAAAACCATCACCGTCCATATCGAAGTAGGTTTGAGTAGCGTATAAAGGCATAGATGTCATACCATCATTATCTAAGTCTAAAACCAAGGGAGAGGAGAAATCCTCTAAGGTGACACCCGTACCTGTATGGTGGGTAGCGATAGTTGTACCACCTGTTATTGAAGGTAAAATTGTTTCACTGGTGGTAACAGGGGTTTCTATCGTTAATGTAGCGCCGCTATCGGCTACAAATTGAAAGCCATTACTGGTTAAAAAATAGGTTCCGTGATCTTCTTGGGAATAGTAGTGTGTCTCACCAAGCTCCATACTCGCACCACTTAAAAGATTTCCTTGGAAAATGACTCTTCCTTTCCCATCACTATCAATAACCGTATCGCCTGCATCAACGATATATGTATCATAGCCATCTCCCCCCATTAAGAGGTCATTACCTTCACCACCTTCTAGGGTATCATTGCCTTTACCACCTATTAAAGTATCATCTCCCTCTGCCCCTTCTAGGGTATTATCGTTTTCAGTGCCTTGAATAGAGTCTGCTTCTGGTGTTGTCATAAGATCTAAGATATTTTCTTCATCCAAACGAGTTCCATCTGCAAATTCAAAGTATTCGATTCGGTTTTCTTTGGTGTACCAGTTTTTAAGAGTGATACTATCACTTTGGCTACTATCTTTAAGAGTGACGATAAGGTCATTACCGTCATATTGTACTATCAAGTCATCTTTTGTGATATTTTTTCCAAATAGGAGAGTATCGTTTCCGCTTTTATCGTAAACAGTATCTAGAAAATCTCCTCTTTGAAAATAGTATATATCATTACCGCTTCCTCCATTTAAAATATCAATACCTTTACCACCTTCTAGGTAGTCATTGCCTTCGCCTCCATTTATGGCATCGTTACCATTACCACCATAGAGCCTATCATCATTATTGGTATATTTAAAGTCGCTATCATCTCCATCAGTACCAAATTCAATGACTTTGTGATCGCCAACCATACCAAGAAATTTGATTCCATACTCTATCCCTGTTTTTTTGTCTATGATATATGTTTTTTCACTTCTTAAATATTCTCTGATATCTGCTTCAGGGTCATAAACCCCATCCGTCCAAGAAGAGTAGTGAGATAGTTTATTTGTTGTTTTCCAGTTATTTAAATATAACAAGAATGCTCTATCACTAATATAGTTACTTGAATAATTCGCAGAATTATCGCTTGGTGCCGTAGCACTATCAATATAAAAAGATTGTAAATTATTGAGTGCGTACATCACCCGTCCGTCACTTTGTGCCATAGATACAAGTTCATCATTGTCACGGAAAAGAGAGTTGAGTTTTAAAATATCTGTATCGGAAAACTGTATATTTATAGAATCACTTCCGTAATTGTCAAAGTACATTATTTGATCTATCAGCTTTGAAGAGGTAGCTTGAGAAAGAGAAGTTTTTAGTAATTTATAACTATCCGTTTCTGTCTCGTATTGTAATATATACCCATTACGATCTGTAATTTGCCAATCACCTATTACATTTTTATCTTTTAAAAAATCTCTTAGTTGATCTGGTATCAAAAGAGCGTCTTGGAGAGAATAGTTAACTTTTATCTCTGTTATAGTATCTTTATAGGTTCCAGTAATTTCATAATTCGGCCCTACTATGACATCATACTCTTTGCCCGCAAGTTCAGAGAGCAAACCGCTTACTTCATAACCTACTACAATTTTTCTGACACCGGTAAATCCGATACCGGCGAATCCACCAAAAAGATTAAACCCTACTCCGGCTATAGCTTTGATGATGGCTTTTACAGGTGGATCATCCGTCGTCGCAAAATCAATAATAGCAGATGCTGAAGCCGCTAATGCATTGCCAAAAATCGTAAACGTTATCTTATTAGCAAGTGTCAGATTTTTGAGATCCATCCCTCCATAATATGATATGAGGGCAGTGATCGCATTGACAGTGGATATAAAAGTTTTAGGAAGATCTTTCTCATCCAATCCAAACTCTTCTATCAGAGATTTCTTGACCTCTTGTTGTACTGCACTGCTTGCATCTGCCGTTGTTTGAATATTATCTGTTGCCATCTTCTTCTCCTTGGTTTATTTGTTTTTCTAGTTTTCTAATATGTTTTATATTTGGTCTGTCTCTATATAAACTTTCAAAGTTTTTGAAACTATTAATACTTTTTTCTTCACTCGTTATATACTCAAATGGTATTTTGCAAATATACTTGGCGATATAGTAAGCGTTATTCTGCGCTTCTATTTTAAAGTCATAGTTGCTTTTTTGCCTTTTTGAAAGAGAGTGAAAAGTGCTGTTAGGAGTCATATATGCCCAGTGAACATACTCTTTGTAGTATTTGACAAATTGTAAAAAAGTCTCGCTCGTACACGGATAAACATTGTTATTTCGTTCTTGCATAGAGTCTAAAGCACTATAACCCAATGTCGCACCCCAATAAAAAGAACCTTTTACACTTGGATGTTCTTCAAACGCTTGTGCAAGCTCTTTATCTTCTTGCATAGCATCATGTGTCTTATCCAAAATATGAAGATACTTTACAAATTCATTTCTATTTTTTGGATTATTATAAACTTTGTCCAATTTATCTATAAAATAAGTATTTTTTTTCCATTCAGAATGCAGATCGCCTCTATAAGGTATATACTCAATATAATATGGAGCCATTGAAGCGATGATCAGGTAACGGTCTATTTTATCAAACTGTTTATCTGCCATCGATGTTTGATTTAGCGTATCCATAGCAGTGTATATCTCATCTAAAGTATCTAGAAGTTCAGGTTCCATAGAGCCTCCTGGATTTGTGAAGCTCAATCCTTTTTTTCTATCTTCTTCTACTAAAGGGGCGTACATCGTCTTTGCATAATCCACAAGACGAAACTTATAGTTCCATATTTGCCGCTCGCCATCTGTTTGAGGTATGTACACATACATCTTTTTTAGTATATAAGATTCAACGGTATCCAAAGGTTTTAAAACAGCATGGTTTGGGTAAACAAATACCAATAAAAAAGCCTTGTGCCAGAACACATACTCTCCCGCTATAGCATACATTTTTGCTTCCTTGTACGCTCTGTCTCCAAAAACATATATCTTCGCTTCAGCGATATAAAACAAGGATGCAAAAACACTGTAGCCGATACTATAAAACTTCAAACCCTTTTTAAAAACAGCAGGTGATAGAAAAGAAGCCTCTTTTTTAAAAATCAAGAGCATAAGTTTTATGATTCCAAGTAAAACTACCAAAACAAGCAGTAAAGCTGTAGCACCTAAAACTACAAGCCCTAAATATAAAAAAAAGGATTCGAGATACGCCATCACACAACCTTTTTAGATTTGTTTTTTATCTTTACATGTAAAGCTATTTCTTGCTCTTTTCTTTTCCCTCTCAACATACCACTTCCTTATGTTCGTTCATTTGCTCTAGCTTATGCCATCCTAGTTTTTTCATCATCTTGTGCCTTTTTGATGTTATTTATATCTTTACATGTAAAGCCGTTTAACCCCAGTCAGTTCACCACATTGTGTACAACACGAGGGAACACTCTTTTGGGATAAGGCATGTTGTATAACTTTAGGGTGTAAGACTTTACTGGAGTCGATCATATAGCAACATGGTGCTTTGGTACCATCCACAAAGTAGTACCGCATCTTTTCATTCTCCACGTAAGGACATTGGTAGGTTGTATAAGGTAAGGGTTCTGTGGAGTAATGGGCTTGGTAACTTTTTTTAGGTTGTATCTGTTGAATAGCAAGAGGAATGTTCTGCTCTTTGGCAAAGGTTTTAAGAGCTTCTAAGTCTTGTCCGTAGTTGACGGCATAGAGTTTGATCTTTTTAGGGGTTAAGATGTGGCAGGCTAAAAGATGCTTAAGGGTTTGAGCAGGTGAGGTTCTGCCACTTCGTTTGGCAAGGGCTTCATCTAAGGTATCAAGGGAGAAGCCAATGTGATCGAGTAAGACCATGTGGGTTGAAGACAGAGCTATGGAACCATTGGTAATAATGCTAATGCGATGCCCTTTGCTTTTAGCATGGGCGACCATCTCCCAGAAGAAAGGATGCAGGAGCGGTTCACCGGTTCCTTGAATGAGGAGCATTGTAGGAGATTTCTCACTTTGCACAATGCGTTCAAAGCATTCCCATGCCATATGCTTATGTTCCAGTGTATCATTGGGGC
>DBTO01000266.1 GCA_002307095.1 Sulfurospirillum sp. UBA1314
TTCACCCCATCCACTTTTTTACTTCGCATTTAAACACTCAAAACCTTTTACATGTAAAGCCATTCTCTACTTGCTATAATGGCGTATCTAAAAAAGATAAGGGCAATGCGATGCTAGAGTATCAAGCGATTCTTGAGGAAATTTTTCATGAGATCACGCCTTATTTGGGTGAGGGAAGGGTGGCTTCGTACATTCCTGAGCTTGCGCGCGTTGAGCCCAGTTCGTTTGCGATGTCGCTTATGTGTGTCGATGGAAGAGAGTTTCATGTGGGAGCGTCTGAAAAACGCTTTTCGATTCAGAGTATTTCCAAGCTTTTCACTCTGACTTTAGCGATGCAATTAGCGAATGATTCGCTGTGGGAACGCATCGGCAAAGAACCTTCGGGCACACCTTTTAATTCACTCGTCCAACTCGAATACGAAAACGGCATCCCGCGCAATCCTTTCATCAATGCAGGCGCACTCGTCGTCACCGATGTCATCTTAAACCATCTTCAAGATGCGCACCAGAGTGTTTTGGAATTTATTCGCATGCTGTGTGCCAAAGATGACATCAATTTTGATTTTAGTGTGGCAAAATCTGAAGAACAAACAGGTTTTCGCAACAACGCCATGGCAAACTTTCTCAAAAGCTTTAACAACTTGGAACATGAGCCTTCGCGTGTTCTCAATGCCTACTTTCATCACTGCTCCATCGCCATGAGTACCCAAGAGTTAGCCAAATCGGGGCTCTTTTTAGCCAACGGTGGTATTCAACCTTGGAGCGATGCACCCATCTTAAACGCACGCCAAACCAAGCGCATCAATGCCTTGATGCTAACCTGTGGCACGTACGACTCGGTCGGAGATTTTGCGTACCGTGTGGGCTTGCCTGCCAAAAGTGGCGTCGGTGGCGGCATTTTAGCCACACTCCCTGGGAAATTCAGCCTCTGCGTCTGGTCGCCACGGCTCAATGAAAAAGGCAACTCGTTTGCAGGTACAAAAGCGCTAGAGCTTTTCACGACTAAAACGAAGCTCTCGATCTTTTAGTGGTTAAATTTTTGATACAATAATTTGGTGAAAGTAAGCAGGGAATTCTTTACATGTAAAGAGAGTTAAAGTCAAACAATATATCTTTTACTATAAACAAAAAGGAAGAAAATTTGCAATTTAAAATCAACGAGCGCTTTTTTTCCATTGTTATTGTTCTCATGGGAATTATTGTTGCAATGATACTCACACCCAAAGACCGATTTTTCTTAGCAAATTTCTTATTAGCTTGGATCCCTCAAGGTATTATCATTGGATTATTGATTGCAACCAAAATGAATACAAACATAATAATAGGATGTGCCTTTATTATGACATTGTATTTCACAGCTTATCCATACACATTAATTTATCTAATCTCAATTCCTGGTGCTTTTATTGGCGCATTTATTATTGGTATTTCAATAAAAAAATATTCTATTCAATCCAGTATATTTGTTATTTTTGTTGCTTCTCTTGGTACATTAATTGGTATTGGAATTATTCATTTTTGCAACATTCATTAGAAAGTAAAAGAACTAAACTTTTACTGAAACTTCTTTACATATAACCCCAACCAAATCTTCGGACTCACCCCATACCACTTCTTAAAAGCCCGTAAAAAGGGGCTTGGTTCGGCGTAGCCGAGATAGGACGCGATGGTTGGGGTGTCCAGTCCTTTTTGGAGGTAGTGTGTTGCTAATTTTTGGCGTACTTCACCTAAAAGCGTTACAAAACTTGCCCCTTCTTCTTTGAGCTTTTTTTGAAGCGTTCGTGGGTGCATGCCGATTTTCTGCGCGACACTCTCTAAGGAGACATCGAGTTCCCCTGTGGCGATGAGAATGTAGCCTAACACTTCTTCTTTAAGGCTTCCGTGTACGCTCATGCCCAAGCTTTGTTCTGCCTCTTTTTCAAACACACTGAGCAAGTAAGGATCGTCGTAACTGGTTTGTATTTTTAGTTGCTTTTGGTCAAAGAAGAGGGCATTTTCGACCTCATCAAAGAGAATTGTCTCACCAAATATGCTCTGATATGCTTTTACATGTAAAGGTTTCGTATGCCTAAACGTTGTCTGTTTGGGGAAAATGGGGTTGGGGATGATTTTGTTAATGAGGTTGAGGAGGGCACTTAAATGAATCTCCGCACTGTACTTTTCAAGGTGCGTCATCTCGCCCTCTTTGTGAATGAGCAGAGTGAGTTTATACCCATCATTTTCCGCTAAAAAAAGAGGTTTGAGCGTTTTTCCGATGAGCGGATAGTAACGACACAACTTGATAATCGCCTCTTCAACCGTGCGTGAATGCAGCATTAAATAACCCAAAACACCAAGATTATTAGGCGTGACGGATTCGGCAAACTTAAAAAGAAGACCATCATCGCCAGAGATCGCAATGGCTTCTTCGATCAACTCGTTCACATACGCGGCATTCACTTTGGCACCTTTTACATGTAAGGCTTGCAACGTCATGTTTCGCGCATTCATAAAAGCCGTTGCGTCAAACGCATAGTGTTTCGCTAAATAGGTCACAATAAATAAAAACGCTTCCGCAGGCGCTTGAGCAGAGGTGTTGAGTCGCAAAATGTCATCCCTTGAGTCGTAAAATGTCACTGGAAATTTCTGGACAGATTATATACTAACACGTATTAACACTGCTTAATAAGGAACTAAAATGAATACCTACAGCGTTGTACTCGCATTTCACGTTATCTGTATCGCAACATGGATGATCATGCTCGTTTACCTGCCCAAACTCTTTGTCTACCACATCACGGCAACCCGTGATGCACAAGCACTGATTGGCGTGCAAGAGAGCAGTCTTTACAAAGTGGGAACCATTGCGATGATCTTATCGGTCACGTTTGGACTTATCTTACTTTACCTCAATCCGTACCTACTCAAAAGTGGAGGGTGGTTGCATCTGAAGCTAACATTGGCGGTATTTATGGTTGTGTATCACTTTACATGTAAGAAATTCATCACGCAATTTGCGAAGGAGAGGGTTTCTCAAAACCTGCACTTTTTCAGGGTGTTTCGAGTGATTCCTGAGATCACGACTGCGACCATTATACTTCTCACCATCATCAAGCCATTTTAATCGTTGGCTTGATTTAGGCTTTTAGTTCTTCGAGTAATTGTTCAATAAAAAATGGTTTTTGAATACCATAACCTTGCCCATAATCGATGTTCATGTTTTTGATCACATCTAAAATGGCTTCATTTTCAACGTATTCGGCAACGGTTTTAAGATGCAGAAGCGTTGAAATTTGAGCGATGGACTCGACCATGACTTTATCGATAGGATCTTCTAAAATATCACGGACAAAACTTCCATCAATTTTAAGATAATCCACTCTAAAATTTTTCAAATACGAAAACGATGAAAGACCTGTTCCGAAATCGTCCAGCGAAAATTTGCATCCAAGGGCATTAAAATGGTCAATAAACTGCGTCACTCGCTTAACATTCGACATCGCTGATGTCTCTGTGATCTCAAAAATAATCTTATGCCCATCGATACGATACCTCTCAAAAAGTTCTTTCACTTGTCGTTCAAAATCCTCTTTCATCAAAGATTGCCCTGAAAGGTTGATCGCAAAGGTGATGGTTGAGAGCATTTTGTTCTCATGCAACAGTCTAAACAACGTTTCAATCACCCATAAATCGATCTTAGGCATCAAAGAGTACCGTGTAGCCGAAGGTAAGAAAGAGTCAGGGTAAAAAATATCGCCTTCCTCATTTTTCATCCGAATCAACACCTCATAATGATCGTCCTCACCCTTTAAGCTTTTGATCTTTTGAATGTAGAGCATAAATAAATTGTGATTGATCGCATCGTATATCTTTGAAATCCAGTCCATTTCGTGATGCAGGCGTACAAATGATTCGCTTTTTGCATCCATGATGTGGAGATTGTTGACACCATTTTCTTTGGCGATATAACACGCCGTATCGGAAAGACTCAAAAGCTCTAATGCCGTGCCAATCAACCCATCAATCATCACAATACCAATACTCACGCCCACTTTAAAGCGTTTATGTGTCCATGTAAAGTTAAATTTTTCAACACTATTGATAATCTCGCGCGCTTTGGCTTGCGCACCTAGAAGATCGCAATTGCGTAAAACAATCCCAAATTCGTCTCCCCCAAATCGCGCGAGCAGATCATTTTCACCAATGTTTGATTCGAACAACGAAGCAATCTGTTGCAACAAAGTATCGCCGGCGAGGTGACCTGCGCTATCATTGATCACTTTGAATTTATCCAAATCTAAAAAGAGCAGGGCGTGCGTTGTGCCTTTTTCGTGGACTTCATTGATGCTCTCTTCTATCTTTTGCTCAAACATTCTACGATTGAAAAGTCCCGTAAGTGTGTCGTGCTGTGCGAGCCATACGGTTTTCATCTCACGTTCAAGTAGCTCCGCGATATACGATTTTATGGAGGCAATCATCACACGAAACGCTCTCGAGACTTTAGCAACTTCGTCATTTCCTTCAACGACAGGTAACGTAATATCAAATTTTTGATCGGCTATGCGAGACGCGACGTCTGCAATTTT
The DNA here is from genome assembly GCA_002307095.1 of Sulfurospirillum sp. UBA1314. GTDB lineage: Bacteria > Campylobacterota > Campylobacteria > Campylobacterales > Sulfurospirillaceae > Sulfurospirillum. The sequence goes on from DBTO01000266.1 coordinate 4,566, forward strand.
ATTGAGATTTTCGGTTGTGGAGTGAATCGTCGACCATGCAAATAAAGCCCCCACCACAATGGCAAGAAAAATATAAAAAAGCCCTTTCGCGGTAATAATGGACAACTCATCCTCAAGACTTTGACTGTCTAAAATGATACGCGCATAGCCAATCGTCATCTGATCAATTTGAATGCGTTGCATCGAATCTATCAGCGTTGTATGTTGAATTTGCGCTGTATCTTCTTGGCGATTCGTATTTGCCATTTCAAACAATTCAAGACTTTTTGCATCATCCAATGTTTTGTTAAAGTAGCTTTTATCGGTACTTGCTTTGACTTTTCCACGCGCGTCGAGCAAAAAGACCATATAGATATTTTTGTTCTCATAAAAACCATGCAAAAGTTCATCAAGTGCAATGAGATCATTATTGAGTAAGGGGGTTGCTGCGTTAATGGCAAGAAGAGAGGCGAGTTCTTTGCCTTGGCTTTCAAGCTGAGTCTGCATAAATTCAGACTGTCTTTCCACAAGATCATGGACAACAAAACCCATAAGAATGGCATGAATTAAGATCACATTTGTAATGAGTTTATGTTTAATAGAACCATAAAAAAAATAAACGATCTTTTTTATAAAATTCATTTAGGAAGTCCTATCTCGTGGTCGTATTGCTCTAAAAATTGTACTACTTTATCATAGGTTTGGTTATTGGCGAGTTCAAAGCCAGGAAAACCTGCGTTGTGAAGCAATTTTTCCCCTTCTTTATGAGAATCAAGGGTGGAAAGTAACATCGCCACGCGTTTTGCTAAAAGGTCAGGGACACGTTCATGTACGATAAAGCCGTTATTGACAAGCATCTGCGTTTCCCAAACAACTTCCATATCTTGCGCTTTTTGAGGGTTTAAATGACTCCAATCCCGATACGAAGTAGGCCAAGTGGCACCGGCTATCGTGTCACCACTGTACGCGTTGATAATCGATGAAAATTGGGAACCGACATAAAGTTTTTCAATGTCTTTATCGATATCCACACCATTTGCTTTTAAAAAATACAGTGGCATCATGGCAGCAGCAAGTGCTGTTGGAGCAGGAAAGCTTATTTTTTGATGTTTGAGTTGTTCAAATGTACGTAAATGCGCGCTTTTGCGAGCTACAAAAATACCTTTAAATTCCGAATCTGGCTTCATTTTCGCGATCACATAATAGCCGTAATCAAAGCTTGTCACGGTTTGATACGGATTGGGCAGCGAGAAGTCAAAGATACGTGCTTTGAGCTTTTGATTGTACTGGGCATAATTTTCAGAAGTTTCTAAAACAAAGAGTGTATTCTCAATATTTTTTTCCAGATAATCCAAAATAGGGCGATACGAGAGATACATCTGCTGTGTATTGATATACGGATGCACACCAACAATATAAACCTTTGAAGCCGCCTCTGATGATGTTGGTCGATACAACGCCTCTTTGGCAAAACCTTCATATCTTAGAAAAAAGATAACACCAAAAACAATGCAAAGAACTGTTTTCACATTTATCCTTTTACTTTTTTTCAAAACACTTTTTTAATTATATATAAATATAGCGTTAAATTACGCCTATTTGTTTCAAACTTATTGACAAGAGTCATCAAAAATTGTACTATTTCACAAAATGAATGACCGTCAGTCATTTAAAGGGGGGGGTGAAATGGCACGTATTATAGATAAAGAAGAAAAACGGCTCGACATTGCCAGCGCATCGATTGAATTATTTGCGCGAAAGGGCATTGCACAGACTAGCATCGATGAGATTGCCAAGAGTGCGGGTGTTGCCAAGGGGACGATCTATCTCTATTTTAAAAACAAAGAAGAGATCATTCTTGCTATTTGGGACATGTTAGCCTCGCGCCACCAAGAGGTGTTTCAAGCGCGCATTACCGAAACAATGAGTGCGAAAGAGAAAATTTTAGAGCTTTTTAATTTTACGGAATGCAAAGAAGAACATGATAAAGAAGACCTCTTGACCCTTTATCAACACTTCTTAAGTACCATGCTTATTGACAAAACAGGACTTTACACCAATTATTTTGCGATGATTTGCCAAAGAGATTACGACATTATTTTCCAGTGTATCCAAGAGGGCATTACCAAAGGTGAGCTCGTGGTGCAAGACAGCGACAAGCTTACCAATGCCATCATTGTCTTTATGGAAGGTGTTGTCATTCAGTCCAAAATGAACAATCTCAATTTTGAGCAGACCCAATCACATCTTACCCAGCACATTACCTTCTTACTCGATCAATACCTAAGGAAAGAATCATGCAAAAACTAACCCTTTTATGCCTCTTTCCACTGTTTGTTTTTGCGGGAAATTTACCTGAACTCTTAAGCCTCGCAGAGCAAAACAAACACGTGGAAGCATCACGCTACAGCTTAGAAGCGGCAAAAGAAAAAGAGTATGCCACCAAAAGTGGCTATATGCCCAGCCTCAGTTTTGGAGCAAACCAAACTTACAACCAAGAAGAGAGCATGCTCTACCCAGAACGAAGCAGGACGGGTTCTGCCACGCTCTCCTTTACGATTTACGATGGTGGCAAACGTGAAGCACTCTTCGATCAACAACAAGCCCTTGTAAAATCCGCCACTTTTTCGCTCGCATCGGTACAAAACGACGTCTCGCTCAACGTGATCTACTACTATTACAACTACCTTAGTACGCTTGCGAGCAGAGAATCAACCCTGCAAAAAATGGAACAGTTAGAGGCGGAACGTTATCGCCTTGAAAAATACCTCTTAGTGGGCAGTGCAACCGCGGATGAGCTTCAAAAGATCATCTCAAACATTGAGCAAACCAAGGTCGATCTTTTAACCCTAGACAACACGCTCAATAACATCTCGAACACGCTCGAATACCTCACTGGAAAAGAGGTGCATGTTGAAGCGGGTTCCACCATCGCGTTTCAAGAAGGAAAAGCAGAAGATGCCACACGTTTTGACATCTTAGCGTTAGAAGAGAGTGCCCAAAGCTCCAAAGCGGAAGCCCAAGCTGCCAAAGCACCGCATCTTCCAACCATCAAAATAGAAGATACCTATTCACGCTACAAATATGACTACAACAACCCTGCATGGGAGACGGATGCGGATCGTCAAAACACCGTTCAACTCTCTCTAGAATGGAAGATTTTTGACTTTGGTTCAACCTCCGCCACCTATCAAGCGGCACAAAAGACGTATCTTTCCAAAAACAGTGACTTGGCGTATGAGAAACTTAAAGCCAAAGCGAGTTTCAAAAGTGCTCAAAATAGCTACAAAACAGACCTTGCAAAAATTGAAGCAGCGAGGGCAAAACTGACCGCTTCTGAAACCACGTATGAGTACATAAAAAAGAAATTTCAACAAGGCATCGTGAATAATGTGTCCTATCTTGACGCGCTCAGCGATAAATATAGTGCACTCTCTCAACTCCAAACAGCCTTGAATGAAGTGGAATACCAAAAAGCCGTCCTACTCTACGAAATGGGTAAAGAGATAAAAGGAGCCATCCAATGAAAAAAATTTTAATAGCCACTCTGTTTATGTTTCAAGCCCTCGTCGCAGGGGAAGTTTACGCAACCTTTGATGTTGTCAGCGAAAAAAGCTCCGAGCTAGGTCTTTCCATTTCAGGTGTTGTTGGCGCTTTACATGTAAACGTTGGCGACCGTGTCAAAAAAGGTGATTTGCTCCTTGCGCTTAGTAATGCACAAGAGAAAAATGAGTACGAAAGTGCTCGTAAAAATGCAGAGCATTCGGTTAAAACGTATGAGCGTTACGCCAAGATCTCCGATGTCATCGACAAAGAGAAGATGGAAAACTACCTCTACGATAGAGACATTCAGCTTTTAACCGCCCAAAACAAAGAGATTATCTTCAAAAAAACGGAACTGCGTGCTCCGTATGATTTGGTAGTCAGTAAGAAAAATACGGAACTGGGAAACATCGTTTTAGGTTCTCAAACCAAACTTTTAACCGTTGAAAGCACCCATGATGTTAAGCTTGTGCTTAAAATGGATGAAAAATACTGGAACAAAGTGAAAGTCGGTCAAAAATTTACCTATAAAGTGGACGGTAGCGATAAAAAATACGAAGGTGTCATTAGCAAAATCTACCCAACCATTCTTCCAAGTACCCGTGAAATGCAAGCCGAAGTCAAAGCGGTTGATCTGATGCCAGGGCTATTTGGCAACGGCATGATCAGTGTGGACTAGACGATGTATAAACTAGCCATCAATCGTCCCATAACCACCCTTATGGGTGTTTTAATGTTTATTGTGTTTGGTTTGATGTCGTATAACACGATGCCCATCAACCTCTACCCCAATGTTGACTTTCCCATTGTCACCGTTCAAACCACTTATAATGGCGCTGATCCAGCCACGGTAGAGACCAAAGTCACCGACAAGATCGAAGAGGCAGTTTCAGGCGTGGATGGCATCGACAAGCTGATGTCTACCAGTTACGAAGGCTTTAGTGTTGTGACCATTCAGTTTAAACTCACCAAAAACATCGATGTCGCGACCAACGATGTGCGTGATAAAGTAGGCGCCATTAACCTTCCATCTGAAGTTGAAAAACCTGTGGTTAAAAAACTCGGTGCAACGGGAGGTGTGATTAACCTCTTTGTGGCAAGTGATGGCAAAAATGACATCGCGCTTATGCGACTTGCTGATGAAAAGCTCAAGCCAAAACTCCAGAGGGTTAAAGGGGTGGGCGAGGTGAACATCATCGGGTATCAAGATCGTGAAATTCGCATCTTTCTTGACCCTTTTTTGCTGAACAAATACAATCTGAGCGCCTCTGATCTGAGTGGTATCATCTCCAAACAGAATGTCAAACAAGGTGCTGGAAAGATGGTCAATAAAGACCAAGAGATTATCATCAAAGCCGAAGGCGATGCAGCCAACATACAAGAGGTGGAAGACCTTTTGGTCAAACCAGGCGTTCGCCTCAAAGATGTAGCCACCATCGTTGATGGGCTGAGTGATGCGAAAAGTTTTTCTTCCTACAACGGACAAAGAGGGGTTACCCTTGAAGTCAAGAAAATTGCAGGGGAAAATGTTCTTAACATCATCACCGGTGTCAAAAAAATTATGCCTGATTTGCAACTGCTTGCCGGTAAAAACAATGAGATCAAGATCTTGCAAGATCAGTCTGAGAAAATTATGGTCAACATCGATAACGTTCGCTTTGACCTTATTTTTGGTGCGTTTTTATCCATCATCATCGTTTTCGCCTTTTTACGCAATGCCACGGCTACGATTGTCTCAGCATTAGCGATTCCAACGTCGGTTATTGGAACCTTTGCCATTATGAATGCCCTAGGCTACGATCTGAACCGTCTGACACTGATTGGTCTCACCCTTGCCATTGGTATTTTCATCGATGATGCGATCGTTGTGATTGAAAATATCATGAAAAAGATGGAAGAGGGCATGAGACCCTTTAAAGCTTCCTTTGAGGGTATTAAAGAGGTTGCATTCTCCATCTTGGCGATCTCTTCGGTGCTTTTAGCCGTTTTTATCCCTGTAGCCTTTATGGATGGCATCGTGGGGATGTTCTTTAACTCCTTTGCGATGACCGTGGCTTCGGGTATTGTTATCTCTTACCTTGTCGCGGTTATGTTTGTTCCCTCAATCGGGGCGCGTCTTTTAAGTGCCAAAGAGAGTAAGTTTTACTATGCCACCGAGCCCATCCTCAAAGCAGTGGATAAAGGGTATGTCTCACTTTTAAAACCACTCCTTCGCTTTAAAACGCTGACGGTTTTGGCGACATTTGGATGTTTGATTGCATCGATGACACTCAAAGTAGGAATGGACTTCCTTCCGATGCAAGACAACAGTGAATTTCAAATTACGATTAAAGCACCTGTAGGCATTAATCTTGAGACTATGAAACAAAAAGTTATTCCTCTTGATGAGATGCTCAAAGGCGATCCTTCTATTTCGTATTCTATTGTCTCTATTGGGTATGATTCTGCGCAAAGCATCCATAAGGCACGTATTTACGTCAAGCTCAAACCGGTTAAAGAGCGCACGATTTCGCAACTAACCCTAATTGAGCACTACCGCGAAAAGATGAAAAATGTCCAAGATCTGGTCATTGCGGTTGAAAAAGTGGATGATTTTGACACAGGTGGCACCACAGCACCGCTTCAAGTCGTTCTCATGGGGGATCGTTTTGAAGTTTTAGATGACACCTCTACCAAACTGATGGACTTTCTAAAATCAACACCGGGCATTGTGGATGTTGATAGAGACTATGAGAGTGGCAAGCCAGAGATGCGTATTAACATTCTTCGTGAAAATGCACAAAGAGTGGGGGTGAGTGTTAAAGAAATCGCCGCAGTGTTGGGCTCAGCGTATTCGAGTGATAGCGCTATATCCTACTACGAAGACAATGGTAAACAGTTTGACATCACCGTTCGCTTTAGGGATGACTTTAGAACCTCTTTGGAAGATATGAAAAAACTCCAAGTGAAAAATGCCAATGGTGATTTTGTGGCACTTGAGGGTCTCATTGATTTTGAAGACTCTTTAGGAACAGCGTCTATCAACCGTTTTGACCGTGAACGTAAAATCCTTGTCACCGCTAGCACTGTCGGATTATCGTTGGATCAAGTCGTTGTGAAAGTGGAAGAGAAGATGAAAGAGATTTTGCCAGAGGGGTATCACTACCGTTTTACGGGCGATGTTGAGAACATGAGCGACACAGGAAAAGCGTTCGGGGCAGCGGTTATTTTAGCCGTTATTTTGATCTATTTGATCCTAGCAGCACTCTATGAGTCACTGATTCAGCCTTTTATCATCATGATTTCTATGCCACTTTCGTTAACGGGTATTATGGTGGCACTTTATTTAAGTGGGTACACGTTTAGTCTATTCGTTATGATTGGTATTATCTTGCTACTTGGAATGGTCGGTAAAAACGCCATTTTGGTCGTTGACTTTGCCAATCGTGCGATCAAAGAGGGTAAAGAGATCGATGACGCACTGCTTGAAGCGGGTGAAAAACGTCTTCGTCCGATTTTGATGACCACCTTTGCAATGATTGGTGCGATGATGCCTTTAGCGTTTGGCAGTGGAGCAGGGCACGAAGCGAACGCTCCAATGGCACTTGCGATCATCGGAGGACTTTTAAGTTCGACCGTTTTAACCTTGCTGGTTGTTCCTGCGATCTACAAATTTATGTACCCGATGGATCGATGGTTACGTAAATGGTATGAAAAAGGTACGATCTAAATCTTTACATGTAAAAGGGGAAAATCCCCTTTTACGCCCTTATTTATTGCGTTTTCGATCTTTTTTGGCTTGTTTCGCTTTGGCTTTCGCTTGTGCTTTACGCGCATCACTCATTTTTGCTTTATCAGAGTTGACCGCGCCAACATTCGTCTGTTTGCCAACATAGGGTACTGTGTGCTTTTGTTGTGTTGCTAAGCTTGCTAATTTGTAGCCATTTTCCATTTTAACGCTATTGTTGAGTAATCCGCCCATACTATGTCCTTCGTGATAATGAAATGTGATTGGAGAAAAATCGTTGAAGAGTTTCGTAACGATAAGCGTTAGTATACTTTATTCTTGCTTCAAGCCATGTAAAAGCGTTTACATGTAAAGAGGAGGGCTCTTTTTTCAGCCTAATTGATTACAATACGAGCTACTATTTTTTTACATGTAAAGGGAACGTATGCAAGAAACCAACCTCATAACCATGCAACAGTACGCTGTAAAACACAAAATGAGCACCTTTGGCGTCGTCAAATTGGTCAATGCTAAAAAACTCAAAACGATTAAAAAGAACGTGGAAGGCGAAGAGCGGGAGTTTATCATCGATGAGACACTGCCAAACATACAACCTCTTAAAAGTGAAACACCCACAAAGCCAAACGATGAGACAAAAATCGACTACGAGGTCGAGTTTCACAAGCTTTTAGCCAAATACATCGAACTTCAAGACAAATACACCAAACTCATTGAATCCAACTAAACATCTTTACATGTAAACAAAAGAGGGCATGCAAAATGCCCTCAGAAGCCCTGTTAATGGCTATTGAGAATGCCCAGAGTTTTCTCATACACACTTAGTTTTCCAAGTTCTACTTTGAGCCCATCAGTCAATTGGGATTGCGATCTTAGCTCTTTAGATATGACTTGACTTTTCCCGGCTAAATTCTGCATATCAGAAGAGAGTACATTACTTTTGGTGGAGACTTCTAGGAGCCCGCCACTCACATTGCTCATGGTTTTGCTGATATTTTCAACCGCTTGAATGATGGTACTGACCGACACATTGGTCTCAGAGAGGCTCTTTTGCGTGCGTTCCGCTAGTTTTCGCACTTCATCGGCAACGACAGCAAAACCACGTCCATGTTCCCCTGCACGCGCCGCCTCAATCGCCGCATTGAGTGCAAGTAAATTGGTCTGATCGGCAATATCAGCGATCACACTTAACACAACGCGAATATCGCGGACATTATTGGTGAGATTTTCCACTTCAATGAGAAGGTTGGCATTGTCAACACTCCCTTTTTCCATACTCGAAGCAAAAATGACAAACTCTTTTTCCACCGATGAGAGTTGCATTTCGATTGCATCGATGGAACCAACAGCGTTCTGAAGCGTTGAGCTCATCGTTTCAATGACAGGCAGACTCTCTTTCATTTGAGCCAACATCGCTTTGTTGATGGTATCAACCATCGTTTGGCGATTGATCTTTCGTAAAAGAAAATAGCTCTTAAATCCAGCGTATTTCTGCACAAAATTGTCAATATAGTCATCTTCAAAATGAGCGCTTTCTACCTGATAGAAAAAGATCGCCGTCAAGGTTTGGTTGATATTGACTCCCAACAGTTCGCCAAAGGTCGAAAACCCAACCACAGGAATCTCTTTAAACACCAAGAGTTGACTGAGCTCACTGCTGTTACACAAACGCCTTAAGATACAGTCATTAAAAATCGCCCCAATGGCTTTGGGCTTGTTGTGGCAAAACTGCGCAAAATCATGGTTCGTGGTCTGCACAAAGTCTGTTTTTTCCAGTAAAATAAGCGCTTCACCGGCTTCGATGTCGCAGTAAAAATGGATCGTGTCGTTGGGGACATCAAGAGAGGCAATGGAGCGAATATAAATCTCGCCATCAATTTCAATCCCAAACGTATAATTGGCAAGCTTGGCATTGAGCTCACTCGCAGAACATCTAAAATAGGCAGCTAACGCAGTAATGCCACCCACACTCATATTGGTACTTCGATCTAAAAAAGCACGCACAGTACGCGTAATCGGGTCTGCATCCAACACGGTAAATGAAATAGACGTTTTTCTAAAATTTTGACTTTTAAAGACACTAAAACGGTACTGCGGTGTCAGTTTCATAAACGTCACTACCGCATGATGTCTTAAAGTACGTGTTCCATCGTAAATGTAGGTATTTTGAAAGTCCAATTTACCACCAGCACTACCACCGATCAGCAAACACGGGAATTTTGCCACATGATACACCGCTTCCATAAAAAAACTCTCACTCGCACTCAGCCCATCAATGAGTGTGTAGCCCAGTGTATCATCTGAGCGCATTTTAAAAGGCACACGCACCTTTTTGACCTCTCCTGCAATCAAAGCAGAACGCTGCGCCGCTGTTTTGCCACTTGTTGCCATATCTTCACTTTTGAGAGGAATGGAAGCCACAAACACATCGCTGATCATTTCAGGTGCAAAAAGCATTAAAACAATGTTATCGCCTTCACCAGCGCCTGCTTGAGAATAAAGCGAGGGAAGAGGGCTTGTACCATTCAAACTACACAGTTCGCCAGCCGTTGTTGAGAGAATCAATGTTGATTCAGAAGGTAGCGCTTGTTTGAGTTTTGAAGCAATCGCGTTAAAATCCAAAGCAGGGGAAACAAAACCTAAAACCACTTTAGGTTTAAAAGAAATCGTTTTAAGCGCGGAGGAAATGGATTGTTCTTGAAGATTTAATGTCATAAGAGCATTATGACCATGCGATGATGCGTTAAAGGCTGTTTGTTCGGATGAACGAAAAAAACTAAACATGGCACTTCCTTATTAGAATAACTTATCTTTTACATAGCAAATCCATACTAACTCAGCAAGTATAAAGATGTACTTAAACCATCTTTTTCATAGTCACATTAACAAACGAACCCTCACAGTTGCGTAACGACCATTTTATTAATTATTGAAAACTGTAATTTTCAAAGTTAATATAGAGAAGTATAATTGATAATTCTACATTACGTTCGTAGCATGAAAATAGCTGCTTTTAGTAAACGCGCTTGTGCATTGCAAAGGTAAATGTTGATTTTGCATGTAAAGAAAACACCAGTACATTATTGTAAAAAGTTAAAAGTTTAGCCCTGACCCCTATTTTTCTTGACCGTCAATTTTAATTACTCCAGACATATTCATCTCCTTTTATTACATTATTTTTTATTAATATATTTTTTATATTTTCTATTTGATTTTTACTTAACGGAAGCAAATCTATTGTGAAAAAAAACATTGTTTGCCAATTATTTTTTTTCTCTAAAAACGATATGCTTCCACCCAATATTCCATTTATTTTCATAACCGACACTTTGGAATACATAGTATTTTTGACCACCCTCCAACCCAAAACATTCCATTGTGCCTCTATGTATTCATCATAGAAAATCATTTTTTTAAAAAATATACTTCTAAAAAAGCCGATTATCCCATACGTAACAATAAAAGAACCAAATACCTGAGCATATACATTATCTATAAATATTAAGCCTATTCCTAGCCCAAAAGCCACCAACCTAAAAAATAAAACCAATATTTTTTTTAAGAACTTGTATTCAATAATCAATAAAATTTTTTGTTCCATCATGCAACCTCTTTATTTTTGTTCGTTTGTCCTAGCTCATGCCACCCTATTTTCTTCACCACATTGTGCCCCTTTGTGTTGAATTTCATTTCTTACATGTAAAGATTTTAGTGTTGTAAAATGTTTACATGTAAGAAGGTAAAAACTACAGGGTATAGGGGTACGAGGGCTGAACTTTTAACTTTTATAGTCTTTTCTGACTCTTTTCTTTGTTGTTTCAACATACCGCTCCCCTTATGTTTATTCATTTCTCTTGGCTTATGCCATCCTAGTTTTTTTATCATCTTGTGCCTTTTTAATGTTCTTTATATCTTTACATGTAAAGCCGTTTAATCCCAGTCAATTCACCACATTGTGTACAACACGAAGGAACACTCTTTTGTGATAAGGCATGTTGTATTACTTTAGAGTGTAAGACTTTGGTGGAGTCGATCATAAAGCAACATGCTGCTTTGGTACCATCCACAAAGTAGTACCGCATCTTTTCATTCTCCACGTAAGGACATTGGTAGGTTGTATAAGGTAATGGTTCTGTGGTGTAATGGGCTTGGTAACTCTTTTTAGGTTGGATTCTTTGAATCACAAGAGGAATGTTCTGCTCTTTGGCAAAGGTTTTAAGGGGTTCTAGGTCTTGTCCATAATTTACGGCATAAAGTTTGATCTTTTTAGGGGTTAAGCTATGGCACGCTAAAAGATGTTTAAGGGTTTGAGCAGGTGAGGTTCTGCCACTTCGTTTGGCAAGGGCTTCATCTAAGGTATCGAGGGAAAAGCCAATCTGATCGAGTAAGACCATGTGAGTTGAAGATAGAGTCATGGAACCATTGGTAATGATGCTGATACGATGCCCTTTGCTTTTAGCATGGGCGACCATTTCCAAAAAGAAGGGATGCAGGAGAGGTTCACCGGTTCCTTGAATGAGGAGCATTGTAGGAGACTTTTCACTTTGCATAATGCGTTCAAAGCATTCCCATGCCATATGCTTATGTTCCAGTGTATCATTGGGGCAATAGAAGCATTTGGCGTTACATACGGTGGTGATTTCGATTTGGGTGAACATTAGGCTTGCACCAATAGATTAGTATGCTTTTTGAGCATATTTCTAGATTTGGCACCGTAACGGAAGTTGAGCATCGCAAGTTGGAGAAAGTATTCACTTTGTTCGGGAGAGAGGTTTTCTAATTGGCAAAAGCGTGCAACGGTTTGAATATGCCGTAACCGGTGATAATGCCGTGGTTTACTGGTTTGAATGGAATTGGGAATGTCATTGTAGATGTAGTTGATCGTAGGATGCACACTAAAACGCTCTTTGCGATACAAAAGCCTTAGAAGGGTTAACACATCAAGCTTACGAATACTTTGCAGGCATGCTTGAAAAGCTTCATACGGTGGATTGAAAAAGGGAACTACAATACTTAAATGCTTCTTGATCATTTGTTTTCTTTTCATGTAACCTTGAATTTTTTAAAGGCATTGATTGTCTATGTCCTACGGACACATTTTACATGTAAAGGCAATGGATAAGAAAAGGCACTAAAAGCGAGCAAGGCTGAGATATCTGTATGTTGTGAAATAACGGTTAAAATTAAGGGGAAAAGGTAAGAAAGAAGTATAGTTTTGAGAAGTAAAGATGTTTAGGTTAAGTACGTTTGCCCAATGCGTCTTTTACCATTCAAAGATTTATACAGCTCAAGTAGCCCCCTACGGATGAGTCACACAAATACATCTGATTGTCTTATAAGATCACATTTTAGTCATTATAACCTTAAACTTTATAACGAAAAGTATTATTTTTTATAAGAAATCTGATTTTTGGAGAGAAAGGTGACAAAGAAGGCAGAAACACCTTTGGGTGGTGTTTCTGTAGAGTGATAACCTTAGATGCCCAAATCTTGGCGCTTAAAATACTCTTGTCCGACTTTACACAAAGGACATGCTTTAGGTGGCTTTTTACCTCTGTGGATATGTCCACACACTTCACACACCCAAATCTCTTCTTCAACGTCAGAGAAGAAACCATCTTCTCTCATTGCATCTTGGAGTTCTTTGTACTCGCGTTCGTGCTCTACTTCTACTTTACCGATGGCATTAAAAAGGCGTGCAAGCTCTTTGTGACCTTCTTCTTCGGCAATTTTTGCAAAATTGGGGTACATCGTTGTATGCTCATAGTTTTCACCTGCCATCGCACTATCAAGATTTTTAAGTGTTACCTCAGTTTCAGCTCCATCTATTAATTTGTGATAGGCTTTAAACTCAGCTCTTGCGTGCCATTTTTCGTTTTCCGCCGCTTCTCTAAAGTGACGTGAAACGGCATGCCAGCCCTCTTCTTGCGCAATGTCAGCAAATAGGTCATATTTATTACGTGCTTGGGATTCTCCTGCAAATGCTTTCATCAGATTGACAGATGTAAGATCTTCGGTGATGCACGCCATCTCTTGACCACAACAGGTTAGTTTACCGCCACCCACATTTTGAACTTCTACTTCATTACCGCATTTACTGCATTTGTATGTCTCATACTGTCTCATTATTGCTCCTTAAAAGTTATGGTGACATTTTAATCTAGTTTTACTTAAACAATAATAAATTGTAATTAATAATTTTTATTATCTAAAGAATCCCTTTTTTACTGAAAAAATCTTCAATGACTTTAGCCGCAAACGCTTTGTCGTACATGTAAAGCTCTTGCCATGTCTTTCCTTCTAAAAAACTCTTTGTTCCAATGTCATATTTTGCTTTAACCTGTTGGACAAATTCTAAGACAGCGCTAAATAACAGTGCGTATTGTGCCGCGGTAAATTTTTTGAGAAGATCAAACAAGCGGTAATAATTGACCATTTTTTTACTCGACTCTTCCCCCATACGAAGCGACCAAATGCGTCCTGCGAACTCGTGTTGGTACTCAACACCGGTGCGAATCTGCAAGGAAAATTCTCTCAGTCCTTGTAAAAATGTCTCTTTGGGTAAAAAATCGGTGGTATTGTGGAAAAAAAGATAGACACTAAACAAAAAAAGATCTTCAACGCAAGGAGCATACGCTTTAATCTCTGCGTACGTCTCTTGTTCGACGCTTAACTGCATTCGAAGATATGCCAGATGCTTAACGCGCCAGTTATCTTTTTGCTCTGCCCTCTTCTGCCACTCAATCAATGTAGGTCTCGGTATATCGTAACGCTCAACTAAAGGCTTGTAAGATGTCTGCATCGCTTACTCCCAAGTCAGAATGGACTATTCTATTACTTTTTTTGAAATATTTCAATACTTAGGAATTATTTGAAACGAAGAGAGGAAAAATGTATACCATTTGTTAATGACAAAAACAAATGGTATACATAAAAAAGCGTTTAGATATGAAAGTACTTTAAAAATGTAGGATTGTTTTCTACCAACCCTAGCTCAATCAGGCGCAAAATCGTCTTTTGAT
>DBTO01000258.1 GCA_002307095.1 Sulfurospirillum sp. UBA1314
TTGGTATCATGCGTTGTGAAAATCAATTGGGCATTCTTTGTGTTCACTTTTGGGTCATGAAAAAGTTTAATGAGGTGCATCGTAAGCATTGGATGTAAACTTGCATCAAGTTCATCAATCGCTAAAATTTTGCCTTCTTGTAAGGTATTTAAAATCGGTGCTGACATTTTAAAAAATTTACGCGTACCTAAAGACTCTTCATCATCTAACTCAAAAACTTCTTTACCTACTACACTATTTTTTTCATCATATTTTGCATGATAGGTATTTATATCTACTTGTTTCAAACCGCCATCTTCTAAAAATTTCTGCCTTAATTCATCAGGCAAAAGTAATTTCTCTAGCATCTCTTTAGGAATATCATTTTCTTCTAAGATAATATCTTCAATTCCAATATCCGCTGTCTTGACAAACTTGATAATTTCTTTTCTAAAATTCACATCTTCCATTTTTTGCATCGTGTAATTAATATATCCATCATGTTCTACACCATTGATAATATTAAAATGTTTGAACCAGTTTAAAATACGTTTAGAAATTTCACCATCATTCTGATCGCACTTCCAAAGAAAAAGTTGGTTTTTAGAGATATTAATTTTTGTATTTTTTTTGTCAAAAAATTGATACCCTTCTTTAAAAGAAAGGTTAACATACTCTTCCTCACCCATTTCACGATAAAAAAGTTTGGCTTCTTTGCCTTTTTCATCAGCGTATAACCATTCAGTATAGACGGTTGTATCATCAATTTCAAAACCATAGCGGTATTTAACCGTATCAATAAAAAAAATGATTTCAAATGTACTGGATGCATCTTGTGTTGTAGTATTAAGCTTAAAAGGATCATGTGGAAGTGTATCTGTTGATTGAATGACTTTCATTTTATTAAGAACGATATTCTTCATAAATGACATAGCCCGTAAAAGATTGCTTTTTCCGCTTGCATTTGCTCCGTAAATAACAGCACTAGTTAATAGCTCATAATTCCGAATTTTAAAGCATCGTTCTTTATCTTTAGTGGCGGTCATCATACTCAAAGTGACTTTGTCTTTAATCGAGCGATAATTATCAACACTAAATTGTACTAACATGAGTAACTCCTCGTTTTATTACCTATATAATATCACTATAAAAACAAAATAAAGCTTATTTTTGTAAATTTTTAACAAATTTTATATATATTTTAAAAAACACTATTCTTACCCCAACTTCCAAATCTTAAACCGTCGATTTTTAATCGTAGTAGCACAAAGTCCATCAAACGCTTTGTCGGCGTATTCTCGGGCTATAGCAACATAAGAAAACTTCTCCAAGATGTCAATTTTACCAATGACACCAGCTTCGAGTCCTAAGTCTTTGGTGAGCGTTCCCAAGATGTCGCCTGCGCGCATTTTGTGTTTTTTGCCTGCGTCGATGCAGAGCGTGATGTAGAGGGCTTTTTTGGGTTTTGCGAGGGTTGGATTTAGGTCGCTGATGGCTTTACATGTAAAGGCAAAATTGGACTCTGTGAGCTCTTCAAAGAAGCCCTCTTCTCTTGGTGTGACGAAGCTTACTGCGAGACCAGCTTTTTCCATGCGTCCTGTTCGTCCGATGCGGTGTGTGTAAATCTCCATCGTTTGAGGGAGTTCGTAGTTGATGACCATTTCGACATCTTTGACGTCCAGTCCGCGTGAGGCAAGATCGGTCGCTACGAGGATTTGGGCACTGCCGTTGGCGAAAAGTAACAAGTGCTCGTCGCGGTCGATTTGTTCAAGATCGCCATGCAAAGAGAGCGCGTCAAAGCCTTCATCTAACAGGTAGCCTTGAAGCTCGGCGACGCCGATTTTGGTTTTGCAAAAGATGATGACTGACTTGGCATCGCTCTCTAACAAAACGCCTTTAAGTGCCGCTTCTTTTTCGCGTGGCTCCACAGTGTAGCAGATTTGGGTGATGTTGGGCGAGGTGGTTGCTTCTTCTTCGATGCTTACATGTAAAGCATCTTTTTGCACTTCGTTGCACATGCGCTCGATCTCTTTGGGAAACGTTGCGGAGAAGAGCAAGGTTTGACGTTTTTGTGGCATTTTGGCGATGATCTTCTCGATGTCTTCGTAAAAACCCATGTCAAGCATGCGATCTGCTTCATCGAGTACGAGCGTTTTAATCTGCTCAAAATTGATGGTTTTTTCTTGCAAATGCTGCAAAATGCGCCCTGGCGTTCCGACGACGATGTGCGCGCCATGCTCTAGGTTGATGCACTGTGGCACAAAACGCGTTCCGCCACACAGCGTGACGATCTTGATGTTATGCGCAAATCTGGCGAGTCGTCTAAGCTCCGCGCTAACTTGTTCCGCCAATTCACGCGTTGGGCAGAGTACGACAGACTGAATGCGCATGGAGTTTACATGTAAAGCTAAAAGAAGCGGCAAACCAAATGCGGCGGTCTTGCCACTGCCTGTTTTGGCTTTGGCGACAATGTCGCGCCCTTCGATGATGTGCGCTAACGATGCTTCTTGGATGGGCGTCATGGTGGTGTAGCCAAGTTGTGCGAGGTTGGCTAACATGTCCGCATTGGTGATGAGTTGCTCAAAAGAGTGGGTGTGTGTTGTTTTCATGGCGCAAATATATCACATTTTTTGCAAGAAGCGTATTGATTCGCTATAATCAAATCTTCCAAAGAAATTTATCAATCGAAAGAGTCTCATGCAACGTTACCCTAACTTTAAAAGTTCTATTGCGTCTCGTCTTTTTGGTGTTTTTGCGTCCAAAGAGTTCCCAAGCGCTCTACAACGCATCATCAACCAATCGTATACGGCGATGATGAAGGTTGATTTGACGGAATTTGAAGAAGCTTCTTCTTACAAAAGTCTGAATGCCCTTTTTACAAGGCGTTTTAAAACGCGCCGCCTTTTTAACATTAGCGATACAACCGTGATCTCGCCTTGCGATAGTTTTGTAAGCGCTTTTGGCACCATTGAAGCGCAGCTTGCGTTACAGATAAAAGGATTTAGCTACGATGTGAGACGCCTTTTAGGCGATTACATCGCCAAAGAGAAAAAAGCACGGTTAGAGGGTGGAATGTTTGTCAACTTTTACCTCTCGCCGCGTGATTATCACCGTTACCATGCACCGATTGATATGCGCATTACCAAAGCGGTGCACCTTCCAGGGAAACTTTACCCCGTAAATTTCACATGGCTTCGTAAAATTGAGGGACTTTTCATCGAAAACGAGCGTGTTGTGCTAGAATGCTATACCAAAGAAAACAGACTTTTTTATATGATCTTCGTTGGCGCTTTAAATGTGGGTAAAATGGCATTTACATTTGATGCCAACATTCAGACAAACGCCAAATCTAGCCTTCAACAATGTTACCTTTATGACGATATTTCGCTCTCAAAAGGCGATGAACTGGGTCATTTTGAAATGGGCTCAACCATTGTCATGCTTTTTGAAAAAGAGTCCATCGCTCTTGAACTTGATGGAACAACTCATGTTAAATTTGGACAACCAATAGGGG
>DBTO01000027.1:0-652 GCA_002307095.1 Sulfurospirillum sp. UBA1314
AGGCTTACACGATTCAAAACAAAACACTCAAAGAAGCTTTAGAGATCATCGCTTCGCAATCCAAACTCTCCTATGCAGGCGATCCTGCTTTGTTGGAATCCAAAAAAGCAAATAACATCGAAAACGTTGAAGGTCTTGAAAAAGCTTTGGAGCAGTTACTTAAAGGCACGGGGCTTGAAGCGATTGTTAAAGACAGTACGATCATCATTCATGAATCAAACGACGTCTCTACGCTCAATGCAATTTCAATCAGTGCCAGCCAAGATGCTACCACGGAAGGCACAAACTCATACACAACAAAAAGTATGAATACGGCAACACGCATGAATTTATCGATTAGGGAGACACCTCAATCCGTCACCGTGATAACGCAACAACAGATGGAAGATAGGGGCTTGGAAAATTTGACGGATATCGTCAACAATACAACGGGACTTAGTTCTACCAATTATGATAGTGAACGAGATGCCTACTCTGCTCGTGGTTTTTATATTGAAAATTACCAAATTGATGGGATAACCACAACGTATAATAGTGGTTTTATGTCGGGAGAAAATCAACAAGATTTGACAATGTATGATAGAGTTGAAATCGTAAGGGGAGCAACAGGCCTTTTAACAGGTGCAGGAAACCCAAGTGCTGCGATCAACCT
>DBTO01000027.1:1025-3033 GCA_002307095.1 Sulfurospirillum sp. UBA1314
GTGAATGAAGCAAAAACAGTCAGAGCTCGCATTGCGACAAGCTATGAAGATAAAAAATCTTTTTACGATTTTTACGAGAGTAAAAAGAGTGTTGTTTATGGCATCGTTGATATTGATATTACGGATGATACTAAGGCTTCTATAGGTGCAAGTTATCAAAAAAATGACCCTAAGGGAAGTATGTGGGGTGGGTTGCCTTCTAAATTTAGTGATGGAACAACAACGGATTGGAGCAGGTCAAAATCAACGGCTTCGGATTGGACCTATTGGGCGTCTGAAAATAAAAATGTATTTACCAGTATTGAGCACTCTTTTCAAAACAACATTAAACTTTATGGAGCCTACACATACAGTGATTATTCTATGAGTTCAAAACTGATATGGCCGTATGGAACGTTAAATAAAGATACAGGAACGGGTTATGGCATTTGGGCAGCAGGGTATGATTCAGCAAGTAAGCAACACAATGTTGATCTTTATACTTCTCTCCCTTTTGAATTCAATGGCTTAGATCACGAAATTGTGGCAGGATTTATGTACACTAAAAACGATTTTAAAAGTTACTCAAATACCGCTTCCGGCTATACAAATGTGTATGATAATTTTTATACCTACAGCGGTATTAGCGAACCCACGCGTTGGACAAAGAGTTTATTAACCGATGCAACCACAACACAAAATGGCAGTTATATCGTAGGTCGATTCTCTTTAATGGACGATTTGAAATTGATTGCAGGCGCAAGACTCAGTAATTGGGAGTACCAATGCTCCTATGGGTGGGAATGCCCAAATACCTATGAATATAAGAATGAAATAACACCTTATGCAGGACTGATTTACACGATTAATGATACGTATTCTACGTATGTAAGTTACACAGATATTTTCAACCCACAAGACGTCAAAGATAAAAATGGAGATATCCTTGATCCTGTTGAGGGTAGAAATTATGAAATGGGTATCAAAGGAGAGTATTTTAACAATCGACTCAATGCAAGTGTCGCCGTCTTTAGAATAGAACAAAACAATGTCGCACAAACGGACCCAAGCGGAGCATTTGTTCCAGGAACGACAACCGTTGCTAGTATTGCCGCCGAAGGGGTCACGAGTAAAGGGTTTGAAATCGACATCAACGGTGAAATAACGGATGCTTGGAATGTAAGTATGGGTTATGCACAATTTGAAGCAAAAGATAGTGACGGCGAAAAGTTCAATACTGTCAGTCCACGAAAAACGCTTAAAGTATTCACAAAATACAGTTGGAATCAATACACCGTTGGAGCAGGCGCCAATTGGCAAGACGAAGTTTACAGTAATGGGGTGTATCAAGATGCCTATACCCTTGTCAATGTGATGGCGAAGTACGCTTTTACAAAACAGCTATCGGCTCAGATTAATGTCAACAATCTCTTGGATAAAAAATATTATACCAATGTAGGATTCTACAGCCAAGTTGCTTATGGTGAACCTCTCAATGCGACGGTGAGTTTTAAATATACATTTTAAATCCGTAAAGAGGCAAATGCCTCTTTACATGTAAAGATTTCTATGCGCGCTTAAGCATATTTATGATAATGTATATCAAAAATTTCTAGGCAGGCGGATGCTCAAATATTATAATGAACTTTTATATTTTGCTCAAAAGCTCATTGGAAATAAAGATGAGGCGCGAGACATTATTCAAGAGACCTACAGCAGAGCGATTGCCATCAAAGAGAGAATCGACATCGCCAACGAGCGAGCCTACCTCTACAAAATTGCTAAAAATCTTGCCATCAAAGAGTCCATCGAAAAACAGAAGCATGAGCGGGTTGTTTTTGAAGAGCAGATACATTTTCAATCCAGTGAACACCCTGAAGAGCTGCTCATTCAAGAGGAGCAAGAAGCGGCGTTTATGTGCATTGTGAACGATTTACCGCAGCGTGCCAAAGAGGCGTTTATCTTGCACACGGTTGATGGGTATACGCGAAAAGAGATCGCTCGGATGATGGCAATCACACCCAATGCC
>DBTO01000079.1 GCA_002307095.1 Sulfurospirillum sp. UBA1314
AAATGGCAGAAAAATTTGATCTTCCAATCCTTTTCTTGATTGACACTCCAGGTGCTTACCCCGGCATTGCGGCAGAAGAGCGAGGTCAAAGTGAAGCGATTGCTCGAAATCTTTTTGAACTGAGTCGTCTCAATACTAAAAGTGTTTCTATTGTCATTGGTGAAGGTGGAAGTGGTGGCGCGCTTGCCATTGGTGTGAGTGATAGGGTTGCGATGATGCGTTACTCTGTCTTTTCCGTTATTTCACCGGAGGGTTGTGCTGCTATTTTATGGAATGACCCTAGTAAACAAGAAAATGCTACCAAAGCGATGAAAATCACAGCAGAGGATCTGTATCAACTCAAGTTGATAGATGCGATCATTGATGAGCCCCTGATTGGTGCGCACCGTGATAAAGAGAGTGCAGCCAAAGCACTGGGAGATTATTTCCTCAAATCATTAGAAGAGCTCGATAGATTGAGTAACGAAGAGCGTATGGCGAAACGTTATGAAAGAATTATCTCTATTGGAGCGTATGAAGAGCGCTAAGAGAAGTCTCTCTTAGCGTTTAACTCTCTTTTTTTCTTCTTTTACCATCCACGAATTAACGTATGGCAATCGGTACAGGCATTTACAATATCGGAAAATGCGTTATGCGCTTTTCTCGGTTGATTTACTGAGAGATAATACTTCATCTCTTTAGCTGCATTTTCAATGCGTTTTGAACTGAGAAATGCCAGATTTTCCATCTGCTTTTTACCTTCAGGCAAAAAAGATTTAATTGCATCGCGGTTATCGTACGTGCTATTTTCTTTCTCAACCTGCTCAATTCCTTCTTGAATGAGTTTCATATTGTTGTATAAAAAGCCTTTTTGAATATTGGCTAAACCATTTTCCATGTTAAGCATAACGACGGCATTTATTTTTTCAACTTGATCGGCAGCATTGAGAGAATAGACAAGACAGAGGGAAGCGAGTAACATCGTAATTGGAAGGCGTTTCATTATTTCCTCCTTTTAAAAACGCCACCTTAATACCCGTAAGGTGGCGTTACATGTAAAATAGTTTCTAGTGAACTTCTCTCCAGATTTTCACTTTCCAAGCATAGGCTAGAAGTGTGAAGAGAACCATATATCCAATGAGTTTATACCCAAGGTCTTCGCGTTCAGCTTTTTTACTATCGCCCACTTTTTCCATATACGCAATCACTTGATTTTGAGCTTTTTCACTCAACCCAACACGAGGCATTGAGGTACCTACGAGTTGTTTTTGTGGATTGTTGATGAACGTTGTAAGGTACTCCGTCCCTTTAGAGCGAATCATCATCGAAAGATCCGGTGGAACGGTTCCCATATACGCTTTAAGTGCTTCTTTATCGGTTGTGCTCATCAATTTGTCATATTTAATATCATGACATCGTTGACACGCATCAGCAAAGACTTGTTTGTCACTCATAGGTGTAACAGGAGCGATACTTTGAAGATATGCCACGATATCGGCTATCTCTTGGTCAATATCGCCACCTAGACCAAAGAACGCGATCATCGGATGAGGACGAGACTCATTAAACTTGTGCTCGACTTTAAGCGCTTTAGTTGGATCTTTAATTAACGCTGCTAGGAAGTTTTTATCATAGATCGCGCCAGCAGTGCTAAGATCAGGTGGTACAACACCAAAGCTTGCAGAAGCACTGGCATGATCCATAGGAGCCGCCATACCTTGTGAACTCACACCATGACAGCCAATACAACCTGCACTCATGAAGGTTTCAGCCCCTTTGGCTGCATCTCCTTTTTTACTATTGACACCCAAATCTTTAAATGCAAAATCAGCAGGAGCGACATGAGGGTGCATTTGGGAATGCGCAAAAGGTTCAACACCCCAATAGACAACCGCCGTAAAGAAGATTACAACGGCTAATATTTTTAACTCTCTCATTTGCAACCTCCAGTATTACATTTACAGTTCGCTTCCATTTTGGTAATGATCGGAAGAAGAATAAAAAGGACAAGAAACGTAATGGTTGCACCAAAGCCAACCCATGCGTTGTTACCCGTTGGAGGAAGTTTTCCATAAACAGTTAAAACGATCATATCGATTAAAAGTAACCAGAACCAAACGAAAAACAGAGGTCGTTTATGCGCAGGCGCTACATGATCGGTGTTTCTATCAAGGAATGGCAAAAGCATAAAGATCACGTTTGCAAAACCAAACGCAGCCAAACCAATGTCCATCGCCGCAACACCACCAATGTCAAAGAAGAAACCACGCAGTACTTCATAACTCCACAAGAAATACCACTCAGGGTAGATGTGTGCAGGTGTTTTCATATTGTTGGCAGGCTCAAAGTTAATTGGATCCATAGCAAAGTCATAGTGGAAACAGACCAAATAGAAGAAGATGGTAAGGGCTACACCCACAACAAAGAAATCTTTGGAGAGGAACACTGGCCAGAATGGAACGACTTTTGACTCAACTTTTTGACCAGTAAGGTATTTTTTCGCTTCATCTTCAAAATCAAACTCTTCAGATTCTTGGTTATTAACATGTGGAACTCTCAAAGAATAGAAGTGAACCGCAATCAATAAAAGAATAACCAATGGGAGTAAAAGTACATGTAACATGAAGAAACGTGTTAAGGTAGCATCGGCAACCAAAAAGTCACCTCTGATCCAAACGACTAAAGATTCTCCAATGAAAGGAATACCACCAAAAAGGTTGGTAATAACTTGGGCTGCCCAGTAGCTCATCTGTCCCCATGGGAGCATATAACCACTAAATGCTTCTGCTGAGAACATACCAAAGAGTGCCATACCGGTTAACCAGATAATTTCACGCCCTTTTTTGTACGAACCATAATAGATACCGGTAAACATATGAATGTAAATAACAAGGAAAATGACGGAAGCGGAAACACCATGGATATGACGCCACAACCAGCCGTACTCTACCTCTTGCATAATCGTATAGTTCACACTGTCAAATGCCAGTTTAATGTCGGGTTTGTAGTACATTAAAAGGAAGATTCCTGAAACAATCAGAACCATAAAAAGAACCATTAAAACAACACCCATTGCCCAAAGGAAGTTGATGTTTTTAGGAATCCAATACTCCGTCATCATCACTTTAATAAATTTGTTGACGGCTAATCGCTGATCGAGCCAATCGATGAAGCCTGTCGCTTTTCTAATTTCTGCCACGTGTCTCTCCTTTACGCTTTCTTAGGAACAAGTTTTTTATACTCTGGTCCCTCTTCACCAAGAACAAGTTTCGCTCCGTCTATTTTAAAAGGAGGAATGTCCATTGGTCTTGGTGGTGGTCCAAAGGTGTTGACACCACTTGCATCAAATTGACCACCATGACAGGCACACTTAAATTGCTTCGTAGCAGGCGCCCATGTGGGGATACACCCAAGATGGGTACAAAGTCCTATCATCACAGCATAAGTATTGCCCGCAGCGATAACGTCCCGTTTTTCATTCTTTGGCATATCCGCACTTTTTTTCAAAATGAAAATCGGCTTGCCCCTCCATTGGATCGTTTGGACTTCTCCCTCTTTCATCGAAGAGAGATCGACGGTGATGAATCCAGCAGATTGTACACTTGGAAGTGGGTCCCAAGTTTTTTTCATAGCGCCAAGGGCTATTACCCCACCTGCCGCTGCAAAACCGCCGAATGCCATGCCTATAAAGTCTCTTCTGCTTGTTTCAACAGCCATTCTTTGTTCCTTTCGTGTAGTTTAATTTGTGACAATTTTATCGCATCTTATATTAAGAATCTATGACATGTGTCAATTATGACAGATTTGCGTCAATATTGTGTCAATTATTTTTTTTATTAAACATTTTAATATAAACATGTAATATATCCAGTGCTGCTGGTGTAATACCGCTGATCTCGCTGGCGGCAAAAAGCGTTGGCGGCATGAAGCGTTTTAACTTCTCGACCACTTCGTTGCTAAGACCTGAGATGGTGCTAAAATCCATCATCGGCGGAATCTTAACGTTGATCATCTCTTTCATTGTATCGATTTGATCTTTTTGCTTTTCGATATAGTTTTTATACTTCGCTTCAATCAAAATCTGCTCTTTAGCATCTTCGCTAAACGCATTCACCATGGGTGCTAACTTTTCCAGTTTTTCAACACTAAATTCAGAACGCGCCACGATCTTTTGAAGTGTGACTTTATCGGTGATTTTCTCCTCACCCATACTTGCTAAAAAAGCGTTGTTCTCGTTGGAAGGTGTGAGCATCGTCTCTTCAAGATAGGCAAGCCCTTCTTCAAGTTGCATCTGTTTTCTAACGACATGTTCATGCGTTTGTTCATCGATCAAACCAATTTTGTAACCGTACGGGCTTAATCTCAAATCAGCATTGTCTTCGCGAAGCAACAAACGATACTCAGCACGTGATGTGAACATACGGTACGGCTCTTTCGTGCCCTTGGTAACCAAATCATCAATCAACACACCAATATATGCCTCATCGCGTCTTAGAATCAATGGCTCTTCATCATTGAGTGCCAAGGAAGCGTTGATGCCTGCCATCAATCCTTGCGCCGCCGCCTCTTCGTAGCCTGTGGTTCCATTGATCTGACCTGCACAGTAAAGACCTGAGACTTTTTTGGTCTCTAATGTATGGTTGAGTTCGGTTGGATCGACATAATCGTACTCGATGGCATAACCGAAGCGAACAATCTTTGCATTTTCCATTCCTTCAACCGAATGGATCATATTTAGCTGTGTATCGGTTGGAAGGGAAGTGCTAAAACCGTTGATGTAGTATTCGGTTGCTTCGCGTGTTTGAGGCTCAATAAAGAGATGGTGACGCTCTTTATCGCGGAAACGGTTGATTTTATCTTCAATGCTCGGGCAATAACGTGGTCCAATGCCGTTGATTTGTCCTGTAAAAAGAGGTGCTCTGTGAAAATTGCTTTCGATAATGGTGTGCGTTTCTTCGTTGGTGTAAGCGATGTAACAGGGCAGTTGAAACGGTTTGAAACTTGCGCGATCGGTTCTAAAGCTAAACGGAAGAGGATTCTCATCCCCTGGTTGAAGCTCCATTTTGGAAAAATCAATCGTTTTGGCATCGATGCGCGCACAGGTTCCTGTTTTAAGGCGTCCCATCGTGATACCCAGTGATCGGATAGAATCAGAGAGTTTAATGGAGGGAAATTCGCCCACACGACCCGATTCGTGTTTGTACTCGCCAATGTGAATCAGCCCTTTTAAAAAGGTTCCCGTGGTGATGATAATTTTGTGTGCGTGGTAGTGGTTGCCCATCGCCGTAATAACGCCGGTGACTTTTCCCTCTTCGGTGAGAATTTGCTCAGCAACTTCTTGAGCGACACTCAGGTTCTCCGTATTGAGGATGACGGTTCGCATATAGATGCGGTATCTGTCCATATCGATCTGCGCGCGACTGCCTCTGACAGCGGGGCCTTTGGAAAGGTTGAGCGTGCGAAATTGAATGCCCGCAGCATCGGTTGCGAGTGCCATTTGTCCGCCAAGGGCGTCGAGTTCTTTAACGAGGTGACCTTTGGCAAGTCCTCCAATAGCAGGATTACAGCTCGCAGCGCCAATTTGCTCTGCTAAAATAGAGATAAGAAGGGTCTTATGCCCAAGCCTTGCGGACGCGAGTGAAGCCTCAATACCTGCATGTCCACCACCAATTACTATAACGTCATATTTCATAATACTCATACCTTCATTTTATACGTAATAGCTCTTATTATACTCTTAATTCTCTGTAGAATAAATTGAGAAAATAAAACTAGATCAATCCTTTTTGTCTTTACATGTAAAGCTTTTTGCGCTTTGATTATTTATTGACCTCTTTGTTTAAACGAACTGTGGTACCATTATTTTAAAATTATTTCGCTATTGCGTAGGAAAATGAAATGATCAAATTAAATTGTGATGCAGGGGAAAGTTTTGGCTCTTGGAAGATGGGGCTGGATGAGGCGATAATGCCCTATGTGGATATGGCAAACTTTGCGTGTGGGTTTCATGCGGGCGATCCGCTCATCATGGATCGTTCCATCAAACTGGCACTCAAACATGGTGTGAGCATTGGCGCGCACCCTGCGTATCCTGATTTGATGGGGTTTGGTAGACGAAGTATGGTCTGTTCGTTGGATGAAATTGAAGCGATGGTGATTTACCAAATTGGAGCCCTTCAAGGTTTTGTAAGTGCCAATGGCGCAACGCTTTCGTACGTCAAACCACACGGTGGACTTTACAACGATATGATGAAAGATGAGCGTATTTTTAAAGCTGTCGCAACAGCGGTGGCGCGAGTCAATCCAACGCTAAAATTGATGATTCTTTCCATGGTTGATACCTCAAAATATGAAGCGATTGCCAACGAGCTTGGCTTAGCACTTTTGTATGAAGTGTTTGCTGATCGTGCGTATGATGAGAGCGGTTTATTGGTGCCACGCACGCAAAAAGGTGCTGTTTTGCACGATGTTAACGCAGTGATTGAGCGGTTGAAACTGCTTCAAAAAGAGGGACTTTTAGAGACGATTACTGGCAAAAGAATCGCTCTAAGAGCCGACACGCTTTGTGTACATGGCGACAATGAAGAGGCAGTTTTATTGGTAGAAACGTTAAGGAAAAGCATGTGAAAAGACGTTACAGTATTGCTTCAGAATCTTCGGTTATTGTCTATTTTGGAACCACGATTGATCCTGCGATCTCTCAAGAGGTGCAAAAAGCGTATCATGCGCTCAAAGCCAAGGATCAAGAAGGATTTTATGAGATTATTCCCTCTTATGCGTCATTGATGGTCAGTTACGATGTGATGCGTTTGAGCTTTGATGACGTGTGTGAGATCATCGAAAAAAGCATCGAGGGTGAGAAAGCGCTCATTCTTAGTGAGTCTAAAATTATCACGATTCCTGTCTATTATGGACGTGAGGTTGGGCTTGATTTGGAGCTGTTGGCGCAGGAGAAGAACCTCAGTGTGGAGGAGATTATTGTTTTACATGTAAACGAGATTTATACGGTCTATGCGATTGGTTTTGCCCCAGGATTTGCCTATTTGGGCGAGATTGATGCGCGTTTAGCGACGTCTCGTTTAGCGAGTCCTCGGAAGGTGGTTCCCAAAGGGAGTGTCGCCATCGCCGATCGGCAGAGTGCGGTTTATCCCAGTCAAAGTCCTGGAGGGTGGAAAGTGCTCGGACGAACGCCTACAGCGATGTTTGATGCCACGTATGAGGGGCTTTCGCTTTTACATGTAGGCGATCGCGTGCGCTACGAGTCGATCTCAAAAGAGGAATTTTTAAAGCTAGGAGGTCAGCTATGAATGGCTTTTTAGTCGAAAATGGCGGTATGCAATGCTCAATCCAAGATGCAGGACGCAGAGGCTTGAGTGACATTGGGCTTACCCAAAGCGGTGCGATGGACGAGATGGCATTTGGGTATGCCAATTTTTTGGTGGGCAATGCGTTTAACACGCCTTCTATTGAGATCGCGATGGGTGGCGCTTCGTTTAAAGCCAGAAGTGAGATGTGCATCGCCATTTGTGGCGCCAATATGCAGCCTACCTGTAACGGACATAAGATCGCGTTGTGGCAGACCTATCCACTCAGACGAGGCGATGTGATCGCTTTTGGATTTGCGAGCGAAGGGCAGTTTGCCTATATCGCCGTTGCAGGAGGATTTCAAACGCCTTTTTCGTATGGAAGTTATTCCACGAGTATCAAAGAGGGGCTTGGCGGGGTGGAGGGACGCAAACTCAAAGCGGGCGATTTCCTTCAAACCTTAGACGCGAGATGTCCTGTGGACAGGAGAAAACTGGAACGAAAATTTATCCCAAAATACCCCGATTCCATTACCGTACGCTTGGTCAAAGGCTACCAAGAAGCGATGTTTGATGCCTCGTCTCAAGAGACGTTTTTTAACAGTGTTTATACCTTTAGAGGTGAGGGTGATCGTATGGGGTATCGTTTTAGTGGCGAAAAAGTTGTCCCTTTGGCTTCGGGCATTCTCTCTGAGCCCATCTGCTATGGTGCGGTACAAGTGCCCAGTCACGGTGAGCCGATTGTGCTGTTAAAAGAGCGTCAAACCATCGGGGGGTATCCTAAAATTGGCTCTGTTATTGCCGTGGATTGTTTTAAACTTGCTCAACTTAAAGTGGGTGGGAACGTGAAGTTTAAAGAGGTGAGTTTAAAAGAGGCGCAAAGGGCAACAAGAGCCTTTTACACCTTTTTTAAAGAGCAAGAAGCGTAAGGCTTCTTGCTCTTACGTTCTAAAATTTCCTAAAACGTTGTTGAGCTTTTCGGTGAGATCACTGAGATGCTCAGTCGCACTGCTCACCTCTTCCATGCTGCGCGTGTTGCTAACGGTAATCGTGTTGATCTCTTCGATTTTAACGACGATGGCATCAATTTGTACCCCCGTGTTAATATAATCTTTCACCGTATTTTCACTCGAAAGCGTCGCATTGTCCATAATAACAGCAGTTTCATGAATATTTTTTTCCACTTCCGTTGCGATTTTTGTGAGATTTTCCATACTTTGGGAATTCATATTCATATGTTCACTCGCATCATTGATCGCTTGGACAATCACATTGATTGTTGCATTAATCTCAGTGAGGCTTTTTTGAGTACGTTCCGCCAAATTGCGGACTTCATCGGCAACGACGGCAAAACCACGTCCATGTTCACCTGCACGTGCCGCTTCAATTGCCGCATTAAGGGCGAGTAAATTGGTTTGATCGGCAATGTCAGAGATAACAGTTAAAACGCCTTTGACTTGGTCAGCATCATTACTCAGCTGTGAGATTTGACGCGCGAGTTCGACTTCCGTATTGGCACTGGATTCGACTTGCTCTGCAAGTTTGATGATCTGATTTTTAGCATTGGTGAGCTTTGCATGTGCTTCACCTATCTCGGTTTCAGACTGTTTTGCTTTTTGCAAGGAGAGGGAGAGCTCTTCTTTGATAGCGCGAGACATATGGTTGGTATCATTGACGATCAACGAAGTCTCTTCTGCTCTTCGTCCTACTTCAAGGGCTGTGGAGCTGAGTTCATTGGCAACCGAGGCATTCTCATTACTGGAGGATTTTGCCATGCTCACCGTCGTGCGCACTTTGTCAATGAAAAGATTGAAAGCAAGGGAGGCAAGACCGATCTCGTCACCACTTTTGATCTCCATTTTTTTGGTCAGATCGCCATCACCACTGGAGAGGTTTTCCGCGCGTATTTGGAGCTCTTTCACAGGATCTATGACCGATTTTTTAATCGTAATCACCAGCATCGCCATAATCAATGTCGTGATAATCGACATGGTAATGATGAGTTTAATGACAACGTATTGCGCTTCATGCACAACCGTTTTGACCGCACTAATCTCTCTGGCGATCAACACTTCACCTGCTTTGCTTCCATCAAAGGCTTTGAGTTCATCTCGGACGACAAAATAAGAGGGTGTAAAGAAACTAGCTCCTTTGCTGGTAAGGTCAAGATCTTTGATCTCTTCAAAGAGTTTCATGTCGGTGATCTCTTTTTTCTGAGAAAGGGCGGTGTCTTTGGCAAGAAGCGCATCTTTGGCGGTTGCGCTGAGGTTGAGCTGTTTTTTCTCGGTCAAAAAGAGCACGCTTGCCTTGATATCTTCTTTCGCATTGTTCACCGCGGCATCAAAGGTGTCGATAAATTCGACCGAACCCAAGTACTCACCATCTTTAACGATAGGTGCAACACCTCGCAATGACATACCCGCAACGCCCATTTCGATGGCGGTCAGTGGCTGTTTGGTCTCTTTGACTTTTTTGATGGTATGGCGAAAACTGGAGAGATCATCGCCAAATTTGGAAGGCATCCACTCTCTGAGGAAACTTTTGATGTCTTGGGTGTGGATGTGGATTTGCGCTTCTTTGTAGTTGGTTTTTTCTTTATACGCTTTGGTAAGCTCTTTGAGTCCTTTGGTGGCAATGGCGCGATCGTTATTTAAGAGCGCTTCAATCACGTAATAATTGGATGCAATTGTAATCGCATTGGTCAGTGCGACGTCGTATTGAGCTTCGAGTTGATTTTTGACGTATACTTTGAGTTCACCTTGCTCTTTGGCATACACATCTTTTTCGATCCCTTGGATACTGAGATATGACGTAAAAAGGATAAGAATAAAGCCTATAACCAATCCTCCAAAAAGGGGAATGTATACTTTTTTTGCAAGAGTCCACTGTTTCATTACCTTTTTCTCCAATCAAAGCGTTTAAATCATTATACAAATTTAAAATTAATGTCAACTTTTGATTTTCCAATTATTGCTCCTATTTTCCTTATAATTGTTGATTTAAAAGCGCTATAATAAAACTAAAGAATACGACACAGAGGTACATATGTTTACAGGCTTGATTCGAGAATTTGCAGAAGTGCTTAGCTATACCACCAACGTCTTAACGCTCCGTGCGACGTATAAACCCAAAATTGGCGATAGCATTGCGATTAACGGTGCATGCTTGACCGTTATCTCTCTTTTTGAAGCTGGTTTTAGTGTGGAACTTTCACAGGAGAGTCGCTCTTTGTTAGCAGTCGAAAACCTCAAAGGCAAGGTGCATATTGAGCCAGCTCTTGCTCTTGGTGATCGTCTGGATGGTCATATGGTTCAAGGGCATGTGGATTGCGTTGGAGTGATTGAAAAGCTGGATCAAAAAGAAAATGGGCTGGATATCGAGGTGAGTCTTCCCTCCAAACAGTTGATTTTTGTGATTCCCAAAGGGAGCATTACGATTGATGGCGTGAGTTTGACGGTAAATGAGGTGAACGAAAAAAGTTTTCGTTTGACGATCATTCCGCACACGTTAGCACAAACATTGATTGGTACCTATAAAATCGGGCGCAGAGTCAACGTTGAGACCGATATGTTTGCACGTTACCTTTATCATATGTTCTCTCAAAAAGAGGGACTTGACTGGAACAGTGTGGATCGCATTATGGCGATTTACTGATGCAGCATTTTTTTACCAACCGTTTTGATGGGGTGAGCGAAGCGCCATTTGAGAGTCTTAATTTTGGTTTACATGTAAACGATGAGGCTTTACATGTAAACCAAAATCGAGCGATTTTAAAAGCGAAATTGGGCGTTTCAAAACTGGTCTTTATGGATCAAGTGCATGGTGATAGTATCGTACGGATCGAAAGTGGTGATGAGATGCCAACGTGTGATGCGATGATTTCCAATGTTCCCGATATTGCGCTTGCGGTGATGGTGGCAGATTGCATTCCGATTTTATACTACGATGAGGTGCATCAGGCGATTGGTGTGGCACATGCAGGGCGTGTGGGAACGCTTTTGCAGGTTGGGCAAAAATGTGCTCGTGCGATGGTTGAGAATTTCGGTACACGCATGCAAGAGCTTAGAATTTGGATGGGACCTTCGATTCGTTCGTGTTGTTATGAAGTAGGATTCGAGGCAACCCAAGGGCTTGAATCTTTTTTACATGTAAAGAATGGAAACTACTTTTTGGATTTACAAGATGCGAATTTAAAGGCATTTTTAGACATGGGCATAAAAAGAGAACATATTACCATCTCAGAAATATGTACCTGTTGCGATCACGCCTATTTTTCCTACCGAAGAGATAAAATCACAGGACGTTTTGCAGGAGTAATAGTATTATGATCAACAAAGGATTGTCGCATTATCAAAGTGCGCAAAAAAATAGTGGTGCGTTTGAAAATAGGGCTTTTTTAGAAAAAATTATGGAAAAAGGAGCGCTGTATAACATCGCTTTTTTGCAAAATAGAGCCTTGTTGGAGACGATTTTAGAGCTTCCGGAGTGTATGATTGATGCGAAGAAAATGAAGCAGATGGAAACGCTCCTCTTATGGCTTTTAAAGACACAAGAGGAAGCAAGAGTCAGCTAATTAGCGTGCGCCACAACCGCATTTGTGTCCACCGCTTGGTGTCGCCGCTTCTTTTAGTGCACACAATGCACCCTCGTAGTTTGGCTCTTCGGTAATTTCAGGGCAAATCTCTTTGTAAACCACTTTACCTTCTTTGCTTACCACAAAAATAGCACGTGCGCTTAGACCTTTGAGTGGGCCATCGGCGATTAAAACGCCGTATGCGTTTGCCAGTGCTTTGTCTCTAAAATCACTGCCGACTTGAAGGTTTTCAATCCCTTCGGTGGTACAGAAACGTCCCATCGCAAAAGGAAGATCCATCGAAGCAACCACAACCGTTGCATCCGAAATTGCCGCAGCTTTGGTGTTAAACGTACGTGTCTCTTGCGCACAAACGGCTGTGTCAAGTGAAGGAACGATCACGATGATTTGTGTTTTCTCGCTTGCGCCACCGACTTTGATCTCACTGAGATCTTTTGCTACAAGTGTCACTACGGGCGCTTTATCGCCAACGTTAATTTCTGCACCTGCGAGTGCGACTGGATTGCCTTTAAGTTTGGTTGATGCCATGAAATATCCTTTAAAAAATAGTGTATCGATGCGAAAATTATAGCTAACTCGGATAAATAAACTCTTAATTTAAAAAGTTAGAGAATTTGTATGTGATTGGATTCTTTTCTCCTTGGATTATTCTATCACACTCTCTTCTTTATGCGTCAAAATCTTTTACATGTAAGGAGTTAGAAGCCAAATAAGGGTGATACGAGTCAAGATACGTTGCGATGTAGGGAACAATGATCGGATCGAGCTGATGCTCGCTAATAACCGCCTCTAGCGTTTCAACCATTTCACTCTTTTGAAGCGGCATCAGCGCATCAATCGTATGAGCAAACGTTAAAATGCGAACTTCAAGAGGTTTAGAGGTTTCATCGTCTACGATGCCTTTTTCTTTAGCGTTTTGCGCTTCGTGGTAGAGCGAAACCGTCTTGGCTATTTTTTCAAATCCTTTGATCTGTCCTAAAATAATCTGTGCATCAAATCCTTGTCTTCTAATGCGGATATGCTCCTCATCACTGAGTGGCGCTGTTTTGGTTACGAGAACATCAGGAACGCGAAGTTTTCCCAAATCGTATAAAAGTGCGCAGAGCTCAACCGTCTCTTGATCGCGCAGGGAAAGATTGTACAATCGTGCAATAAAGCGCGCTAATGAGGCTAGACGCACCGTATGTTGGGCATCATAAGAGATTTTTGCATTGACGATGCCTGCAAACATCATCGCGATTTTTTTAAGTTCATCGAAGTGAATGGCTTGAATTTCTCCTTGATCGATCCAATCTTTAAAGTAATAAGGAAGTGCAAAGGAGTCTAAATAGTACCAAAAAGAGTCTCGATGCGAAATCTCTACAAACGCTTCACACAGCTTTGGCGCAAACATGGAGGGAGAATGGGTTTGAATGATGGTACGAATCGTCTCTTTTTCATGACTCAAATGTGCTCCAAATTGCGAACGCAAGGCATCAATACGATCGGAAAGATAAATCAGATTGGCGTAAAGTTTCATCTCTTCATCTATCTGGAATTCAAACGCTTCCCAATGTGTGTGATGGAAAGCAATAATCTCAGCAAAACCATCATAAAAAGGCACATCATGAAGTAAACTTGCTCCTATGGCGCAATGCACATAAGCGTCTTCCCAATCTAATTGACTCACAATCGCATGATGGACTCCTGTCGAAGAGACACCGCAATCATGAAGCATCGCCATTAGCATGACTTTATCGAGTTTTGATTGTCGCCAACCTAGTTTTTTAGCGATTTCACACGCGATACAGGCGACACGTTTTCCGTGCATAATGTCGTCAATTCCCACATAATCAAGTGCTTCTGAGAGCGCGTAAGTCACTTCTCGTAAATTTAGTTGGTAAATCATCACAGGCTCCTTTTAGCGTCTTTTACGCTTAAAAGTTTATCCCTCTAGTGTTGTAATGGCGTTACATTCGTGTCACATTGGTTATAATTGCGCTTTATCAAAAAGGATTTGAATGCAAATTTATCTACTTTTAGTGGTGTGCGTCCTGCTTTGGTCTGCCAATTTTGTCTTGGGGCGTTTTGTTGCAGGTGCTATTGAGCCATGGGAGTTGGCATTTTTTAGATGGTTGGGTGTTTTGGTGTTGATGCTTCCTTTTTTGCTTTTACATGTAAAGAATATTTACAGCGCACTTAAAAGCCATTTTGGTATTTTGGTGGCGCTCTCAGCGCTTGGAATTGCGGGATTTAACACGCTTATTTACATCGGTTTACAGCATACGACCGCGACGAATGCGCTGCTTATTAACTCGTCTATTCCTATTATTATTCTGTTTCTCTCGTCGCTCATCCTTAAGACAGCTATTTCCCAAAGGCAGGTGATTGGCATCGTTCTTTCAACGCTAGGGGTTGTTTTTTTGGTGCTCAAAGGCGATGTGCGAAGTATCGTACAATTGAGCTTCAATGAGGGCGATTTATGGATCATTGCCTCTTCGCTTTGTTGGGCAAGCTACAGCGTTTTGGTCAAATTTAGACCTTCACGTTTGAGTAGTATGGAGTTTTTCGTCACGACGGTCAGTTTGGGTGTGATGATGCTGTTACCTTTTTACCTGACACAAGGCTACACATTGGAGCGCGAAGTGATGATTGTGTCACAGTATCCATGGGTGATTGCCTATGTGGTTTTAGTAACTTCCATTTTGTGTTATTATCTGTGGCATAAAGGCATTGCGCATATTGGAGCAGGGAAGACGGGACAATTTACCCATCTGATGCCACTATTTGGGAGTTTTTTAGCGTATGCTTTTTTAGGCGAGCGTTTGGAGTGGTACCATGTGGGTGGCATTGTTCTGATTTTTAGTGGTATTTACCTCTGTTTATTTGCGAAACAGGTTAGTGCGCGCTGATAGGAAGTTCGGGATGGGGTTTGCCGATGTAAAATCCTTGCCCATAATCAATCCCGATCTCCTTAACACACTCAAAA
Organism: Sulfurospirillum sp. UBA1314; assembly: GCA_002307095.1. Lineage (GTDB taxonomy): Bacteria > Campylobacterota > Campylobacteria > Campylobacterales > Sulfurospirillaceae > Sulfurospirillum. The sequence continues at coordinate 14,846 of DBTO01000079.1, forward strand.
ACCTCTTTGGAGTGGACGTATTCTGCAATGGTTTTGATGTTGAGCTCTTGGGCAAAACTCACAATCGTTTTAACGATGATTTTAGTCTCTTCATTTTGGTGAATATTTTTAATCAGACTGCCATCAATCTTAATAAAATCGACCCGCAGTTCTGTCAATCGTTCAAAATTGGAGTAGCCTGAGCCAAAATCATCGATGGCAATCTTCGCACCATACGATTTGACTTGGTTGATAAATTTAGAAATCGCTTCGTAATTCTCGATACCATCGCTCTCTAAAATCTCAAAAATAACCCAAGGACCTACATTAAACTCTTCAAGCTTTTCGATGATAAATGTCGTGGTGACAAGGTTTGTCATATCAAGGTAAGAGAGGTTAATGGAGAAGCTATGGGACGAGATCTGAAAGGTTTCAAACGCCTTTTGAATCAGCGACATGGAAAGCTTTGAGTAGATTTTGGAGTGTTTTGCCACATCAAGAAATTCAGCGGGCATATAGTAACTGCCATCCTCTTTTTGAATGCGCATCAGCGTTTCAAACTTCTCAATTTCATTGGTGTGGAGGTTTAAAATAGGTTGGAAAAAAGGGATAACATAATCTTTTGCAAGAGCTTCTTTGAGCGTATGGCTCATCATCATATTATTGTGGTATTCTGCCTCTTTGTGGCTACTTTTATCGTAGACCATGTAGGGCAAACGTTTGTTTTTGGCCTCTTTACAGGCAATGGAAGCGAGTTTAAGAATATTCTTTTTACCTTGATGTGCGCCAATCGAAAGCGTTGTGTCGACCTCGACATCGTTACAGATGATGCGATCTTTGGTGATTTTCATCGAGATTTTTTTGAGGTATTTTTTGAGGTTATACTCGTTAAAAGGAACCCGAATTAAAATGGCGTAGATGTCGGCTTCAAATTTATACAGTGTAGCATCCACCGGTGGGAGATTGTTAAAAAGCCAGTCACCGATCACTTTGAGAAAGGTGTCGCCAAAATTATGACCGTAAAAGTTGTTTGTGTTTTGAAACGAGTCAATATTGATGATAATCAATGTGGAATCAATGTTAGGATCGAGCTGTTTGTTGTCTTTTAAGAGTTTAAGACGGTTTGGAAGTTTTGTATTGAGATCAATGTAGAGATTTTTGCGCAATTCATTTTTAAGGTGCGCGTTGCTGCTTTGTAATTTCGTAACAAAAATGAAGCAAAGCGTACTGATAACGCTCAGTAAACCGTAGGCAAGTAGATCGTAATGATGTGATATCGCAATATAAATAGGGCACAATATGAGTGCTAGGAAAAATCCTGTTTTTAAATAGAGCTTTTTTGTATTCTCCAAACGCTTCCCTTGACCCAATGATGCGTACATTTACATGTAGGGAACGCACTTTAGCACAAAGGTTTTGAAAAAAAAATAAAGTCAACGCTAGTATCAGGTTCATCACAAAAAAGTCACGCTATAATAATATTTAGATGAGTAAAATAAACTTCTTGTAAAACTTATTTTGCAAGAAGAAAAGCACCAAAGGTGCGTGGGCTTTCTGCCAAGGATTACCTAGTGTTAACGTAGTTTTTAGAGCTTTGCTTGAAAAACGTGTAAAAATATGAAAGAGTACTATGAGCAAACAACGTTGCGATCACTGCCATTTAGAATATGACGCCTCCATGTTACTTCACGACACAAGTTTTGAAACTCCTAAATTTTTTTGCTGCAAAGGGTGCCAAGGTGTTTACCACCTTTTAAAAGATGAAGGACTCGATACATTTTATACCAAAATGGGCACGGAAACGACGTTAGAGCCTCCCAAACTTGCCCTTGATGATACAAATCGTTTTGATCTGGACGGTTTTGTTTCCAAATATGTGAAAACAAACAAAGAAGGGTTGAATGAAATTGCTTTGATTATTGAAGGCATTCATTGCAGTGCGTGTGTGTGGCTGAATGAAAAGGTGCTTTCCAAACAAGAGGGCATTGTGGAAGTTTCGATCAATTACACCAATAATAAAGCCAAAATCGTTTGGGATGGTGCGATTATCAAGCTCTCAAAGATCATTGAAACGATTCGAAGCATTGGGTATAACGCGTATCCGTACGACCCTAAAAGTGGTGAAGAGCGCGCTAACGTGCAACGCAGAGAGTACTACTCCAAACTGCTCGTGGGTATTTTTGCCACGATGAATGTGATGTGGATTGCTATTGCCCAGTATGCGGGGTATTTTACAGGTATGGAAAGTAATATCAAAAGCATTCTCAATTTTGCTGAGTTTATTTTGGCGACTCCCACACTCTTTTACACAGGTTCGATCTATTTTAAAGGGGCGTATTATGGCATCAAACATCGTTATGTGACGATGGACTTTTTAGTTGCTACAGGAGCGACACTGACCTATGTTTTCTCGCTGTACGCGATGTTTACACGCAGTGCTGAGGTCTATTTTGATTCGGTAACGATGATTATCACCTTTGTGTTTGCAGGTAAGTATTTAGAAGTGCTCACCAAGAAAAAAGCGGTCGACACGCTGGATGCTTTTGGAAGTGCGATGCCAACCGAAGTGACGCTGATTAAAGGGGATGAAAAGCTCTTAAGCAGCGTGGATTCCGTTGAAATTGGTGAGATCCTTGAAGTGAGAGCAGGCGATAAAGTGGCGATCGATGGCGTAATCACCGAGGGCGAAGGCTCGTTTGATCTTTCCCGTCTCAATGGCGAATCCATTCCTGTTTTGATGCAAAAGGGTGACAAAATTCTCAGTGGTTCCATCTGTTTAGACAGTGTCATTCGTTACCAAGCAACCAATACATTCTCCTCTTCGATGCTCACTAAACTGGTCACTCTCCTTGAAGATGCGATGAATAAAAAGCCAAAGATCGAAAAGCTTGCCAATCAAATTTCAGGCTATTTCTCACGAACTATTCTTCTTTTAGCGTTTTCAACCCTGCTTTTTTGGTATTACCACAGCGGTTCGTTTGAAACAGGACTGATTATAGCTATCTCGGTGATTGTGATTGCTTGTCCTTGCGCACTTAGCCTTGCAACGCCTGTGGCAACGCTGGTGGGGCTTGGGCTTGCGGCTAAACGAGGCATTTTATTTAAAGAGGCGGGTTTTCTTGAAACCATGGCAAAATGCGATGTTTTGGTGGTAGATAAGACGGGCACGATCACCAAAGGTAAACCTGAGGTGGTTGAGAAAACGTATATCCAAAATTTTGATATTTCGTTGCTTAACGCCTTGGTTTTAAGCTCAAATCACCCCATTAGCCAAGGTATCGTAAGCTTTTTAAAAAACTCGGGTGAATGTTTACATGTAAAGCATTTAGAGCAGATCAAAACGGTGGAAGCCAAAGGGGTCAAAGCGGTTTTTGAAGGGCATCAGCTTTTGGGTGGTAATGCCAAAATGATGCACGATGAGGGCATTGTTGTGAGCATGTCTTCCACTTTTGACGCACTGAGTCATTACTTTTTTGCAATAGATGGCATGTTAGTAGCAAGTTTTGGGCTTCGAGATAGCCTAAAAGAGGGTGCAGATGCAAGTATTGCAGCACTTAAAAAACTGGGGTTGGAGATCGTGATGCTTAGTGGCGATCATCTCAGTGTCACCCAAGCGATTGCGAAGGAAGCGGGCATTGAGACGTATGAAGCTGCCCTTTTACCGCATGAAAAAGCGACATACATCGAAACATTGCGCCAAAAAGGCCATAAGGTCGTGATGGCAGGAGATGGCATCAATGACACGTTAGCACTCTCCCAAAGTGAGATTGCCATTTCGATGGGAAGTGGCGCGGATGTGGCGGTTGATGTCAGCGACGTGGTTTTGGCCAATGATAGCATGCAAAGTTTGTACGAAGCATTTGTGATTGCACGTAAAAGCTTACGCGTGGTGAAAGAGAATTTGCTTTTTTCACTGCTCTACAATGTCATCACTATTCCTCTTGCGATGAGTGGGCACATCATACCGCTTTTTGCCGCACTTTCGATGTCGCTGAGCTCTTTGGTCGTGGTCGGGAACTCTATGCGCATTAAATACGTTTTAAAAAGGTCGTAACAATGGATGGTTGGATTATCGCAATGATGCTTAGTGCTTCGACGCTCTTAGGTGCTTTTGGACTCTGGGCACTTTTGTGGGGCATCCGCAGTGGACAATTTGATGACCACAAAAAGTTTTTGGATGGCGCTCAGTTTGACAGCGAAGAAGCGCTGAATGATGCAGTGACGATGGAACATAAAAAAGCGGAAATTTTAAAAGAGAAGCAAAAAAGAGAGCAGACGGGATACGCCCCGCCTGATTGATGTATGGTTATTTGAATGAAGAAATTGTTGCAGCTACGGCTTTAAGATCGTCTTCGCTGAGTCCGCTTGCGATTGGTTTCATCACACCTTTCATCGGTCCACCCTCACCATTTTTATAGCCATTAACCGATGCTGTAATTTTTGCTGCATCCCAACCTGCAATAATTTGAGATTTATTTAGTGCTGCTTTAGAAGCTTTGTCTCCATGACAGGAAAAACACTTGGATTGGTAGATCGCTGCGCCATCGGCCGCCATCAAACTAGATACTGCCGCAATTGCTAAAATTGTGCAAATTTTTTTCATAATAGATACCCCTTTTAAGTTCTGTGGGAAAATTATAACGAAGCAGACTTTAACCCTGCTTAGGTTTGAAAATGTTATGCAAGATTCTATTTTCATTTCGGCAAAACTTGGGTATAATCGAGCCCATTTTACATCAATAGGGGTTCCTTTGTTTCGAGAAATTGCAGCATGTATCTGTGTGTCGAGTACATTGATAGGCGCAACACACAGTGTTTGCGAAGTCGAACGAACTGATGCTCAAAAAGCCAAAGAGTTGATCGAGACTATTTTAATCACGGAACCAACCAACACCACGTGTATGCTCCAACTTGCCAATATTTACCTCAAAATGGGGCAAATTCCTAAAGGATTTGAAATTTTAGTGGATGCGTACTCGATCGATCCACACAATGTGCAAAACAGCCGCATCGCAACCGTGCTTCCGTTTGCGCTAAAAGTGACCAATCTCAAACAGCAAGCCGCAAAAACGAACGATAAAGAGATTTGGAATAAACTAGGAGACGGCTATTTTGAGATGGGTATTTTTAATGAGGCTGCCCAAATGTATAAAAAAAGTCTCCAATCTGACACTCTGCAACATATGATACGCCTTAAACTTGCCCTTTCCCTTCAGAAAAACCTCCAAATTTACACCGCGATTGAAGAGGTTCAAATGGTACTTGCCAAAGAGCCGACACACCTTTACGCCAACTACTACATGGGAAAATTTTTAGCATACGATCTTAAAAACCGTGAAGAGGCAAAGATCTTTTTTCTAAAAGCACAAAACTCTTTAATCGCACAAAAAGACACTTTTAGCTATCTTGAATACACTAATTTACTTAGCGATATCACCAGAGAGTTAGGAGAATAAGATGCAAAAAGCGGTATTTTTAGACCGTGATGGCGTGATTAATATCGACAGAGCCTATGTTTCAAAAATCGAAGATTTTGAGTTTTGCGAAGGCGTTTTTGAGACCTTGCGCTATTTCCAATCCTTAGGCTATCTGCTTATTATTGTGACCAACCAATCGGGCATCGGACGAGGGTATTACACTGATGAGGATTTTCAAAAACTAACGTCGTGGATGCGCGAAGAACTTTTACATGTAAACATAAAAATCGATGCAGTTTATCACTGCCCACACGCGCCAGAAGCGCATTGCAACTGTCGCAAACCTAAAAGTGGCATGTTTGAAGAAGCCATTAAGGCATTCGCTATTGATGTGACACATTCATGGATGATTGGCGATAAACCCAGTGACATCGAAGCCGCACATGGGATTGGAATAACGCAGACGATTCTGATTGGTAATGGAGTCCAAAACACTCAAGCTAAATATTGTGTTAATTTTCTTTTGGATACAATTAATCTCATTAACTAGCAAACAAGGTTTTGTATGCAACATGCAGACATCGATTTGAATGATAAGACGATTTTAATTACAGGTGGCGCAGGGTTTATTGGTAGTAACCTTGCTTTTTATTTTCAAGAAAATTATCCTACATGTAACGTGGTTATCTTTGACCTTTTTAGAAGCGAGGCGACATTTTCCAATGGCAATCTCAAAAGTTTTGGTCACTTTAAGAACCTTCTAGGATTCAAAGGTGAAGTCATCAGTGGCGACATCAATGATGAAGAAGCATTAGCAAAACTGCTCGCGTACTCATTTGATTATATTTTCCATCAAGCAGCAATTTCTGATACGACGGTTTTAGACCAAGGCATTATGGTCAAAACAAACGTCAATGCGTTTAAAAGCGTTTTAAAACTTGCTCAAAAAAGCAATGCTGTCGTTGTATATGCTTCAAGTGCTGCAACCTATGGTAATGCCTCTTCTCCCCAACGTGTGGGAAATGAACAACCGCAAAATGTGTATGGATTTAGTAAACTCGCTATGGATCATCTAGCATGCCTATTTTGCGCTCAAAATCCGACTATGCGTGTGATAGGGCTACGTTATTTTAATGTCTATGGACCACGTGAATACTTCAAAAACACTACAGCATCAATGGTCTTACAATTAGGATTACAAATATTAAGCGGTAAAACACCGCGCCTCTTTTACGGGTCCGATAAAATTGTACGCGATTTCATCTACGTTGATGACGTTATTCAAGCGAATATTAAAGCTGCCATATCGGGCAAAAGTGGTCTTTACAATGTAGGAACAGGTACGCCTCGAAGTTTTCAAGATATTGCCGACATCTTACAAAAAGAGTTAAAAACTAACTTAGGAACAGCGTATTTTAACAATCCTTACAGCGCGTATCAGGTGCATACGGAAGCGGATATCTCTTTTACATGTAAAGATTTGGGCTACGCTCCATGTGTCAGTTTAGAAGAGGGCATCAAGGCCTATGTACCGGAGATAAAACGTATTTTTAAAAGTGAAGTGAATCATGGATAGATTAAGCGCATATCAACCTTCGGTTTTAGTTATGGGTGATTTAATGCTAGATCATTATCTTTGGGGAAAATGTGATCGTATCTCTCCTGAAGCGCCTGTTCAGGTGATTGATATTCAAAAAGAGAGTACAGTGTTAGGCGGTGCGGGCAATGTTGTCAATAATCTCTTGAGCTTGGGTGCTAAGGTGAGTGTTCTTAGTGTTGTTGGTGAGGATGACAATGGTAAAGAGCTTTTAGCGTTGCTTGAGACACTAGGGGCTAATACGAAAGGCATCGTCAAACAAGCAGGGCGCAAAACTAGCAAAAAAAGCCGTGTCATTGCATCACATCAGCAAGTGGTGCGTTATGACAGTGAATCCAAAGAGGATATTATTGAAACTTCGGTTCAAGCACTTTTGGTACAATATGAACACTATCTTCGTACGGTAGATATCATTTTGCTTTCCGATTATGGCAAAGGCGTTTTGACCGATTCTTTTACATGTAAAGCGATTGCCCTTGCAAAAGAACATGGTAAACCAATTTTGGTTGATCCCAAAGGGGAAGATTACCGTAAATACAGTGGGGCAACACTGATCACTCCTAATAAAAAAGAGGCAAGTATCGCTACAAAAATTGCGATTGTCGATGATGTGAGTTTACAAAAAGCAGGAACGCTTTTGAAAGAGAGTTTAGGTTTAGACTACGCACTGATTACACTCTCTGAAGATGGTATGGCAATTTTTGGTGAAACCTTTACGAAGATGCCTACTGTTGCACGTGAAGTATACGATGTTACAGGAGCGGGCGATACGGTTCTAGCAGCACTTGGTTATGCGCTTGCGTGGGGGAAAAGCATTCAAGAAGCTGCTTCTTTTGCCAATTCTGCGGCGGCAGTGGTGGTTGGAAAACTGGGCAGTGCTACGGTGACATTGGATGAAATCGAAGCGTATGAGCATAGTCTTAGAAGTGCAAAAGCAGGAAGTAAACTCAAAACCAAAGAGGAGCTTATTCGCCTTCTTCAAACCAAGAAAAATCAAAAAATCGTTTTCACCAATGGTTGCTTTGACATTTTACATGTAGGGCATGTCAAGTACCTTGAAATTGCAAAAAGTTTTGGCGATATCCTCATCGTGGGGCTCAATTCGGATGATTCTATTAAACGTCTTAAAGGTGAGAATCGCCCAGTTAACCCGTTGGAAGATCGTGCGTATATTTTAGCCAGTTTAGAATCGGTCAGTTATGTTATTCCTTTTAGAGAAGATACTCCTATAGAGCTGATTATGGCGATTCAGCCCGATATTTTGGTTAAGGGCTCTGATTATGAGGGGAAAGAAGTTGTGGGAAGCACCATCGCTAAAGAGGTGCGATTGGTTCAGTTTGTCGAAGGCAAAAGTACGACAAAGATCATAGAAAAGGTGAGAGATGATCAGCAAAAGTGAACTGTTTCACTTTTGCCAGCTCGGAACCAAAGTCTTTATGCGAAGTATGAGCATAGACGAAGGTAAAAGGATAATAGAATGATGGAAATGATAGAACGTGAAATGGCATCGCATCAAGAAGTGATAGCCAAAACAATCGAGCATTTGCAAAGTCATATTTATACTGCATGTGTGATTGCCTCTGAGGCATTGAAAAATGGGCATAAAATTCTTTTGTGCGGCAATGGTGGCAGTGCGGCAGATGCGCAACACATTGCAGCAGAGCTGAGCGGGCGTTATAAAAGTGACAGGCGTGGACTTCCTGGTATTGCTTTAACCACGGATACTTCGGTTCTTACGGCTGTTGGGAATGACTTTGGGTTTGATCGTATCTATGACCGTCAAGTGGAAGCTTTAGCACGTGAGGGAGATGTCCTCATTGGCATTTCGACAAGCGGGCACAGTAAAAATGTCGTACGTGCGCTCAGTCTCGCGCGCAATATGGGCTGTCGTACCATCGGTTTAAGCGGGCGAGATGGTGGTGTGATGAGCGAATTTTGCGACATTAACATCATCGTTCCCAGTGATGATACACCACGTATTCAAGAGATGCACATTATGATTGGGCATATTATCTGCCAAGCAATCGATGATATGTATGCACGTACCAACAAGGAGTAGAAATTTATGTTTTCCATTGTCATACCGGTTTATAACGAAGAAAACTCTTTGCTGGAGTTGGTAGAACGCATCCATCACGCGACACAGGAACTTCATACTCCTTTTGAAATTGTGTTTGTCAATGATGGCAGTACCGACAAAAGCCAAGACGTCATAGAAAATTTAAGTGCGCAGTATCCCTACATTCGCTTTATTACGTTTCGTAAAAATTTTGGAAAATCCGCAGCACTCAATGCGGGTTTTAAACACGTAAGCTATGATATTATTTTTACCATGGATGCGGATTTGCAAGATGATCCTGTGGAAATTCCTCGTTTTTTAGCCGAGATTGAAAATGGCTATGACTTGGTGACAGGTTGGAAAGAAAATAGGCTTGATCCCAAAGAAAAAACGATTCCTTCGAAGCTTTTTAACGCGATGACCTCTAAGATGAGTGGACTGAAACTCAACGACTATAATTGTGGTTTTAAATGCTACAAAAAAGTGGTTTTAGAAGAGATTGATTTGTACGGTGAACTGCACCGTTTTGTCCCTTTTCTAGCGCATAAAAAAGGGTTTAAAGTCAAAGAGATTCCCGTGCTCCATCATGAACGAAAACACGGTGTCTCCAAATTTGGCTGGGAGCGCTACGCTAGAGGTTTTTTTGATCTTTTAACCGTTGTCTTTATTACCAATTATATCAATCGTCCGATGCACCTTTTAGGCGGCATTGGTTCTCTGTTCTTTGCAGCGGGTTCACTTCTTTTTGTCTATCTTTTCTTTGGTAGATGGATTGAAGGGGGTTCCATTGGTTCAAGCCCTCTGTTTTCCATTTCCATTTTTTTACTGGGCTCAGGTGTGCAAATCTTTGTGATGGGCATGGTCTCGGAGCTCATTGTGCACAATAAAGAGCGTGATAAGAAAAAGAGCTACTCTATTCAAAAGAGCAATATTGAAGATTGTTAAATTTTTATCAACCTCTGTTGTGGCGACAGGGGTTGATTTTCTTCTTTATTTTGTTTTACTGTTGATATTAAGACCCGTAAGTGCACATTTTTGCAGCGCGAGTGTGGGGATGGTGGTTAATTTTATCCTTCAACGAAGTTTTGTGTTTAATGTCACGAGAGGTCTTAAAACGTCCTTTCTTCTTTCCCTTCTTTTTTCCATCGGCGGTATTTTTTTAGGCGGTGGGATCATCTATCTTTTAACTAAGTTAGCTTTTTTTACAGCCTATCCACTCCTTGCCAAAATCATGGCAATGGGCGTCGTCTTTTTTTACAACTATGAAACCAAAAAAATAGCATTTGGAGACAGGTAATATGGTAGGTCTAATCACACAGCGATTTCCTCTGTTTATTGTGAGCTATTTTATACTTCAGATTCTTATTCGCCTCGCAACGACCAATATTGCGGTTTTGGATGAGTCTGAACAGATTATGCTTACGCAGTATTTTAGCTTAGGCTACAATGAACAGCCACCACTGTATACGTGGTTACAAATGGGTGTTTTTAAACTAACAGGAACTTCAATTTTTGGGCTCTCTTTGCTTAAAAATGCACTTTTGTGTTTGACCTATTTAATGACCTATCAACTGGGTATGCTTTTTATGAATGATAAGCTCAAAGCTTCTTTGGGTGCGTTATCGCTTTTTTTATTCCCTCAAATGGTGTGGGATGCCCAAATCGACCAGACTCATACGGTTTTTTTAACTGCCGCAACCTCAATGACGGTTTACCTCTTTTTTTATATTGCCAAAAAAGAGAAGATCACCGTATGGAATTTTGCACTTTTTGGCATCAGTGCAGGAATTGGATTACTGGCTAAATATAATTTCATCCTTGTACTGGTGGCATTAGGCAGTGTTGCTCTGTTGATTCCCGAGTATCGAAAACGTTTTTATACGAAGCCCCTGTTTCTTTCCATTATCATTGCCTTTTGTATGGTATTGCCCCATTTTTTATGGTTTATCTCGCACCTTGATGTGGCAACGAATCGTACGGTAGAGCGTATGAATGCGGGACATACTGGAAGTCATCTCATCAATTTTCTAAAAGGAAGTAGCGATCTTATCATTTCGACACTCATTGCTTCTCTCGCTCCTTTTTTTCTCTTTTTCTATCTCTTCTTCAAAAAGAATTTTATATGGAGCCCTAGTCGTGAAAATAGAGCGCTGATAGGCTATGTCGCGATTATCTTTGCTTTTTTGTTTATTATGGTTGCGATCAGTGGTACCACCCATATCAAAGAGCGTTGGTTACAGCCTTATGTGGTGCTTGTTCCGCTCTTTTTCTTTTTACATGTAAAAGATATCGATGTAAAATCGGCACGTCTGTTTGTTTTAATCTCTTTGGTTGCTCCCCTTATCGTTGCCTTAGTTGTCTTAGTTCGACCTTGGCTGATTGATATGCGAGGTAAGCCTTCTCGTACCAATTACCCTTTTGATCAACTTCGTGTTCTGCTCAAAGAACAATTTCCGACCATCAAACACAATTTGATGGTTGCCGAAGATAAATATTTGGGAGGAAATCTTAAACTCTTTTTTCCCCATGCAACCGTCATAACGCCTTCTTTGCCAAATCAACCCTACACGCTGGGTAACGAAATCTTCCTCTTTTGGGAGAGTGAAAAACCCATAACCTTTTTGGAGAATCTTACCCTTCAAGGTTATGCGTGCACAGAGTATCGACAAGAAGTAACATTTCAAAAATCGAAAAAGCTGTTTTACGATTTGAATACAATACAATGCGTACTCAATCCCTAATGTGTTGGGTTCATCTTTTCTTTAGTGACATTAGAGTTTAATGTCACCACTCATATGTGTTAAAAAATTACCAGTTGGAGTCTTGATGAAGTTAAGTATTGGACGGCTCACAGAATACCTGATCTATCTTTTATCGTTCTCATTTTTTGCAGGCAAATCGTATCAAATTATTTCAGGTTTAATTATCGTCTCTTTTTTCATAGATGTTGTACGTTTGAAGCGTTGGGCTGTGTTTAAAGACCCTTTGTTTCTCATCTTTAGTGCATGGTGTGCTTATCTTTTCCTCAGTGCATTATGGGCAGTAAACCCTTCGTATGCCATTTCAGGGGCTTCGCATCTGTTTATGTGGTGTTTGCTCTATTTAGCAATTCGCTCTACGTTGGTAACTAAACAACAAATCGATACATTCATTATGCTTCAAGCATGGGTTGTTCTGTTTGTGGCGCTCAATTCCATCGTACAGTTTTTCGTTGGTTACAATTTCTTTGGTATCCCATTAGAAGGCTCACGCGTTTCAGACTTGTTTAATGAACGACGAACGATCGGGCATCTTTTACCAGTTTGGCTTGGTCTTTTTGGATCGATGTTAGCATTTCCTGGGTTTTCAAAAAAGAGGTATCTGTTGTATGCGACTGCTTTATTAGGCTTACTGTTGACACTACCTTTGACAGGAACACGCGGACCTTTGGTCATTATGGCCATTTTTATTCCATTGATTGCTTGGATGAGTCCGTATCGTAAATGGGCATTTACAGCATTGGGAGGGTTGCTGGTGGCAATGATGTGCATTGTCGCGACAACGCCTGTGTTGATGGATCGCCTTGAGACATTATCGCATCCTTTTAAAGATCAGCAACATACCCGTATTCCTATCTGGCTTACCGCCATTGAAGCGTTTAAAGACAATCCAATTTTAGGTGTAGGCTTTCACAATTACAGGTACCGCGTTTTTGATTATTATGAAGAGTCTTTTGAAAGTGATGAGATCAACCCTGAAACTGGAAAATATGCCTACCATGCACACAGTCCATGGCTGGATATTTTATCGGAGCAGGGCTTGGTTGGTATTGGCTTTGCTTTAGCGATGCTAGCAACCATTGCGTTTAGTGCCTATCGTTCGGGAGCCAATGTACTTATCGGAAGTATGGGAGTTTGGTATGCCTTCTCCTTACTCAACAGCACACTAACACTCTCCAGTGCAAGATGGTCTTACTTTATGATTTTGGCGATTAGCTTTTTTGCGATTATTTTAAATTATAAAAAGGCAACTGCCGAAAAACCTTAGCGCAGATACGGCTCAAGTTTCTCTAATGCGGGCTTGATATCAATAGCCTCAAAATATGCCTCAACCTCTTGCTTGTTTTTGGCAGGAGGGTTCTTCCCCTTATAAAATTCCAGATCGTAAATAGCTTCTGACCAAGGTCCAAACGGTTTAGCATAAATCCAACTGCTTGGACCAAAAAGACCAATGCTCGGTGTTTTTTGCACACTGGAGATATGCAGTGATGCAGAATCGGTTGAGACGGTTAAAAACGTATTGGCAAGGAGTTTTTTGAGCTCGCTAATCGTTGTTTTACCTGCATGTATTTCGCTTGGATAGGCAATGGCATTGGCAATGGTTTCGATGTAATCGTATTCTGCTTTTTCGCCCGTGAAAATAAAAGGGAGGTGAAATGCCTCATAAAGCACCTGCGCTATCTCTTGCCATGTGTGGAGGGGAAGGCGTTTGGAAACCCATTTAGGGCTTGAACCGCAATTTAAAACGATGTACGATCTTTGCTTTTTCTCAAATGGCGTAAATTCAAATGTCATAGGCAGTTGTGCAAGGATGGAGAGAAGATCAAGATGATAGACCGACTGCTCTGAAATGTAGGGTTTTAAAGATGCTGGGATGGTTGCTGTTTTAAACGCTTTTGTGTAGTTTCCAATGCGTTTTGTGAAAGAGAACAAGGATAGAAATTTGCTACGATCATTGCCTTGAAGGTCAACGAAATAGTCAAACTGAGCAGCATACTGTGGAATCGTTTCTAAAAGATGCTTGATTTTTTTTGATTTTAAAACAATGAAATGGTGAATATAAGGAGAGTCTTTATAGTACTCATACCCTATAGATGATGTCAAAAAAGTAACGCTAAACGTTTGGGCAAGAGAGGGTAAAAAAGGCTCAATTTGAGCTAAATCGCCAAGCGCGCTGAATTTGACGAGGCAGAGTTTTTTCATCGGTTACGCCCTTTTTGCATCTTGAGTTTAAAATCAAACAGACTTTGGCGTCCACTGATGATAAGGCGAGGCACTTCATAGCGGTTTTGCTCTTTCCATGGTATCAGTTTAGCAACGGTGGTAACAGCACTCGTATAGCCACTCTTTTGTACCAAGGCAAGGGAAGCTTCATCGTAAAAGCCAAAAGGGTAGGCAAAGCTTTTACATGTAAAGCCGTAGGTGTGTTCGAGAATGGTTTTAGAGTGGGCGATCTCTTCTTCTTTTTGCTCAGGTGAGAGTGTCGGGAGATTGGCATGGTGAATCGTGTGGCTTCCAATGTCAATCAACCCTGAAGAGAGCATTTCGCGCACCATATCATGGGTGAGCATCGCTTCGTTGTTGAGTTCGTTGCTGCTCAGTTTTGTGTCTTTATCGGTCGCCCAGTCTTGGTTAAAACGCTCTGTGACGATGTAAATAGTCGCTTTCATGTTGTAGCGTTTTAAAAGAGGGAAGGCGTGAATGTAATTATCGGCATAGCCATCATCAAAGGTTAAAACGACGGTTTTAGGAGGGATGCTTTGGCACTCAGCCAGTTCTGCCATACTCATGCTCTGCCAGTGATTCTGATGTAGCCAGTGAAGCTGTTTTTCAAAGGATTCAGGGGTGACTCTTAAACGGTTAAATTTCGATTGTTTTTTGGGAAGATGGGGGCTAATCATATGGTACATTAAAATGCGAGGCAGACTCAAATCGACATCGGTACGCCACCATGTATGACGCAGGGAAAAATGGATAACTCCTGCAAGTATGAGAAGAAGGAGACACAACAGGAGTGTTTCGATCATTGGACTTCCTTTAAAGAGGTTTCATAATACGCGCGATACTGTGCTACGGTATTGTGAAGCGTTAAAGAGGGTTGAATGCGAAGACGCAATGCCTCAAATTGTGCTTGATAGGTTGCGTAATCATTCAAAATAGCTTCTATTTTGGCTTGCATTGTGGCGTGTTCCATCAAAAATGCTTCTTCCAAAATCTCTGTAGCACCGCTGACTTTGGTTGAAAGGAAAAGAGGTGCGTAAAAAAATGCTTCAACCATCACAACACTAAATCCTTCACTGTGCGAGCTAATCACCACAAGATCACTTTGATTCATCAAGGAGGGTATATCGCTTTGAAAGCCCTCAAAAATGACCTTATCACTGATATTTAGCTGCTTGGAACGGGCTTCTAAAGAGGCCCGTTCTTTACCTTCTCCAACGATGTGGAGTCTAAAATCAAACGAAAGTTTGGCGCACGCTTCGATTAATCGATCATACGCTTTGATAGGATCGAGTCTTCCAATAGCGTAAATGTGAAAAGGTTTTTGTGGATGTGCGATGGGTGTGATGGGCTTTGGCGTAATGCCGTTGTAAATAATCGTTGCATTGCGAGGCGTAATGCTCTTTTGCACCTCTCGTGAAACGGCGGTCACATGTTTGATTTGATTGAAAATTTTACCTTTGCGTGCATTGTGTTTGGTTGCTACATGCAAGGCTGAAATGAAATGCCTGATGGTATAGATCAGCTCCGTTGCCTTTGCACTATGAGTATGGATAATGTCGGGGTTTTTACGAAGCATAATGCCTAAAAGCTCAAGGTACAACAGAGGATTAAAACGAGAGCTAAAATGAA
>DBTO01000274.1 GCA_002307095.1 Sulfurospirillum sp. UBA1314
AAAAAAGGATGTTTTTGGAAAATCTGATCTTTTTAGCGCATGTTGTGCTTTTGATGGTACTCTCTCCGATTATTTCGCGCCTTTTTCGTGTGCCTACCCCCGTTGTTGAGATTTTATTAGGCTCGCTTGCGGTTTGGCTGGGGATTTTACATGTAGGCAATGAAGTCTTTCGGAACCTCGCAAAAATAGGCTTTTTCTACCTCATGTTTTTAGCTGGTCTTGAGATCGACATTCAGCGTTTTTTACACTACCGCGATCGTTTTTTGAAAAAAGCTATTTTATATTTTATCTGTTTGTACAGTATTTCTGTTATTCTCTACATCGTTTTTGGACTATCACCTGTTTATATTGTTGCGATTCCTATCGTCTCTTTAGGGATGATTATGGCACTGATCAATCAGCATGGGCGTGAACATAAGTGGTTGGAGCTTTCGTTGATTATTGGTGTTATTGGGGAGCTCATTAGCATTGGTGCTTTGGTTATTTTTGACGGAGCGATTACACATGGATTAGGGTGGCATTTTGCTAAAAGTATTCTCATCTTAATTGCGGTTCTTTTCTCCTCTTACTTTTTATACCGTTTACTTAAGATCATTTTTTGGTGGTATCCAAATCTTAAGAGGATTATCATGCCAACGAATGATACAATGCAACAGAGTTTACGTTTTAGTATGGCACTCTTTTTTGTTTTGATTGCAACGATGCAATGGCTTGAGATCGACATGGTTTTGGGTGCTTTTATCGCTGGTATTTTTATTTCAAACTTTTTTGCACATAAAAAAGAGTTACCCCATCAGCTCTCCATGTTTGGATTCGGTTTTTTAGTACCACTTTTTTTTATCTTTGTTGGTACAACACTCGATCTCAATCTTGTCTTTACCCAAACGATTTTAACGCATGCCCTTTGGATTGTTCTTGCAATGGTCGGAGCTCGAATGGCGAGTTCTTTTGCTGCATATTACAGTTATTTAGGACTTCGTAGTACTTTTCTTTTCAGTCTAGGGGATTCGATGCCTTTAACCTTCTTGGTTGCTATTGCAACGATTGCAGTTAAAAACGGTGCCATTGGGGAAGAAGAGTATGCCTCCTTTATCGTGGCTGCTTTGATGGAAGGAATAGTTATTATGACACTGATCCAGTTTTTGATGTATCTCTTTAAGCGGTACGATAATCAAAATAGTGAACAGTAATCTCTATAGTTAAGGAGAAGACAGATGCGAATACGCCCAAAAATAAGTTTGTTTCACTATTTTCATCTGATCTCTTTTGTGCTTTTCATTATCTGTGCGGTTCTCTTTTTTGCATTGAACTTTT
This sequence comes from Sulfurospirillum sp. UBA1314, assembly GCA_002307095.1. Taxonomy (GTDB): domain Bacteria; phylum Campylobacterota; class Campylobacteria; order Campylobacterales; family Sulfurospirillaceae; genus Sulfurospirillum. The sequence continues at coordinate 1,315 of DBTO01000274.1, forward strand.
ATAATGCGCGCTCAACATTTGAGCGTGAATCTGCTGATTTGAGAGATCATTACATCGAAACCCAAAAAGCGGTACTGATTGATCAAGTTGATCGCTTTACTGAGCATATTATTAAAGAGCGCACTAAAGCCTACGTTAAAACCCAAAAACTCACACAGTCACGCGTTAACCGTGCGCACGATATTGCGACACAGATTTATGACAAATACAAGCAGACACACGATTCAGCCTTTATTCAACAAAGAATTCTCGAAACATTGCGATTTATGCGTTATGAAAACGGATACTATTTTATTACGCGCTTAGACGGCGTCGAGATGCTTTATCCGGATCATCCGGAAATGGAGCATCAAAATATGCTTCATTTGGAAAACAGTGAAATGACGTCTGGAATTGAGCACATGCTCTCAATTGCGCAAAATGAAAAAGAGGGATTTTACGACTATGTATGGCAAAAACCAAAGGGTGATTCCAATGAACTTTCTCGAAAAATAGCCTATGTCAAACTCTTTGAGCCTTATGGTTGGGTCTTGGGGTCGGGTATTTACCTTGATGATGTTGAACAGGAGCTCAAAGAAGAGCTTGCCAATGATGAACAGCGTCTGATATTTGATAAAGAGAAAGGTAATTATATTTTTATTGGAACGTGGGAGGGTGTGAGTATTTCTGGACCAAGAAAAGGGAAAAATATCTTCAACGTTCGCGACAGTAATGGTAAATATTTGATTCAAGAGTTGATTCACAAAGCCAAAGATGGTGGCGGTTTTGTCGAGTATGTAACACCCGATACACAGCAAGCCAAAATGAGCTATGTCGTTCCTCTGTATGGTTGGGAGTGGTATGTTGGGTCTGGCATTTATGTCAAAAATGTCAACGAAGAGATTGAAAAATTGCGTACGGTGATGTCACAAGAGATGCGACACACCTTTTACTCCATCGTGATATGGTTTGTTGTTTTTAGCCTTCTTGTATGGCTTTCGTACCTTTATATTAGTCGTAAAATCAGTAAAGACTTTACACTTTTTATTGATTTCTTCGACTCCTTGGTTAAAAAAGATCAGTTTATCGATACCCAAAATGTACGTTTTTTAGAGTTTGAAGAGCTTGCGAAGCATGCCAATGAGATGCTCAAAGCAAAAATATTTAGCAATAAACACTTGGAGCAGTACAAAAAAATCGTCTCCAGTTCGGATGACTTTTTGGCATTGATTGATCGCAATTATACCTATTTGGCGATCAGCGAAGCGTATCATAAATTTTTCAATAAATCTCAAGACGAGATACTCGGTCACAGTATGCCTGAGCTTTATGGTGCGCAGTATTTTATGGAAAATTTAAAGCATTTGAGCGACCGAGTTTTGGGTGGTGAGACGTTTGAGCATGAGTTTTGGACACTTGCGGCTTTTGGAAAACGTTTCTTACATGTAAAGTATTTTCCTTACTATGAGAATGAAGACGATACGCTTCCAATGGCATATGTTGTCTCGGCACGTGACAATACAGAGAAAAAAGCAAATGAAGAGCGCTTAATGGCGTCTGAAAAAGAGCTAGAGTTTTTGGCACACAATGACGCACTGACGGGACTTCCTAATCGTTTATTATTAAGTGACCGTATTGCGCATGCGATTGAAAACAGTAAACGTCAAGGAGGTTTGATCGCTGTTTGTTTTATTGACTTGGACAATTTTAAAAAGGTCAATGACAGTTACGGTCACTCCTATGGCGATGAGATTCTGAAGCAACTCGCCCTTCGCATTCAAGGCAAAATTCGCCATTGCGATACGCTTTCTCGCATCGGTGGCGATGAGTTTATTTTATTGGTGGAAAATATTCGCGAGAAGCATGAAGTCGAGGTAATTCTCGCAAAAATTAAAGCCATTTTTGAAGCACCATTTGTGAACAAACAGCAAAAATTCTTTCTGACTGCGAGTATTGGTGTGAGTCTGTATCCTGAGCATGGAACAGATGGTGAGACGTTGATAAAAAATGCAGACACAGCAATGTATAAAGCCAAAGATGCTGGGAAAAACACCTATAAATTCTACACTCTGGATATGACAATAGCGTCGTATGAGCGCATTGGGATGGAAAATGCGCTGAGAGATGCCATCAAAGAGCAGCAGTTTTTAGTCTATTATCAACCCCAAACCGATCTTAAAACGCATAAACTCATTGGTCTTGAAGCCCTTTTACGGTGGAATCATCCCCTTGAGGGCATTTTGCCTCCGGGTCGGTTTATCGCATTTTCAGAAGAGACGCA
>DBTO01000182.1 GCA_002307095.1 Sulfurospirillum sp. UBA1314
AAGATTTAGAGGAAGGCAAAAGCCTCATTACCATTGTCAAAGGCTTTACATGTAAAACAGTTGTGGATGCGAAAGATGACTCATTTTTAGACAAAACCTTGTTTCTCAAAAGCGATAAAGTAGGTGAGGGTGAACTGGGTGCAAAACTCATCGTCGGCTTTTTAAAGTCTACGTTAGAGCTTCCGAAGTTACCCAAACGTATTGTGTGTGTCAACCAAGCCGTTCTTTTGACCACAGCCGAAGAGAGTGCTCCTATTATGGAAGTACTGAAAGCCCTTGAAGCTAAAGGCGTTGAAATCTACTCATGCGGTGTTTGCTTAGAGTTTTTTGGCGTCACAGACAAGCTCAAAGTCGGTAAAATCGGCAACGCATATGGCACGATAGAGATGCTTTTTGGTGGAGAAGGCACCATTTCATTGTAATAACGCTTTCAAAGCAAAGCTTTTCAAGCTACGTTAACACTGGGTTTTCCTAAGCGGAAGGCTCATACTACTTCTTGATCATTTCATGCTCAAGAAGTTGAAATTAAGGTACTAAATGAACAACGAAGCAAAATTGACGAAATACGTCAAAGCTGCGGGTTGCGCTGCCAAGCTGGGTCCGGGAGACCTCACAGAAGCATTGGGAGGGCTTTCCTGTGCGCATGAAAATGTTTTGGTCGGCATGGATACGAGTGATGATGCGAGTGTTTATTATCTGGATGAAGAACGCGCCCTCGTGCAAACGGTTGACATCATCACGCCTGTGGTTGATGATCCGTATGTGTATGGACAGATCGCAGCGGCGAACTCGCTGAGTGATGTGTTTGCGATGGGTGGTGAAGTCGCTACGGCTATGAACATCGTCGGTTTTGATGGCTGTCATCAACCGCGTTCCGTGCTTAAAGAGATTTTAGCAGGTGGGCAGAGCAAGGTTCAAGAGTGCGGTGGTATCATCATTGGTGGACATACCATCGAAGCGCCTGAAATGACCTATGGCATGAGTGTCACAGGCTTTGTGCATCCCAAGAAAATTTACCGAAACAATACACCACGCATTGGTGATGTGCTGATTTTGACCAAACCGCTTGGTATGGGCATTTTAACGACGGCGATTAAAGCCGATATGCTGAAAAATTCCGTGGTTGAAAAAGTGGCTTCCATCCTGGCAACCCTCAACCATAAAGCGTCTCAAATCATGAGAAAATACGACGTGAGCGCATGCACCGATGTGACGGGTTTTGGGCTTTTTGGACATGCTTCAGAGATGAGTTTCAATCAAGTGACCATTGCGTTTGAGATGCAAAATATTCCGATTTTAGATGAAGCCAGAGCACTAGCGGATATGGGCATTATCCCTGCAGGTGCGTACAATAACAAAAGTTATTTAAGCTCCAAAGTACATGCCAAAGTACCACACAAAGATGAGATCATCTTGTACGATGCTCAAACATCGGGTGGACTTTTGATCGCAGTATCGCAAAACGATGCCCCAAAACTCTTACAACACCTACTTAATGAAGGGCTAACGTATAGCTCGATTATCGCAGAAATTCTGCCTCTTGGCGAAAAAACGCTAGTTTACATGTAAAAGTATTTAACAGTAATTTAACACTTGCTTTATAAACTCACCCCTTAGGAAAATAGGGGTGAGGACGCTTTATGGAATATTTAAAATTTGCGATTGATTATGGTGTTATGGGAGTTCTTTTTGCGATGAGCATCCTCTCGTGTGGGCTTTTTGTTGAGCGTATTTTTTTCTATAAAGCACTGAATGTAACGTCGTATAAAACCAAAAAATCACTTGAAATTGCACTGAGCAATCATCTCACCACCATCGCCACTATCACTTCAAACGCCCCTTACATTGGGCTTTTAGGCACGGTTCTTGCTATCATGCTCACCTTTACGAACATGTCAGAACAGAGCATTGAGACTTCTAAAATTATGAGCTCTCTCGCCCTTGCGCTTAAAACAACGGCAGTTGGATTGGTTGTCGCCATTTTATCGATGGTGTTTAACAACATTTTAGTGCGTTACTCTGAGCGATTTTTAGCAGTGTTCGATGAAGAAATTTGATAGCATCAACGTCATCCCTTTTGTCGATATTTTACTCGTTTTATTGACGATTGTACTGATGACATCGACGTTTATCGCCAAAGGGATTTTGCCTATTGATGTGCCAAAGTCTGCTTCAACGGAAAAGCTAGAGCCTTCCAGTGTGGTTTTAAGCATTAATGAGCAGGGCGCACTTTTTTTAGAAAAAACGCCCATCTCGCATGAAGCACTTCAAAGCCATCTTGCAACGCTAGCCAACGAGACGCGCTTTTCGATCAACTGCGCTAAGCAAGCTCCGTTTGAGTTTTTTGTAGGCCTTTTAGATATGCTCAATGTGCATCATTTTAAATCAATTGATATTGTTATCGAAAAATGAGACGCTTGAGTTTTGCCTTACTGCTCTCCTTGGGGTTGCATCTTGCATTGCTTCTCATCTTAATGACATTAACGCTTGAAAACCCCAAAACATTGTCTCATAGTACGCCTATTTCCTTGCGAATCAGTACTGTCATTGCGCAAAGTGAAGCGCCAAAGCAAGAGGAACGTCAGCAAGAAGAGCCACTGCCACCCAAACAGTATGAACCTGCACCTCTTAAAAAACTTCCTCAAAAAGAGAAACCCTCCAAGCCCATTTCTCTTCCATCGGCGAGCACGGTTATCGATAACAATGCCTCATCGCCTGTAGCGGACGCATCACCGCTTCTTTCCACGACACCTCAAATAAGCGCTCCTGTAGAAACACCTTCGTATTTAGACCTGCATAAAGATGAAATTGCCCAAGCACTTCAACGTGCCAAATCTTACCCTGAACTTGCACGGAAACGCTCCATTGAAGGTGTAGTGGAAGTGAGTTTTACCATCAAACCCACGGGTGAAGTTGAAAGTGTGGAAGCCACTTCAAAAAGTCAACTTTTAAGCAATGCTGCTATCGAAAGTGTACACAGAGCCAAAAGTTATTTTCCGCTTCCTTTGGAAAATGTGACGATTAAAGTGCCGATTGTTTACCACCTAAAATAATGTTTAACACAAATTTGACACTAATTTAACAGTGATTTAACAAAGACTTTTTATACTCCAAGATTCGTAAAATCATGGGAGGTCATATGAAAAGAGTTTTGGGCATTTCGTTGGTCGTATCGACGTTTTTAATGGCAGAAACAGGTGTTTTAGAAGCCATTACAGTAGAAGGTGAGACATTCTCAAAAGAAGTCAAAAACATTAGTGGTGAAGAGTTAAAATCAGCTGATCTTGCAGAAGCACTTTCGCGTCAAAGTTCATCAATTACGATGATTCGAGGTAGTGGTGTTGCCAATGATATTATCTTGCGAGGGCAAAACAAAGATAATATCAACATCTTAATCGACGAATCTAAAGTCTATGGCGGTTGTTCAAATCGGATGGACCCTACCATTACGCATATCAATGCTGATAATATTGAAAATGTCAAAATTGTTGAAGGTCCTTACGATGTGGAACATTTTGGATCACTCAGCGGTTTAGTCATTGCTGAAACCAAGGCACCAACGAAAGAGCCTAGTGGCGATGTGAACCTTGGTGTGGGTAGCTATGGTTATAAAAAAGCATCTGCCAGTGCCAGTGGTGGAAACGATACGATACGAGTTTTGTTCAGCGCTTCCACCGAAGAGAGTGACCAGTACAAAGATGGCAATGGCAATACACTCTCTGATCAACTTAACCTTGCAACAACAGCCTCTTCTTCAAATCGCTTTAAAGATAATAATCTTAAAGCATATGAAAAGCAGACGTTTATGGGCAAAGTGTTTATTAACCCCGTAGAAAATCAAGAGATTCGCTTAGGTTATACGATGAATCGTAGTGATAATGTGCTTTATCCTTCTCGGATGATGGATGCGGATTATGACGATAGTGATATTTATACATTTGGTTATAGCCTGTATGATTTAGGTTCTTTCTCAAAAGAGTTAAGTCTTGAAGCGTACAAATCAGAAGTAGAACATCCTATGTCGACCAAAAATAGGGTTTGGAATGCAGGCACCTACTGGACGGTTAAAATGTTCACGGATATGGAAGGTGCCAAACTTAAGAATGTTGCAAAAGTGGGTAATGGTGAACTGACTTATGGTGTGGATGTCAGTCAACGTAATTGGGATGCTGAAAAATACCAAACAAACGTTTCCACAGGAACGAGAACCTATGCGACAATTACCACAATCCCAGATGTTGATACAACCAACAGGGCACTTTTTGCTCACTATACAACCACGATTGATAAGGTGAATATTCAAGTGGGTACACGTTTTGATGATACAACGATTAAAACCAACTCAACCCCTTCTAATACAGTTTTAGAAGATAACAGCGATTACAACGCTCTTTCCGCCAATACCATTTTGACTTACAAAGCGAATGATAATGTTGATTATTTTATTGGACTGGGAAAGGCTTCACGCGTGCCCGATGCCAAAGAGCTTTACAATCCAACCAATGCAACAGGTATTTTGGATCAAACTACCAATTATGAAGCCGACCTTGGCTTTAAAACGCACTTTGATAGTTTTGGAGTGAAAGGAAAAGTGTTTTATTCTCTCTTGAAGGACTACATCTATTATAATTCGACTGCCCAAAAATATGTTAACATTGATGCAATGATTTATGGTGCAGAGCTTGATGCCTATTATGACATCAGTGATTCACTCACCCTTAATTACGGTATGAGTTATCTTAAAGGTCGAAAAGATGAGCCACTTACTGGGCAAAGCGATAAAGATTTAGCCGACATTATCCCACTTAAAGCCATTACGTCACTCAGCTACCATGTCGCCGAACATACGCTTAAAGGCGAAATGGTTGCTACGAAGCGTTGGGATGATATTGATAGTGCTAATGGTGAACAAGAAATTGGAGGTTATGCCACGTTTAATGCCAAATACAATTACAAAATAACCAAACATTTTGATGTGACATTGGGTGTTGATAATATCTTTGATAAAACGTATAAAACATCGAATTCCTACAAAGATATCTCGCTTCTTTCAGGCGTTGATAGCTATACGATCTTGTTAAATGAGCCAGGTCGTTACCTCTATGCGAACCTTCGTTACACGTTTTAAATCTTACATGTAAAATGATGAGGTAACCCGTTTGGGTTACCTCTCTTGGGGCTTACGCCTTGAGATCAAGGTTTGAGCCAATTCCTTCAGATGCGAGTCCTGAGACTTGGGGTGTCGAAGTAACTTTGGTTTCGGGAAGCGATTCCATCATTTGATTGAGCATCTTTTCCTTCACATTAGTTGCCTCTTTCAGCACCGAAGTCCCTGAGCTTGCAGAGCTGTTTGCACTGAGTGCGTCCATGGAAACTCCTTATAAAGAGTTAACCCTATATCGACATATTCTCTCTTTTTCTAGACTTTAAAATGGTTTAATATTTTTGTGCTACACTTCTTACTAGAAGCAGGGATGGCTTATAAAGGAGACTTTATGAAAGCAAGCTATTATCTCTTATGCCCGCTTTGCAGTTATGAAACGGAGCATATCACACTCGCGCGAATCTACCGTCATACACGGTTGCAAAAAAAATGGATGGTCTGCCTTGAATGTCGCCATCTCCAAGAAAAACCTCACCCGAAACGACTTTTTTTACAAGCCTTTAAAGTTTTATGGTTACATGTAAAATATTTTCTCACCCGAGGACGTAAACACGACGCGTCCATGATTTTGCCAAAATTATTGCAATACACAGCGTGTAGCAAATGTCATGGCAGTCATCTGCTCGAATGGGACGGCAATTGCCCCCGTTGTGGCAGTGCTTTTTTGAAAAAAATGGTGTGAAAATTAACGCATCATGAGCCATCCAATGACCCATGTGCCGTCTTTGGCAAAATAGATTTCGTGATCAAAAAAATGGAGTTTTTCAATGCTCTCTTTTGCCAATATCGCACCTGCAACGAGGTTTTTTGCCCCATAATAGTGCAGTAAAAAACAGTTTGGAGTGGCATCGTCGCTGCAGTGCATTGGTTCGCGCGAAAAGGTGCTGATAACGCGCTCAAAATCCTCTTTTTGAAGATGCACAAACGATTCTAAGTTTCCATTGGTCTTCAAATACGCCGTCGCCCAAAAGATACCACCACTCGTATACAGTGTCTCTTTACTTGCAGCTGTGGGGAACGGTGTGAGTGTATTTTGGATGACGCTTAGACAGTTTGCTTCAAAAGAAGCATTGTTTTCAAGCATATCCGCACGTTGGGTTGTGGAGACCGTGCCTAAGGGGATTTCAAAAAAGTCGAGACGATTCTTTTCATCGATCCACGCTACTTTGGTGTTCCCTCCACCGATGTCCATCATCGATGAGGTTCTCCACTGCGCTTTGGGAACCGAGCCGTAAAAGGCGTACATGCTCTCTTGTCTCTCATCAATAAAAGAGAGTTTCAGATGCGTTTTAGACTCAATGCTCGCTTCCAATGCAGGTTTGTTTTGAATTTTGTTAAGTGCGCTACTCGCGATGATAAAGAGCTCTTTTTCCGATATATTTTGATCTTTAAGCAGCGCTTTTTTAAGGCGCGCAACATCGTCGCTGATATGGTTGATCATCTCTTGGCTGAGGATAAAGTTGCTATCAATACCACTTTGCGGAGCGGTATTGTAGCTATCACGGTAGCGAATGTGCGCTTGATTTTGCTCTAACTCAACCACATACCCTTTCACACCTTTGCCTCCAATTTCGATCGCGCCATAGCGTTCAAGTCCAAAAAGTGTACTTTGGCAAAGGAGAATACAAAGAAAAAGAAGGGCGCGAAAGGCGCCTTTTGGTAAGGGTTTAAAGCACAAGACAATACCCTGCAATGAGCGCACCTATGGCACTAAGAACCAAAGAGCCCATCCAAAACTTTTTATTGCGGGTGAGTGCTGAAATGGAAGCTAGTGCGATGGAAATTTGCAAAAAGGTGATCGCAAAGCTTAAAATATGGTGGATGTGATAGAAGTGATCGCTCTCATGGTTACGCGTCTCTTTTAACGCTTCAATGCGCTCTGCTTCTGCTTTAATTTCCTCTTGTTCTTTTTTATACACGGCTACTTTTTTCTTGAACTCTTCGGCTTTTTCAGGGTAAATCTCTGCATTGACCGTGTAGATGTGTGACTTGACACTTTTGGCTTGGTAAAAATTCCACTGATCGGATGCTTGACTTTGGTACAGAACTGCTTCGTTCTTGGTCAAGATCGTTTTAGAGGTGATTTGCGATTCGTATAAACCCACAAGCGCTGTGACAATCGCGATGATAGCCGTACTGAGCGATATGTACGACAGCCAGCCATCGGTCTCCTCTTCTTTGTGCTTAACCTCTTCCAGTGCCTCTTCAACCTGTTTTAAATGCTCTTCTATAGCGTTACTTTCCATCTTCTATCCTCGTTTAAAATCTAAAAATGCGCGCGTATTTTATCTAAAAAATGCTAAGGGAGTTGTATGTTTGTTTTGAGTGTTTTCCCTGAAATCGTATGAAAATAGTAGTAGATACTTCCGATAAAAATAACAACAAAAGGAAGCGCAAAGTACCAATGCTCCTTCGCCCATGTAATCACACCTAAAATGACATCGCCAAAAAACCAGACAGGCAGGATGATGACACTGCTCCAACACCACGCGGCGATGAGATTGATGAAGGCGTATTTTTGAGCGCTATAACCTGTGAGTCCGATGGCGATGGGAATGATGGTACGAAGTCCGTACATGTAACGTTGCAAAAAGATGATGGGCCAACCATGTTTTTTAAGCAGAAGATGCGCTAGTGCAAATTTGCGTCGTTGCTTTTTGAGGGTGCGGTGTACGTAATTTTTATTAAATCGTCCGATGTAAAAATAGAGCTGATCGCCTGCAAAACCACCCAGACCTGCGATAAAAATGGCTAAAAAGAGGTTCATATCGCCCGTATGGCTCAAAAGTCCTGCCATCACCAAACCACTTTCGCCTTCTAAAATACTCCAGAAAAAAAGAATGATATACCCATACTCTCGCATACTTGAAATAAAAAATTCTTCCATAATGCGCCTATTTAGCTATTGTGTCGCATGGATGCGGCGGTTTGTTCTGCGTTGTAGTTCCGAGCGGCAGCTGCGACCTCTTTATCGACGATGGTTTGACCAATGGGAAAGAGTGAAATGGCAGCGAGTTTGAGATGTTGAATGCCAAAAGGAATGCCGATGATCGAGACAAAACAGGCAATTGCGGAGAAGATATGCCCGAGGGCGAGCCAAACACCCGCAAACACAAACCAAAGTATGTTCCCAATCGTCCCAAGACCGCTGGTTCCGACATCGTCTTTATGGTAGAGCTCTTTGCGGCTGATCGCCTCTTTGCCAAAAGGGAAAAATGTAAATTGACCGATGACAAAACACGCTTTTGCCCATGGAATACCGATGATAGTGACAAAAGCACACAGCCCTACAAACCACCAGCAAAGTCCCATAAAAACGCCGCCTAAAATAAACCATAAAAAATTGCCAATTGAACGCATGTTATTTCCTTACTGTTCTTGTGTCGTATTCTACTTAAAAGTAAGGTTTATTTTGATTACAAAGGTGTGAAAGGTTGAAAAAAAAGGGAAGGGCAAAGAGTCGCACTCAGACCGGGCAATCTGAGTGCATCTTTTAAAGTGATTGAGTGATACACAAAAAGGAGGTAATTGTCTTGGTAAAGAAAGTATAGGCGAATAGATTAAACGCGGTGTTAACCTAAAGTAAATAAAAAAACAATAGAGTTCTTGCAAGCTCATTTTGCAAGAACTCAGAGCACCACAAGGTGCGTGGTGGGCATTCTGCCGAAGAAAACTCAGTGTTAACGTAGTCTTTAGAGCTTTGCTTTAAAGACGTGTCTAGAGTCCTGTAAGAACTCTAATAAAAAATAATTTCATAATGCAATACTTTGAACCCTTTTTTTGAAATGGCGCTATACTCTTGTTATCTTTACATGTAAAAGGGTTTTGTGTGATTATTCATCTGGATTTGGACTGTTTTTTTGTCTCTGCTGAGCGCACGAGAATCCCTGAACTTAGGGGAAAACCCGTCGTGGTCTGCAAAAGTGGTGATAGTAAAATCTTCAGCACACAAGACAGTGAAAGCGTTATGACCGAATCAGTGGGTGGTTTTAACGGACTGATGCAGCATAAAAAAGCGTTTCATGGCTTTGATCAAAACGCATGGAAGAGCGAGTTTTTGGACGAGCGGGGCAGGGTGCATGGCATCGTGATCGCTAAAAGTTATGAAGCCAAAAAGTATGGCATCAAAACAGGCACATCGCTCCATGACGCGCTTTCTATGTGCCCAAAACTGCTCATTATCCCCAGTGATCATCTCTTTTACCAACTCCTCTCCACCAAACTGCGTGCTTTTTTGGAGACGAAAATTCCCATTTTGGAGCAGTACAGCATTGACGAGTTTTGGGGCGATCTCAAAGGTTGGGTCAAAGAGGAGGAGACGCACGCTTTTATGGCGTCCCTGCAACAAGAGATTTTAGAGAAGTTCGATCTGCCCATCTCCATTGGCGCATCGAGTTCCAAGTGGATCGCAAAGCTTGCGACGGATTTTAGAAAACCCTACGGTTTGACGTTGGTTCCTAAAAATGAGATTGCGTCCTTTGTCTCACTTATGCCCATCGCCACGTTTCCTGGCATCGGACGCGTGCTTCAAAAGAAGTTTGAGAGTTACGGCATCGCGACGTTGGGTGAAGTATTGGAGCATCAGAAGCTCGTCTTAACATGGGGAACCATCGGCAAAGATCTCATCGCGCGCATCAGTGGAGCCGATAATGAACCCGTTGTCACCAAACGCGATCGTCGCTCCATCGGCATTTCACGCAATTTTCATGTGATTCATAACCGAGAAGAGGTGTTGCGCCGTGCCATCATTCTCTCACGCCACCTCTCCTACACCATCGCCAAGCTTGATCTGCATCCAACGACTTATTATCTGTATATGCGCTATGAAAATGGCATCTCCTCGAAAAGCTCACAAACGCTCGATCGCTCATTTAGCGAGGGAATGTACCGCGAATGGGTTGTGCAGATGCTCTCATCGCTCGACACCCATCCGCATTATGGTGTGCTTCACCTTGGACTGGCGCTTTCAAACTTCATTACCCCCACGCAAACCAAAACCTTTTCGCTTTTATATGCACAGGCGGACGAAAAGTCAAAACGCTTGTCCGAAAAGCTCACCAAACTACGCGATAAATACGGTGCAGACATCATCCGAAGCGGGGCAGAGAAGCAAGAAAATGGTGCGGATTAGGGTTTACATGTAAAGATTTTTTGGGGTTTGGAAAGGTTACATGTAACAAAGTTAAAAGTTTAGCCCTCGTATAACTTTTAATAACTATTACAAATTGATGAGGCTTGTTCCATCTCATTTATGGCTTTTTTTCGTGAGATAAGTTCTTTTTTATCCAACCATAAAGGAAACATCAGTAACGAGCGAGCACTCAAAAGCCCTTGCCGAGAAGATTGAATATCTGAACCAACTAAAAATCGTATATCATCCATTTTGTTTTCTTGATTGAAGCTAAGCTCTATTACCCATATTTCACCATGATGTTCTGCATCAAACTTTTGTTCATGGTCATAAAAAGTACCCACTGCAAGAATCTCATAACGCAAAACTATTCGATTTTTATTTTGAGAAATATCTGCTAAATGTATATTTGGGCAACCCGAGGGAAGATTTCCATCCATAACCGATTTAAAATTTAATATCTGATGGATTTTCTGCCCAGAGATAGCAACATCATCACCGCCCCACCATGGAGTTGTGTCTGTCACCGTACCAAGAGGAGCACCATCATCTTCGTTATAACGCTGATACCACCAACGCGCAGCAGCTTCATGCACACCTCCACCATAATAACCCATTATGAAATCATTGCCTCTTTCGATAACTTGCCTAAGTTTAACACGCTCATTTGAGGCAGCTTGTGATAGAGTCTTACTTACAGATTCCATAACCATAATATTGTGCTCTTCGTCAGAAGTACCGGCATTGCCACGGCTCATATTGGCAGGGTATGGAGATACTAGCGTAAGGGGCGACGTATCATCAGCATATCCACCTCTTAGGCAACGTACACCAAGCTCATCTGCCTTTTTATGATAGTTTGTTACACCTGTGTTTGTACCTATACCCCATGCACCGCCTTCATCTAAAACATAAACAGAAGAGCTCCAATAACGATCCAAAGTAAAATTAATGAAAGCACTATTTAAAGCAGGGTAACTACGACTATAATCAGCGATACTTTGTAGCTCCTTAATGCTTGGCAGCCTCCAATCATCAAATTTTCCAAGCCTTAACTCTTTGCAGTAACTTACTGCATCTATCCATTTCTTTGTTGTGGATTTGATAGTTTCATCATCTTGCCATTGAAGATTTTGTTTCGTATCTGTCACTATCTTTATATTATCATCTCGCTTAAAGCCAGAGCGTTGATATGATGTAAAAGAGTTAAAAGAACTACCTCTAACACAACGAGTATTACATTCACTATAAGGTGCATGTCTGCCGTTTATACTTCCACCCCATGCGTGTACGCTCCAGACAAAGTCAGTGGAGTTGCCATAAGGAGTAGAGCTCCAGTAGAGAAAAGCAAAATTTACAAAGGGGCTCTTTAGAGCAGAATTAAAACGGCTATAATCTGTAATTGTCTGCAACTCCTCAATACTAGGCAATCTCCAATCGCTATACCCTGCATGTGTTAAAGTCTCGCAATATTTATTGGCATCTGCCAAATTTAATTTCATTGCTTTAGTGGCATTATCATCTTGCCAGATAAGCCCTGTAGTGCTATCTATCACAATCTGTTTTTCAGTGTCTCTACTAAATTCAGCAAACATCTCAGTTGTTATCAAGAGTGTTATAACTATAACGATCAATTTTCTCATATCTTTTCCTTTCCTTTTATCTTTACATGTAAAGATAAAGGCATAAAATTTTCTATGATTGTTTGGGGTGTATTGTAGCAAAAATAGAAGAGAGGGAAGGGGAATAATTTCCTTATTGTGCGACGGCTTTGCCTGTAAAGGTGTTGTGGATTTGTGCCCAATATAGAGCGATGATTTGGTGGGTTCGTGCTGCGATGAGGTTGGTTTTGAAGAGTCCATTTTCACAGGTTTCGCATTTTTCAAGTTGTGTGCAGAGGGCTTGGTAGGAGAGACGCTCAAGGTGGTAGCGTTTTTGTTTGCATGCTTCTTGGGAACAGTTTAAGGTTGCAGATGTCATTTTGGACTCCTTAGTAGAAATGTTAAAGACATTATAAAACGTGATTGTTGTATTGGCGTTGCATAAAATGCAAGAGTTTACATGTAGCGATCAAATCGAAAATAAACTGTTATAATAGCTAGTAAGAATGAGCATTTTTGTGGATGCGAGATTGTTCAAATCTCGATAAGTAGTCAAAATTTACATGATTTTACTTAGGAGAAGGTGTATGACCATCAGGAAAAAGTTAATTGTTGGAGCAAGCATTCTTCTTGCGATTGTGATTGGGAGCAATATTTTTGCAAGTAGGACGATTGATAATTTGATTGAACACAATGACCTTGCTCAGTTACGCAATAACCAATTATTGGACATTCAGCGCTACCAACATAGTGTCACACAAGCAACACTTTTAGCGATGGATATTATCGTGGATCAAAAAGAGGAGATTTCTAAAGAGCGTCAAAATGAGATGAAAACGACGTTTAAAGAGATGAAACGGTTGCAAGCATCCATTGAAAATCTGAGTGATACTTCTGAAGAAAAAGCACTGGCATCAAAGCTTGTACATGAGAGTGAAGTTTTGGAAACTTTGGTAACAAAAGATCTGGTCAATACCATTGACAAAGGGCTAAAAGGCGCAGACGTTGCATCGGACTTGGATGCCTTAGATGATGCCCTTGATGATGCAGGTGATACGATGAGTCAGACTCTTGAAAAGATATATGAATCTGTTTCAAACGAAGTGAAAGAGGCGACTGCAAAAGCAAAAGAGTCTGCTACTGCGAGCAATAGTGCTATTGTAGGCTTGTCGGTTTTTATGATTTTATTTGTTCTGATAGGAGGCTTCATCTTATCGCGTTCCATTTTGGGGGCTATTTTGGTGCTTCAAAATGTCACCGAAGATTTGGCACGAGGCAATGGCGATCTGACCAAGCGCATCAATATTCAAGCTAACGATGAGATTGGGGCGGTATCGCACAATTTTGACACGTTTATCGAAGTGTTGCAAAAACTCATTTCCATGGGAAAAGCATCAAGCAGTGAAAATGTAGCCGTTTCTGAGCAGTTGAGTAGTACAGCGATCGAAATTGGGAAACGCGTGGAAGAAGAGGTGGCAACGATTCAAAAAGCAGTTACTACCACCAATCATATTCATACTATCGTAAAAGAGAACCATACCGCGACGCAAGGGGTTGGGGCTGAAATCGAGATGGCAAACACCAAACTGGAAGGGGCAAAAAAAATCGTCTTAGCGCTGGCAGATACCATTGTTACCAATAGCGAAAAAGAGATGAATTTGGCGCAAAAACTCAATGTGTTAAGCCAAGAT
Organism: Sulfurospirillum sp. UBA1314; assembly: GCA_002307095.1. GTDB lineage: Bacteria > Campylobacterota > Campylobacteria > Campylobacterales > Sulfurospirillaceae > Sulfurospirillum. The sequence continues at coordinate 13,588 of DBTO01000182.1, forward strand.
ACCGAGCAAGTCAAAAGCGTTCTAACGATTATTGCCGACATCGCCGACCAAACCAATCTTTTGGCGTTAAACGCGGCTATTGAAGCGGCACGTGCAGGTGAACATGGCCGAGGATTTGCCGTTGTTGCGGATGAGGTTAGAAACCTAGCGGAGCGAACGCAAAAAGCACTGGTGAACATCAATGCAACGATCAATATTGTCGTGCAGTCCATCAATCAGAGCTCCGAAGAGATGAACAAAAATTCAGAATCTTTCAAAGAGATGACACACCACGCCGAAGATGTGAGCCACTCTATCATGGATGTCACAGCCGTGATGCACAAAGCTGTACACGCTACAGAACATTCGATGAAAAGTTCGCAAAGCATCAATGAAAACATCGCTACGGTTGTTTCTCAGATGGATAATATTAACGAGAGCAGTACAAAAAATGCACGCAGTGTCGAAGAGATCGCCGAAGCATCAGAACATCTGTTTCGCTTGACCGAAGAGTTAAACAAAGGGTTAAATCAATTTAGAACCTAAGCACTCACATTCTCCCTCGTTTAAGAAGCTTATAAATTACTTAGAAAATAATTTTATAAGCTTCGATGCGTTATCCTACCCTCTTTGAAGCATTAAATTGAATTAAATAGGGTTAAAAAAATATGAGCGACTGCAATCTTTTAGAGGTTCTTTCCAATAAAAAAGTACTGTGTGTGGAAGATGAAGCCTGTATTTTGAGCAATATTGTTGAATCTTTAGAGCTCTTTTTTGGCAAAGTGGTAGGTGTGCGAGATGGCATTGAAGCACTCGATGAAGCCAAAAGTAACCTCTATGATGTCATCATGCTTGACATCTCCATTCCACACCTTGATGGGTTGGAAGTGGTGAAAAAGATTCGTGAGTTTGATAAAAAAGTTCCTATCATCCTCCTTTCCGCACACACCGAACAAGAGTATCTTTGGCGTGCAGTAGAGCTTAAAATCACCCGCTATTTGGTCAAGCCTTACGATAAAAATGCCCTGATTAAGGCCTTGGAGGATGTGGCGTTGGAGCTTATTGGTCATACGCCGATGTTTCAAATTAATCTTACATGTAAATATGACTTTTGTAAAAAAACCATTTGTCATCCAGATGAACTCGTTCATCTTTCCAAAAGCGAGAGCAGGCTTTTGGAGTACTTCCTCAAACGCCCAAACCAAACCGTTACGTATGAACAGCTTTTTGATTACATGTGGGAGTTTGAGCAACCGAGCAAAGAGGCACTCAAATCGATCGTCAAAGAGCTTCGTAAAAAAATCGACAACAATTTCATCAAAAATCTTTACGGGGTAGGGTACGTGTGTGAAATATAGCTTCAAGGTCATTGTAGCGCTGTTTGTGGTGCTTTACGCGATTATTACGCTGCTATTTTTCAATTTTTACCGTGAACTTGCGATGAAAGACGCTAGACAAGAGGCGATTTTTGTCTTAGATACGATGAATGCGATTCGCGACTACGTCTCGTTGGTGCAGCGCCCCTTGATTGAAGAACTCAAAGCCAAAAAAATGTTGGTGGAGGATTTTTTCGATCCAAGACTGCTCTCATCTTCGTACATTACGCGTGAGATTTACAACATTCAAAAAGAGAAAAAGAACATCAATTATGACTACAAACTGGTTGCAACCGATCCGCTCAACCCCGACCATGAGGGCAATGCGTTTGAAAATGAGATTTTGGAAAATTTCAAAGTGGGTAAAAGCAAAGAGTACTCTAGCATTATTAATGAGAAAGGGACGCGCTATTTTTACGTGAGCCTTCCGATTCATAACTCTCAAGAGTCCTGTTTACAGTGCCACACGACCAACAGTGCGCCTAAAGCGATGATCGAGCAGTACCATCATATTCCCACTTTTGAGAGTAAAGTAGGCGATGTGATCGCGATGCTCTCTTTAAAAATTCCCGTCTACAGTATTTTGACCTACCATGTGAAAGAGTTTGTGGTGGGTGGAACGGTTATGTTGATCGTTTTTGGTGTGTTTATCTTATTTATCTACAAAATTTACCGAAACGAGCAGCGTCTTACAGAGAAGACATCGTTGCTGATGATGAGTCAAAATCGTCTCGCTTCGATGGGAGAGATGATCGGCAATATCTCACATCAGTGGCGCCAACCCCTCGCACAAGTGGGAACGATTTTGATCAATCTTGAACTGCACAGCGACAAAGACAAACTCACCAAAGAGAAGCTGACGCAAAAAATCAAAGAGGCAAACGAACAGCTTTCGTTTATGTCAAGCACGATTGATGATTTTAAAAACTTTTTTGTACCGGACACTTCCAATAAAGAGTTTAGTGCGCAAGAGGTCATTTACCGAGCCCAAAAGCTCCTCAGCGCTTCGTTGGAAAAGTATGCCATTGCTGTGAACATTGACATTCAGAACAATTTTATACGCTTAGGGCATGCCAATGAGATTGTCCAAGTGCTTATTAACATCATGAACAATGCCAAAGAGGCGTTTTTGGTGCGCGAAATTAAGGAGCGAATCATTGAAATTACCGCTT
>DBTO01000278.1:0-2012 GCA_002307095.1 Sulfurospirillum sp. UBA1314
TAGATTTTAACATCGACAAAGAGTTTGCCAACTGCGTTGATAGCTTTATTTTAGTGGATATCACGAAGATCAAAGAGGCTAAAAAGATGCGTTATATCAAAGGAGCGTAAATAAGGGCGTTACTGTACGCCCTTTAAACCCTTTACTCTTGACATCCTACAGAATGCTTCAAAAAAACGAGAAGATGAAATTTCATATGTGTATTTTGCTACAATGAGAGATAACATTTATATTATACTTAATGTGCAAAAAACGTTGATAGCCTCAAACTAAATCTATATGGAGTTCTCAGATGAAAAAAATTGTTTTTCTTGTGTTGTGTATTGCGTCTCTTGCGTTTAGTGCTCAAAAAGAGACACCAACAAATAACCCACTACTTGAGTATAAAATAGAGCAGCTCCAAAAAGAGATAGATGAGTTAAAAAAAGATGTTGATGAAACTAAAAAGAGCCCAAAGGACATTGAAAGCTTAAAAGAGAGGCTCAGCGATGTGAATAATCGCATCAGCGATATAAGCGGAAGTGTGGATCGATTTGGAATTTTGCTAACAGTGTTGTTGTTGGTAGGTGGTTTTGTAACGTACATTAGTGTCAAATCCAAAGCCAAAGAAGAAGCGAGAGAAATGGCTAAAAAAGAGACCGAAGAGTGGGTGAGAAAAGAGGGTAAAGAGACACTTGGAAACATCATCGACAAACTTGAAAAAGTGGCACAAGAGCAGATAGCACTTGCTGTTCAAAATGCAAAAGAAGAGATTAAAAAACAGTCAAAAGCGGAAGAACTTTTTATGCAAGGTAATAGTTATTATTATGACAAAGAGTACGATAAAGCGATAGAAGCCTACCAAAAAGCATTAGAAAGTAATCCTAAAAATGATGCTACTTATACCAATATGGGAGTTGTGTATACTAATCAAGAAAAGTATGATAAAGCGATAGAAGCATTCCAAAAAGCGCTAGAGGTTAATCCTAAAAAAGATGGTGCTTACACCAATATGGGGATTGTTTACGGTCAACAAGAGGCATACGATAAAGCGATAGAAGCCTATCAAAAAGCGCTAAAGATTAATCCTAAACAAGATGCTGCTTATTATAATATGGGAATTGCTTACGGAAAACAAGAGGCATATGATAAAGAGATAGAAGCTTACCAAAAAGCACTAAAGATTAATCCTAAACAGGATGCTGCTTACATCAATATGGGAATTGCTTATAGTAATCAAGAAAAGTATGATAAAGCGATAGAAGCATTCCAAAAAGCACTAAAGATTAATCCTAAACAAGATGCTGCTTATATCAATATGGGAGTTGCTTATAGTAAACAAGAAAAGTATGACAAAGAGATAGAAGCTTACCAAAAAGCGCTAGAGATTAATCCTAAAAGAACGAGTGTTTATACCAATCTTTTTGAGCTTCAATTAATACACCATCAAACTTTTACCAATGAAATGTACTTTAGGGAGTTATTTCAAAACGATAAAAATGAATTTGTTATTTATGAGATGCTTAAGGTATTGCAGGCAATAGTCATGCAAGGCACGTATGAATTATCGCTAGAGACGTGGGATAAAAAGTATGAAGGCATCCAGTATCATTGGAGTTGGGATGAGATTGATAGCTGGCTGAACCGTATGGAAGAAGGAAAAACAAAAGAGCAATTACTTGAGGCAGTAGTCTTTTTTAAAGCAAAGCTCAATGCTTGAAAACGTAGCATCATCTTTGAGATGAACCAAGCCCTAAAAATGGGCTTGGATAGTATGTTTAAGCGGTTTTAAATGCAGAAAGCGCGTTGCTGAGATTGGTGGAGAGTTTGGCGAGGTGTTCGGCTGCACTGGCGATCTCTTCGACGCTTCTGGCGTTTGTTGAGGTGAGTTTATGGATGGTATTGACGCGTTCGATCATGGCATTGGCTTCGACACTTCCGTGTTTGGCTTCTTTTGCAGCACCTTCTGCAACGCTTGCAGTTTCATTCATACTGCTAACCGTTTTGAGCATCAACTGTTGGGTGTTTTCGGC
>DBTO01000278.1:2331-5861 GCA_002307095.1 Sulfurospirillum sp. UBA1314
TTGTATTGACCGATTGGGTGATGACGGCTACGGTGGAGTTACTCTCTACCAGACTTTTTTGAGTGCGTTCCGCGAGTTTTCGTACTTCATCCGCAACGACAGCAAATCCACGACCGTGTTCACCCGCACGCGCGGCTTCGATGGCGGCGTTGAGGGCTAAAAGATTGGTCTGTTCGGCGATGTCAGAGATGACTAAGAGCACTTGTTGGACTTGGGAAACCTCTTGATCGAGTTGCTCTAAACGTGCGGAGAGATCGGTTTGGTTCACAACGACGCTTTGAAGATCGGATGAGACGGCAAGGACTTCATTGGATGCGTTATTGAGCTCATTGGCGACATCTTGCATCACGGTACCTGCGTGCTCTGCATTCTTTTCACTATCGTGTAAAATGCTAGCGACTTTTTTGGTGGTATTGACCGCATGATCGACCTCTTGATCGGTCTCTTCGGTGCGTTTTCCAATTTGAAGTGATGTTGAGGAGAGCTCTTCAGCCACAGCTGCATTTTCCATTGCGGTACGTTTGGCATTATCGATGGCGATGCGCAACTGCTCAAAAAGCGTGTTGACGGTGCGCATGATGTTGGCGATTTCGTCATTGCCTGTGATTGCGATAGGGTGGCTGAGGTCTTTATTTCTCCCGATGTAGTCACACTCTTTTGCTGCGTTGGAGAGTGAATTTTTAATTTTAGAAGCGATCACCCAGAAAAGAAACGCCGTTAAGCCTGAAACAAGCAGTGCCATGAGGATCCCAATTTTTTTGGCACCATCAAGAAGTTCGTGCTCCTCTTGTTCAATATCTTGGGAGAGGGCATCGGCATTTTTAGAGATGGAGATAAACGCGTCACGTCCTTTGTTGGTGAGTTCCATAAATTTCTTTCCCTCGGGTGTGGCGAGAAATTCAGCCGAATTGGTTTCATTTTTATACTGCTTGAGCATTTCAAAGCGAGGCATGGCACTGACTCTAAAATCATCCGCTCCTTTTTGGATTAGATTTAAAAGCGTGATGTCTTTTTCAGCACTGAGCAGTGGGCGAAGTTCGCTAATATGCGCATCAAGCTTCTTTTGGGATTGGATATAACTTTCGATAAATTGCTCCGCATAGGAAATTTGATAGCCTCTAGAGTACATCAAAAGCTCTGCCGTATAGCGTGGAATTTTCCCGATGTTTTGCACTTTTTTAACGGCTATTTGGGCATCATCTGCGTGTGAGATCAGCAAGTAACTGAGCCCCATGGTGCCGATTAAAATAATAACCAATAAAAACATGAGTTTGGCGCGAATTGTCTGTAACATAAAATACCCCTTATAAATAACTTTTAATTTTAGATTATAGCTTGTATTCTAATTTTTTCGTGTGAGATTTGGCGTGAGATATGGATATTATTGATATTTACATGTAAGGTAAATCGCCTTTGTCACGTGGTTTTGTGACAAAGGTGGCAAAAAAATGGTTTGGTTAGGAGAGTATAAAGCCTCGCATCGAGAGGCTGGCATTTTGGAAAAAAGGGGTGATAATTTTCAGTTCATCCTCTTTTTTTCTGGTTCCTGCAATGTACAAAAGTGGCAAATAGTGATCGATGGAAGGATGCGCTGTTTTAAAATCAGGGCATCGCTCTTCGATGCGCACCAAGCTTTCAACATCGTTACATGTAAACGCGTTATGAATGAACGTATCCACATTTTGAGCCCATTGCACGGCTGGGGCGTTCATATTGTAAAAATCGACCATGCTCAGATTGTGGGTGAGGTTGCCACTTCCGATGATCATAATGCCTTCATCTCTAAGCACTTGAAGTTGCTCGCCGATCTTTACATGTAAAGGCAGTGGCAGGTTCTTATTGAGGCTGAGTTGAATGATCGGAGTGCTCGCTTTGGGAAAAAGAAAATGCAGCGGCATCCACGCACCATGATCTAATCCTCGCTCAATGAGGGGGACATCTAAAAGCGTTGCAATATGCTTCGAGAGCGTGTTATTGCTTGGCGATTCGTACTTTTGTTCATACAAGGCAGGCGGAAATCCGTAAAAATCATAGATCGTCTCAGATGCAATGCCCGAACTCATGCTCACTGCGGTCTGGCTGGTGTACCAGTGCGCGGAGATGACTAGAATCGCTTTAGGCGTTGGAAGCTCCTGAGAGAGTGCTTCAAGGGCCTCGGTGAAGCTGTTGTCTAAGATTAAATTCATAGGGGAGCCATGCCCCAAAAAGAGGCTTGGCATTGTACTGTTGGACATTAGATTTCCTTAGGCTGTTTTAAAAGCTGCAAGCGCAAGGCTTAGTGTACTGGAAAGTTTGGAGAGATGCTCTGCCGCAGAGGCGATCTCTTCAACACTTCTGGCATTGGTGGCAGAAATTTGATGAATCGAATCAATGCGCCCCAACATTTCAGAAGCTTGGCTGCTTCCCTCTTTGGCATCTTTGGCGCTGTTTTGTGCCAATGTTTTGGCTTCATTCATGTTTGAAACGGTTTTGAGCATCAGCTTTTGCGTCTCTTCGGCGCGTTGACCGAGTGCTTGAATCTCTTGCGCATTGCTTTTCATGAGTTCAGATGAGGTGGCAACTGATTGGGTGATGACGGCGACAGTTGCGTTGCTCTCCACCAAGCTTTTTTGGGTGCGTTCTGCGAGCTTGCGTACTTCATCCGCCACAACGGCAAATCCACGACCGTGTTCACCTGCACGCGCGGCTTCAATGGCGGCATTGAGGGCTAACAAATTGGTCTGTTCGGCAATGTCTGCAATGACGGAGAGGACTTGTTGGACTTGGGTCACTTCTTGATCGAGATGCTCAATGCGACTTGAAAGATCGGTTTGGTTGACCACGATGGTTTGAAGGTCATTGGAGACAGAAAGAACCTCTTGCGAAGCGTTGCTGAGCTCATCGGCTACATTTTGGATCACCAACTCCGAACGGTTTGAACTCTCTTCGCTCGTATGTAAGATCGTTGCCACTTTTTTCGTAGAATCGAGTGCAAAATCAACCTCTTTTGAGGCATCTTCAGTTCGTTTCCCAATTTGAAGTGAAGTAGAGGAGAGCTCTTCGGCAACGGCAGCATTTTCTAACGCGGTACGTTTGGCATCATCAATGGCAGCACGAAGTTGATCGATTAAGTGATTGACTGTTGTCATCATGAGTGCAATTTCATCATTGCCCGTAGATTGAATGGTATGGTGAAGGTCTTTGGTTTGAGCAATATAATGACACTCATCAGATGCTTTTTGAATGGAGTGTTTGATCTGATTTACGACAAACCAGAAAAGAAAAAAGGAACCACCCGAAACAAGTATTGCCATTATGATGCCGATAAGCTTAGCGCGCTCAAGTGTTGCACTTTCGTAATCATCAATGGAAGCAGAAAGTTTTTCGGATGTTTCATTTAAAGTGAGGTAGTCAACGCTGCGTCTTTTAGTCAATTCTGCAAACGCTTTTCCATCGGCAGTTTCCAAAAATTCAGGAGAGGTAAGCGACGTTGGGTATTTTTTCATTAGCTCAAAACGCGGTCCAGCCGTTTGCTCAAGCCCTATGGCTGC
>DBTO01000200.1:0-3338 GCA_002307095.1 Sulfurospirillum sp. UBA1314
ATTTTAGAAGAAGCGCTTGCTTTTGCCAAAGAGAGTGGTGCGGTCATTACAATCGGCAATGATCCAAAAGAGGCGATCAAAGGTGCTACAGTTGTGACAACCGACACATGGGTTTCGATGGGACAAGAAGCGGAAAAAGCGAAGCGAATTGCTGATTTTCAAGGGTTTATGGTTGATGATGCGATGATGGACTTGGCAGAAAAAGACGCGATGTTTTTACACTGCTTGCCAGCGTACCGCGATTATGAAGTGAGTGAGAGTGTCTTTGAAGCGCATGCCGATGAGATTTTTGATGAGGCAGAAAATAGACTGCATGCTCAAAAAGCGGTTATGGTATGGCTTGATAGGCACAGAAATAGCTAATGGAATTTAAACGAAAAAAAGAGTTCAGGATGATAGAAAAGATTTCTAAGGGCTTAAATGTCAGTAAGCAAAAAGAACAAACAGTTTTAGAAATAGTGCCAAGCGAAGAAGAAAACACAAAGCTTTTACGCCTTAAAAATGGCTCATGGGACAATGCCAAAGAGCCATGGTTGGTGTACGATGAGAAGCAAAAACTTCATGCACTTCTTTCCATAGACACACTGACTAAAATGATCGAGCACTTTAAAAAAGCGGAGCAAGAGACACTTTTTCTCAAACTTGAGAAGAGTATTTTGCAGCAATTGCCACTTGATTTTCAAGATGTTTGGACAGTCGCCACCGAAGAGATTCAAAAGAGTAAAAAGAGCGAGATTGATTTTGATAAATTGGTCAAAAAGATCAAAAAAGATCACCCCAATCTCTTTTTAGATATTAAAGATCTCTATTTGCCTGAAGGGGCGAGTATTATCAGCGCGACACAGCGCTAGGATGCAGCATGATTGATTTTGATAAATTTGCCAAGTACTCCAAAGCGGGTCCTAGGTACACGAGTTACCCAACAGCGCCCGAGTTTCATGAGAGCTTTACATGTAAAAGTTATGAGGACGTCTTGGCAACCCAAGATAAGAGCCGTAAACTCTCTTTGTATTTTCACCTTCCTTTTTGCCGAAGTGCCTGTTATTTTTGTGGCTGTAACGTTGTTTACACGAGCAAAGAAGATAAAAAAGAGCGCTACATCGACTATCTTGAGCGCGAACTTGAGCTTCTTTCCAAACACCTCGATACGTCGCGTGAAGTGATTCAGATGCACTTTGGTGGCGGTACACCGACCTTTTTTAGCACAGCACAGTTGGAGCGTATTATTGGCGCTATCAAGCGCCACTTTAAAAACTTTGCCAAAGATGCAGAGATCAGCTGTGAGATCGACCCTCGTTACTTAACCAAAGAGCAGTTAGACGTTCTTACATGTAATGGGTTTAACCGTGTGAGTTATGGTGTGCAAGACTTTAACGATGAGGTTCAAAAAGCGATCCATCGCATCCAGCCTTACGATGTGACTGCCAATGTCGTGAAGATGGCAAAAAGCGCAGGCATCAAGTCGATCAATATGGACTTGATTTACGGACTTCCGTATCAAACCTTTGAGACGTTCAAAGAGACGCTTCGTCTTGCCGTCTCCTTAGACCCAAGCCGTTTAGCGGTCTTTAACTACGCGCACGTGCCGTGGATGAAAAAATCCATGCGCAAGATCGATGAGACAACGCTTCCGCATCCGAGTGTGAAACTTGCCATTATGCGTTACACGATTGATTATTTAGAGTCCAACGGCTACAAAATGATCGGTATGGATCACTTTGCAAAACCGGATGATGAGCTTTTTTTGGCGATTGAAAAAGGGGAGTTGCACCGCAATTTTCAAGGCTATACGACCAAAGGTGGCGCAGACTTGATCGGCATCGGTTTGACGAGCATCGGTGAAGGGTTGAGTCATTACGTGCAAAACTTTAAAGAGATGGATGCGTACGAAAATGCCATCGATGCAGGTGTTTTGCCTGTGCATCGTGGGTTAACGCTCAATGATGACGACGTACTTCGTAAAGCGGTTATTATGGAGATGATGAGCAATTTTAAACTCAACATCGCTGGCATTGAGCAAGCATTTGGCATTGACTTTTTTGACTACTTCGCAGATGCTGTTAAAGCGCTTGAACCTTTTGTTCAAGAAGAATTAGTCGTTGTGGATCGCGTTGCTAAAAAAATCTTCGTCAATACCACCGGCACACTGCTCATTCGCAACATCGTGATGCCTTTTGATGCGTACCTCCAAAAAATCCCTGAAGATAAACGACGCTTCAGTAAAACGGTGTAAATATGTTTAAATTTAATGTAACGAGCGATGCGTGTGTCAAGTGCGGAAAATGTATTCCTGTGTGTACGATTCACGAAGTTAACCGTGATGAAGTCACCTCTCCTAGAGGATTTTTAGATCTTTTAGGCGCGTACCAACGCGGTGAACTGGAACTCGATAAAAACGCTAAAAACATCTTTGAGAGCTGTTTTTTATGTACCAACTGTGTTGATGTCTGTCCGAATGATCTGCCTGTGGATATGCTCATAGAACAAGCACGCAACGACATTCGCAAAAAATTTGGGCTTGCATGGTACAAAAAACTCGCCTTTTTCTTGCTTCGTAACCGCAATATCATGGACGTTCTAGCCCGTTTTGGTTTTATGTTTCAAACCTGTGGTTTCAAAATGGTGGAGAAGCAAAGTTCGATGCACATGCGAAATTTCCCCATCATCAAGATGGACAGGCTCTTTCCAAGCCTCGCCAAAAAGACCTTTTTAAACTCCCATCCTGATGTCATTCATAATGGTGGCAAAGGCAAAGTGGGCATCTTCATCGGCTGTCTAGCCAATTACATGTACACCGACATCGGCAAGTCTTTGCTTGAAATTTTAAAAGTGCTCGAAATTGATGCGTACCTTATCAAACAACAAAAATGTTGTGGCGCACCCCAATACTTCACGGGTGATTTTGACAGTGTTGATGCGCTGGCGAAATTTAACATTGAGTACATTGAAGGGTTTAAGGATGAACTCGATGCTATCATCATTCCTGAAGCGACCTGTAGCGCGATGATCAAAGAGGACTACGCACACTTTTTCCACGACCAACCTGAATGGAAAGGCAGAGCCGAAGCCATCAAACCACACATTTTTATGGCAACCGAATACTTAGAGAAAAAGACCAATTTGGCGCAAATCTTAGCCACAAAAGCACGCCAAAGTGAAAGCATCACCTACCATGACCCTTGCCACGCACGCAAAATGCAAGGCGTTTGGAAAGAGCCACGAAACTTACTCTCACAAAATTACGTGATGAAAGAGATGAGCGACCCGAATCGCTGTTGTGGTTTCGGCGGTGTCACCATGCAAACCGAAAAATACCGCTTCGCCAAAGCCGCAGGACT
>DBTO01000200.1:3603-7666 GCA_002307095.1 Sulfurospirillum sp. UBA1314
TCCCAAAAGCCGCGATGATCAAAGAGACGGGTGCAGAATACGTGAGCGCAGAGTGTAGCGCCTGTCGTATGCAGCTGAGCGATGCGATGCACGGTCAAAAGGTCGATGTTGTGTTTAAAAACCCGATTGAGTTGATTGCTAAAGCACTTAGAGAAGGGTAATAATGCCTGAGCTATTTCCTATCGTAACAGAACAGATCGAAAGAAATATCTATACCATTCGTGGTGTTGAAGTAATGATAGATAGCGATATAGCAGGCATATACGAAGTTGAAACTAAACGTATTAATGAAGCGGTTAAAAGAAATCCTAAAAAATTCCCCGATGATTTGATGTTTCAACTGACCCAAGAAGAGTTTAACAATTTGCGGTCGCAAATTGCGACCGCAAACTTTACTATGACACGAATACTGCCAAAAGTCTTTACCGAACAAGGCATTTACATGCTAGCAACCGTTCTTAAAAGCGACAAAGCTACCGATGTGACACTCTCTATCATGCGAACATTTACAAAACTACGACGCTACGCTATAGAGCACAAAAACTTAGCCATTCAGATCAAAACGCTTAAAGATGAACTCAAAGAGGAGTTTATGCAAGAGATGATGAAAACAAAGTCTTGGACAAAAGATCGGCTAAGTGCTGTTGCCGATTCCATCATCATTTTAGAAGAATCGATTACCGAGTTGCAAGATGTTTTTAGTGATTTTAAGTCGGCAAACGAAGTCGAAAAAATCGGGTTTGAGAGGGATAAATAGGTCAAGAAAATAAGTAAATTAATTTTTAAAAATCTGATTGCATTGATTGCTAAAGCACTTTATGAAGGGTAAGTAAAATGTTTACATGTAAAATATAATTTGATAGAAGTGTTATCCAAAATTTTGCTTTCAAAATGTTAATTTGAGCCATATTAAATGCAAGGTCAAAAAATGAAAGAATCACTACTCAAAAAACTTAAACAAAACAATACCCTCCCTTTTTTATTTATTGGATCAGGTATTAGCAGAAGATATTTGGGATTACCAAAATGGGATGGATTATTAGAAAAATTTGCAAGTAATGATTTGTCATACTATAGAACACAAGTTGATGGTAATTATCAGAAAATGGGTTCAACAATAGCAGAAGAGTTTCATGAATCTTGGTATAAAGATGAAAAATATAATAATAGCAGATCGGAAGTTATAGCAGACGGAATTAAATTTAATAGAAAATCTCACCCATTTAAATATGAAGTATCTAAGTTTTTTAAAGATGCAGATTTAGAATTTAAGTCACTTCCTCCAAAGTATTTGGATGAAATCAAAGCTCTTAAAAAAGCTAAAATTAGTGGAGTTATTACAACAAATTATGATTTATTTATTGAAGAAATTTTTGATAATAAGTTTAAAAAATATATTGGGCAGGAAGATATGCTGTTCAATAAAAGTTATGAAATTGGTGAGCTATATAAAATTCATGGTTGTTGTACAGATTTTAATTCAATAGTAATTACCGAAAAAGATTATCAAGAATTTGAAGAAAAAAACAAATTTTTAACATCAAAACTTCTTTCTTTTTTTATCGAATATCCTATTATTTTTCTTGGATACTCTTTTAATGATGACAATATCAAAGGAATTCTAAAAAATATAGTTTTATCTATTGGTGAAAAAAATATTAATAAGTTAAAAGATAGACTTTTCTTTGTTGAACGTTCTCAATCAAATGAATCTATGACAGAAAAGATCATTAGTTTTGATGACATAAACCTACCATTTACATACATTCAAACAGATAATTATCAATTAATTTATGAATGTCTCGGTGAATTGACACAGTCAATACCTGCTCATGTAATAAGACAATTGAAAAATAATATATATAATATTGTGCAAACAACAGAACCAACGAGTAATGTATTAGTTAGATATGAAGATATTGATAATTTGGAAAACCTTCAAGTTGTAATTGGTATTGGCGTTATCGATGAATTTTCAACAAAAGGATATAGTTGTCTAGAAGCATACGATTTATTTGAAAATTTATTAAAACAAAATCTTACCAATCGTTCTGCCGAAAAAATGGTTGCAAATGTTTTGCCTAAAATTCTTTCAAAAGGACAGACCAAATACATTCCTATATTTCAATATATCAAAGAGATAGGAATCAATAAAAGCAATTATAGTTCTAAATCATTGATACCAAAGCTAACTAATATTATTGAATTTAAAAATGAAGATTTTCTAACCAACCTACGAACTAATTTAGAATTTTTTACTGATGCAACTGATCGAACTACCATCGATGAGATTGTATTTTTAGTAAAGACTAATAATATTGTTTCAATTGATGTTGAAAAATATAGATGTATTCTTGAAAAATATTTAAATATTTTAGTGGGGGATTCATCCAAAAATCCATTACAAGTGAATGATTTTAAAGTTTTGTGTTGTTTATATGACAGATTGAAATATTGGGAGGATTAAATTCAGCAACACTTAATAAGGATTGCAGACAAATTCTAATTCTTTACATGTAAACCCCTCCTTGACACCAATCCTTCATTAAACTATAATTATCCACAAGATTATCCGTATAATAGTGAGGAATAGAATGCTAACCTACAAACCCAATGAACTGATGAGTAGTACCGATGTTGCGAAGAATTTTGGCAGTGTACTTGCGAAGTTGGCGAGTCATGAGGTTGCGAAAATTGGTGTTTTGAAAAACAACAAGCTTGATTTTGTGATTATGCGTAATGATGAAATAGACCAACTTGTGCAACAAGAGATCGCTCGGTTAAAATTTGAAGAAGATAAAAAGTTTGTAGCCGCTCAAGTGCAAAAACTCAAAAACAACGAAGCGACTTTTTATTCATTTGAAGCGTTAGAAAAACGTTTAAGCAATGAAGCTTAGGTTTGAAAAAGAGTTTGTGCTTTCTCTGGAAAATAAGATTCAATGTGTGTAAATTATCTTTACATGTAAAGTCAAAAATAAAGCTAAATTTTTAATATGACGATAGTGTAAAATAATTTTAGTATACTGAATTTAGAACACTTTTCTTAGACGGGGCATGTCATGAAAGCAGTTATCTCTCTCTTTTTTCTTCTCCTATCATTTATAACTTTTTTGCAAGCATCGGCTATTGAGATTACTCCAAGTGAACAAGCGTGGCTGGATAAGACCAAAACGCTCAGGGTTCGTATAACCAAAGATCTTCCGCCGTATCAATTTATACAAGATGGCGAATACGTGGGCATCAGTGTCGAGTACATCAAATTTTTTGCGTCGATGTTTAATCTCAAAATAGAGTATGTCACCCAGGGAAGTTGGACAGACGCGTTAGAGCGCGTGCAAACGCATGATGGTATTGATGTGATTTTAAGAGTAACACCCAATGCTACGTTGAGGCAAACGATGCTTTTTAGTAAAGTTTACTGTACATTTCCCTTTTCACTTCTCACTCCAAGTTCCCTCAAAGCAGAGAACTTTTTTGACACGACACCCAGAACACTCGCGATCGTGCCAAGTTACATAGTGAACGAGAAGTTGAAACAAGATTATCCGCATTTTCACTACATCACCTACCCCAATTCACTTGAAGCGATGAGGGCGGTGAATGAACAGAAGGTCGATGGATTTATTGGGGATATTGCCATTATGAGCATGTTTGTTAAGAACTACCATCTCCCAAACGTCAAAATCTCTCATTTTTCAAACTACACAGCTGAGGAGCAATCGGTTGCTGTGGCGAAGGATTGGCCTGAGTTTATCTCGTTGTTTAACAAAATGCTCGGCTCCATGCCTTCAGATTTACATGTAAAGATCAAACGCAAATACCTTCCGCTTATTAAAGAAGAACAAGCTCCTTCACCCACGAACGATATCGAATGGAGTGTGTCTGAAAAAGCGTATATTGCTACACATCCGAGCATTAGCGTGACCAATGAGCTTGGTTGGTATCCGTATGATTTTAATGAAGATGGCGAAGCTCGTGGGTTTGCGGTTGATTATCTTAAACTGTTAGGTAAAAAGATAGGCGTTCATTTTAATTTTATCAGTGGTACGTGGCCTGTTGTGTA
>DBTO01000166.1:0-2587 GCA_002307095.1 Sulfurospirillum sp. UBA1314
TACCAAGGTGTGTTGTTTAAAATCTTCCCACTGCCCAACAATGCGAATCACACATGGCTGGCATATGAACAGATGTTTGCGCAAATGGAGGGTGCGGAAGCTGAGAAACTCAAAGAGAGCTCCACCGCATTTATCGAGGCTCTGTTTGAGCGAAATTACGCCAAAGCACTTTTACATGTAAAGACATTTGCGCAGTTTCAAAGCAACTATGGTGCTGAAATTATGCCTTCACCCACGCACATTCAGATTGAAATTTTCTACAACACATTGATGCTTTTTGAGCGATTGACTTTGGCGTATGTGCTTTTAGGGTTAACGCTTTTAGTCGTTGCTTTTGGGCGTGTTTTTGCTCCCAACACGTTTACATGTAAACTCACTCGACCGCTCTTTTTCATCGTAGCAACGTTGTTTGTCGTGCACACCTGTGGACTCGCTTTAAGGTGGTACATCAGCGGACATGCGCCACTCAGCGATACCTACGAATCGATCGTTTACATCGCGTGGTCGTGTCTGCTTTTTTGCATGCTCTTTTTGCGTCGTTCCCTTTTTGCGCTCTCAGGCTCGGTGATGATGGCAGGCATCTTTATGTTTGTCGCACACCTTGGGCACATCGACCCTGAGATCACCAATCTTGTTCCTGTGCTTAAATCGTTCTGGCTTAGTGTGCATGTCTCTATCATCACGGCGAGTTATGGTTTTTTAGCGCTCGGCTGTGCGCTGGGATTGTTCACGCTCATCCTCTTTACATGTAAGACTTCTTCTAAGATTATTGCCACCATCAAACACCTCACTGCCATCAACGAAATCACCCTCATTTTGGGCTTGAGCCTCTTGGTTATCGGCAATTTTTTAGGCGGCATTTGGGCAAATGAGTCGTGGGGACGCTATTGGGGTTGGGACCCGAAGGAGACGTGGGCGTATATCTCCATTTTGGTCTATACGATCATTTTACATGTAAGGCTTGTGCCGAAGTTTTCTTCGCACTATCTGTTCGCTGTGCTCTCGCTTTTAGGCTTTGCCTCCATACTTATGACCTACTTTGGTGTGAACTTTTACTTAGCTGGCATGCACTCCTACGCCACGGGCGATCCTGTACCGATTCCTTTTTGGGTGTATGCGTGCAGTGGTGTTGTTCTGAGCTTAATCGCTCTTTCGTATCGAAATAAAAATTTAAAGGAAGAAAAATGAAAAAATTGTGTTTAACGTTGGCAACCTTCGCCTGTAGTTTAGCCCTTCACGCAGGGGATGTTTTTGAAGGAACGGTTGTTGACACACTGAATGGTGGCGGTTACACCTACCTACAGATTGACGATACGAAGAAAAAATACTGGGTTGCCGTTGAGGGAACCAAGGTTGAAAAAGGAACGGAAGTGCGCTTCACCGAAGAGTTACGCGCCAAAAATTTTGAGAGCAAATCGCTTAACCGCACGTTTGATGAGATCGTCTTTGCTTCCAACCTTCAGTACCGCACCAATGTTCCTGAAAAAGGCAATTTGGCGCTTGTGAGCGAGCAGGTTAAAGAGTCTCCTTACAAACAAAACGGTACCATGAGTGTTAAAGAAGCGTGGGAAAAACGTGCCAGTCTGAAAGATAAAACGATCGCAATTCGTGGTAAGGTTGTCAAAGCATCACCCAATATCATTGGGCGTAACTGGGTGCATATTCAAGATGGTACGGGTGAGGGGAGCGAAGTGGGGCGTGTGGTGTTTACCTCAAAAGAACTTCCAACCGTTGGCGACATTGTAACTGCTTCGGGAGTGGTAAATGTTGACAAAGATTTTGGTTCGGGCTATTCGTATAAAATCATTGTCGAAAACGCTACCTTTACCAAATAAACGCTAAAGAGAAACGATGACAAACGATCCTTTGGCACTCATTGCTTCCTTGCCACTGTTTGATTCTCTGCAAGGTGACGATCTTCAAAAAATCGCCTCCTTTTGCAGTGTGCGTCACCATAAAGCCGGTGACGTGCTCTTTTATGAGAAAGACACCAAAGATGCGATCTACTACATCATCAAAGGTTCGGTCAAATTTTACAAGGTCGATCGTTTTGACAATGAAATCTTCCTCTACAAACTCTACTCCAACTCCCTGATTTTCAATGTTTCCAAGCTCATCGACAGCTTTTTTATCAGCTGTTACGCGAATGCCGAGTTTTTGGAAGACAGCACGGTGCTTTCCATCCAAAGTGAGCCATTTCGTGCAATGATCTATGCCAATCACCGCTTGATGACGAAAATTTTGGAAGAGTCTTTTAAGATGATTCAGCAGATGCAGTGTATTATTAGCCGTGACGTTGTGTTTGATGGAACGGCGAAAGTGGCGCATATGCTGGTCAATGAGTTGGAGACGTTCAATAAACTTAAAAAACATGAAATTGCCTATATGTTGCACATTCAGCCTGAGACACTTTCACGTATTTTAAACAAACTCACCCGTAATGGAACGATTGAGATCGAAAAAAACAGCGTTGTGGTCTTGAATATTCAAGAGCTCAAAACGATTTATGAGTAGGAAGCCATGATCAAACCAACCACCATTAGCACCAAAATGAAACTCGCGGGCGGACTGCTTTCGTTTGTGATTA
>DBTO01000166.1:2924-3909 GCA_002307095.1 Sulfurospirillum sp. UBA1314
TCGCAGGCAAACAGCGCATGCTCTCTCAAAAGATCAGCAAAGAGACCTTTTTCATCGTGCATCGCCATACCAACGACTTTCGCGAGCTTAACACCGCAGTGGGTCTGTTTGAAAGCAGTCTCAAAGACCTTCTGTATGGCAATGATGCCAAAGGCATTTACGCGCCTCAAAACGAACGCATTAAAGCCAAACTCGAAGAGGTGATGGCGTTGTGGCTTCCGTTTCGCATTGAGGTTGAAGCGCTCAAAAGCGGCATCGAAGAGGTGCGCCCCGATATGGAAGTGCTGACCCCTCGCATCGAAAAACTCCTCGTGCTCTCTGACACGGTGGTGCAACGCATGGTGGGAGCAGGTCTGAGCAACATTCACATCGACCTCTCAGGTCGTCAACGCATGCTCTCTCAACGTATGGGGCTCTATGTCAATCGTTATTTGCGCTCAGCCAACGCGCAAGATTTGCTCGTTTATGCCGATGCCAAAGCACTGTATAACAAAACGATCAAGAGCTTTTTAGAGGACGCGGCGGTGAAAAATGCTCCCGAAGTCTACGCCATCGTCAAAGAAAATAACGCCTACTGGGAAGAGTACATGCTCTACTTAGACCATGTGATCGCACTGGAGAGTGAGATCAACAAGCATTTGGCGTATGTGTATGAAAAAAACGTGCAACTGCTCAACGCGATGGATGAAGCGGTTTGGCTCTACACCGACCACAGCGAAGCCAAAAACGATATGTTCCTCAAATTTCAGTACATCGCGCTTCTGATCGGACTCATCATCATCGTCTATGCGTTTGTGATGACCAAAGAGATTACGGAACATTTAGAAGGGTTTGTGCAAAAAGCCAAAGAGCTCGCTCATGGCGATATAAGTAGTTTTTCTTCTCAAAATGTAACGCTCTCTTCAAACGGGGAAGATGAGCTCAAAGAGGCGTCAACGCACATCTCGCTCTTTGTACAAAAAGTCAATCTTGCGATGAAAGACTC
>DBTO01000279.1:0-1666 GCA_002307095.1 Sulfurospirillum sp. UBA1314
GACAGGCGGTTTGGGCGAATGAATTGATCGAAAAGATAGAACTTGTTGGGAATGAATCCATCTTGGACATCGGGTGTGGCGATGGAAAAATCACCAATGCTTTGAGTCATCTTACAAGCGGTGAAGTGGTCGGCATTGATTTGAGTAGTGAGATGATTGCGTATGCTCAAAAGAGTTTTTCAAAGCCTACGTTTATGCAAATGGATGCGCAAGCGTTGAATTTTAATGAGCGGTTTGATGTCGTCTTTTCCAATGCGGCATTGCATTGGGTGAGGGGCCATAAAGCGGTACTAGAGGGCATTTATAAAGCACTTAAACCAAAGGGCAGGGCGATTTTACAGATGGGCGGAGAGGGCAATGCTGATCTGTTTTTTAAAGCGATTAAGCAGGTAATGCCTTTTTATGCCGTCTATTTTGAGGGGTTCGAGGTACCGTATACCTTTCTTTCCGATAAAGCGTACGAAGGTCTTTTAGAAGGAATGGGTTTTTGTTCGTATACCGCATCTTTAATTCCTAAAGATATGGTTCATGCCAATCTTAAAGCGTTTCGAGGCTGGATTGAGACGACGTGGTTTCCCTATACTCAGCGTGTTCCAGCTCAGCACAAGGAGGCATTTATTGAGGCATGTATAGAGACGTATTGCGCGCTTTGTCCACTCGATAGTGAGGGCAGAGTCCATCTTGGTATGATGCGTCTTGAAGTGCGATTGAGCAAATAAAAATCTTTACATGTAAAGATTTTGAGGCAAATAAAATAGCTCCTGTGGTACACTAAAGCAATCTTTTAAGAGGAGTGACCGTTATGCTGAGCGTTGAATTTCTGATCACCTCATTGATTGTGGTGCTGATCCCTGGTACGGGTGTTTTGTTTACCATCTCAACAGGGTTGGCACAAGGTCGAAAAGCCAGTGTGTATGCCGCTCTTGGTTGCACGGCTGGGATTGTGCCACATCTTTTGGCAACGATTTTTGGGCTTGCTGCCATTATGCACACGAGTGCTTTGGCATTTGAAGTCTTGAAGTTTGCAGGCGTTTTGTATCTGTTTTATCTGGCATATATGACATGGAAAGATAAAAGTGGTTTTGAGGCTCAGGTGATCTCTTCGCGTTCAAGTGCACTCTCTTTGGCGACCAAAGCGTTTTTGCTGAACATTCTCAATCCCAAATTGACCATCTTCTTTTTGGCATTTTTACCGCAATTTGTCTCACCTGAAACGACGTCGCCGCTGGGTGATATGGTGATGTTAAGTGCGGTGTTTATGGTGATGACGTTTGTGGTGTTTGTAATCTACGGTCTTTTAGCGCATGGGTTTCGCCATCGTGTTATCGAGTCACAGCGTGTTCAAACATGGCTACGACGTGGTTTTGCGCTGACCTTTGCCGGACTTGGTCTGCAGTTGGCTTCTTCAACGCAGAAGTAAACGCATTCGAGGTTCTTAGATCGTATAGTTGATGGCGTCTTTGAGACTATCGCGAATCGCTAGAAAGTCCTCTTTTGCGCTGAGGAAAAGATCGACGATTTGTGGGTCAAAATGTTTTCCACGCTCGTGTTCAAAAAAGTCAAAAATAGCCTTTTCTTCCCATGCTTTTTTGTAACAGCGATCGTGGCTAAGGGCGTCGAAAACATCGGCAACGGCAACGATGCGCGCGTAGAGATGAATCGATTT
>DBTO01000279.1:2049-2738 GCA_002307095.1 Sulfurospirillum sp. UBA1314
AGCATCGCGTGGGTGCGCATAATTTCCCACTCTTCCTCATTCAAAGGACCTGGTTTTTGCAAAATCGAATCAGGAATGCCCACTTTGCCGATGTCGTGCATCGGAGATGCTGAGCCTATAAGATCGGACTCTTTTTTATCCAGACCGTATTTTGAAGCCAAAAGGCGAGAGTAGGCGGCAACGCGTCTGACATGATTACCGGTCTCTTTGCTACGACTTTCCGCGATTTCACCCATGCGGTAAATAACCTCTTGTTGCGTCGCTTCGAGTTCTTCGTGCAGGTTGATGATCTCGGAGATGTCTCGACGAATTGCCATGTATTCAAGCGGGACATTGTGTTTATTACAAATGGGCAAAATCGTGGAGTAAACCCAATACGCATGACCATCTTTTCGCTTGTTCTTAAACACCCCTCGCCAGACTTTACCACTTTTGATGGTTCCCCACATGTCGGTAAAAACTTCAGTGGGTGTATCTTGGTGGCGAATAATATTGTGGTTTTTCCCAATGACTTCTGCTTCGCTAAAGCCAGTTGTTTTATAGAAATTGTCATTGGCAAAGGTGATATTTCCCTCCAAATCGGTACGGGTAAGAATGGTACTTTCGTTGATCGCATTTTCATATTGCTTGGACATATGGTAGGCATCTTCAAAGTTTTTCTCAGAAATTTTGAGCTGATTTTGCAAGGT
>DBTO01000279.1:3111-4124 GCA_002307095.1 Sulfurospirillum sp. UBA1314
ACGGCATTGACCCAATACGCCGAGCCATCTTTACGCCTGTTTTTGACCACACCTTCCCACTTTTCACCCTTTAAGATCGTATCCCACATCTGTTTGAAAATTTCTTTAGGCATACTAGGATGGCGCACGATGCTATGGGGTTGTCCGATGAGCTCGTCATAACGGTATCCTGAAATTTTACAAAATTTGTCATTGGCATAGGTGATGATGCCCTCTTTGTCTGTTTTGGAGACAATGGTACTTCGATCAACCGCATTTTTGTACTCTTGCAAAATCGTTTTTTGGTAAGCATTTTCTTTGGTTTTGCGCCCAGAATCGATCCAAAAATCAATTTTCAACAGCAGCTCTTCTTCAATGAACGGTTTATGAAAAAACTCATTTGCCCCTTGTTTGATTAGCTTTCGAACACTTTTAGCATCGTAATATTCGGTGAGAATGAAGATAGGAATATGCATACTCTGTTTCATATTGCGAAATTGCCGTAACAAAGACTCTCCCATGTTGTTTGAAAGAGACAAATCCAAGATGATCAGATCAAACGTGTTGACACTTAGAAGTTTTTGAGCACTTTCACTATCGTAAGCGATTTCAACACCGTAATGGTGCGGTTGTAAAATGGTTTGAATGTACTGCGCACTGATGGGCGAATCATCTACCACCAAAACGGAATAAATAGTGTTGTGCAGAAGCGATTTCATCGTTTTATGAATCTCTTTAATCACAAAAGGAAGCGGAGAGTTTTTATTCAGATAGCCTAAAACGCCATAACATGACCACGCTTCACAGCGTTTATTTCTTGCCTCTGAAGTGTAAATAAATATCTTGTGTTTTTCAAAAATATGCAGATTTTGCAAAATGATCTCCCCTTCGCCATCGGGAAGTGTAAGATCGACAATAATAAGCTCAAAGGAAAAAAAGGTGAGAAGTTCTATGGCAGTATGCAGTGTGCTCACTTGCCGTACAGGATACCCCAACGTTTCGAGTGCTCTTTGAAGCATTTTTGAAAACATTTT
>DBTO01000004.1 GCA_002307095.1 Sulfurospirillum sp. UBA1314
CCCACATGACTCACTTTCTTGTGGCACCTGATTTTTTTGATCGCTTAACGAAGCGATGAGAGAAGTTTACTAAGAGATATATGAAAAGGAGTTACCATGTTGTGGTTAGAAATTATCGTCGTTCTTGGCGCTATTTATTTTGGTGCAAGACTGGGGAGTATTGGTATTGGTTACGCGGGAGGTTTGGGTGTTTTAGTCCTTACCTTAGGTCTTGGTCTTAAATTAGGATCGATTCCTATCGATGTTATTTTAATTATTATGTCTGTTATTGCCGCCATTGGTGCGATGCAAGTAGCGGGCGGACTTGATTATATGGTCAGTATCGCAGAGAAAATCTTGCGTAAAAACCCTAAACAAATTACGCTTTTAGCCCCTATCGTAACGTATGTGATGACTTTTTTCGCAGGCACAGGACATACAGCGTTTTCAACCCTTCCGGTTATTGCAGAAGTAGCGAAAGAGCAAGGCATTCGCCCCTCTCGTCCTTTGAGCATCGCTGTTGTGGCATCTCAAGTTGCTATTACTGCGTCACCTATTTCAGCAGCGGTTGTCTTTTTAAGCGGTGTGATGGAAAAACAAGGTATTGGGTATTTAGAATTACTCGCGATTTTGATTCCTTCTTCGTTTCTTGCATGTATGTGTGCGGCGTTTGTCGCTAACTTCTTGGGAAAAGATCTTAAAGATGATCCAATTTACCAAGAGCGATTGGCAAAAGGTCTGGTCAAAACAAGAGGCGCTACCAAGCTTGAGATTAAACCAGGGGCTAAACTTTCTGTTGCCATTTTCCTTATCTCTATCCTTGCGGTTGTGACGTATGCAACGCTCATTAGCGATAAAGTGGGTGTGATTAAAAACCCTGTCGTACCTCGTAACGAAGCGATTATGCTTTTCATGTTCGCAGCAGCAACCTTCATCTCTTTTTTTACGAAAATTGATGCGGCACAAGTGCTTAACTCCGCTACCTTTAAATCCGGTATGAGTGCGTGTATTTGTGTTCTCGGTGTGGCGTGGTTAGGTGATACGTTTGTTGTCAATCACATCAAAGAGATTAAAGAATTTGCGGGCGATTTACTTAATGTCTATCCATGGTTATTGGCTATTGTTCTTTTTTGTGCGAGTACGCTTCTGTATTCTCAAGCATCTACGGCAAAAGCGCTTATTCCTAGTGCCATTTTACTCGGTGTTTCACCTCTTACCATTGTCGCTTCGTTTGCAGCAGTGAGCGCACTGTTTGTTCTTCCAACCTACCCAACCCTTATCGCAGCGGTAGAGATGGACGATACAGGCTCAACACGCATCGGTAAATACGTCTTCAATCACCCATTTGTAATTCCTGGTGTGATCGCGATCGCGCTCTCCGTTCTTTTTGCCTTCGTTATCGGCGGTATGATCTTATAAAAGAGTCCTTGCGGCCTCTTTTGACACGGCTTTGAGGCAGAAGTTTAATGTTTTCGCCTTCTTATCGGCTCTTTTTGGGAGCCGATCCTTTTTACATGTAAACCAACTTTTCAAAGGAGTATAAGAATGAATTTTTTACGCACTTCACTGATGGTGACACTCATTGGTGTCTCTTCACTCATGGCAAAACCAACCATTGCCATTTTAGCAACGGGCGGAACCATCGCCGGTTCTGGTACATCTGAGCTTAAAAGCTCTTACTCAGCAGGCGCTGTTACGGTCGATAAACTGCTCGCTGCCGTTCCTGCGATCAACGATATGGCAACCATCAAAGGCGAGCAGATCTCTAGTATTGGCTCTCAAGAGATGAACAATCAAGTGTGGCTCAAACTCGCCAAACGTGTCAATGAGCTTTTGGCACAACCGGACATTGATGGTGTGGTTATCACTCATGGAACCGACACGGTTGAAGAGACGTCGTATTTTCTAGACCTTACCGTTAAAAGCAAAAAACCGGTCGTATTTGTAGCCGCTATGCGCTCTTCGACTTCGATGAGTGCGGATGGTCCGATGAACCTTTTCAATGCGGTCAATGTTGCGATCAACAAAGAGACTACAGGCAAAGGTGTTGTGGTGGTCATGAACGACGAAATCCACAGCGCACGTGAAGTGACCAAAGTCAACACAACTTCTGTCAACGCATTTGCTTCTCCTAACAGTGGCAAAATCGGTACCGTTTACTATGGGAATGTTGAGTACTCCATGCAACCCACCCGTAAACACACCGTTGCGTCTGAATTTGATGTGAGCAAACTCGAAGATTTACCCCGTGTTGACATCGTTTATGGACATCCAAATGACACCGACGTAATGGTAAAAGCAGCTGTAACGGCAGGTGCAAAAGCGATCGTTCATGCCGGCATGGGCAATGGCAATCCTTTCCCACTGACCCAAGACGCGCTTGCAGACGCGGTTAAAAAAGGCGTAGTCGTAGCACGTAGTAGTCGTGTCGGTAGTGGTAGTACAACACTTGAAGGCGAAGTAGACGATGCCAAATACGGCTTCATCGCAACCACAACCCTCAATCCTCAAAAAGCACGTGTGCTTTTAATGTTAGGTCTCACGAAAACCAACGATAAAAAAGCACTTCAACACCTGTTTTTAGAGTACTAAAAGCAGTCTCCATCTCCCGCATCGGAGATGGAGAACGTTACATGTATGCTATAATAGTGATTAAAAAGAGACCATTGCCATGAAAACATTTGCCCTCTTCTTAATGGTTTTTACTCTCTTTTTCCACACGACTCTTTATGCTGATGAAAAAAAAATTCTTATCATCAACTCCTACCACAAAGGCTTTCAATGGAGCGATGATATTCTCTCTGGTATGGAAGAGGTTTTTTACAACAATCCTGACATTACGACCAATATTTTATACATGGACTCCAAGCGCATTAGCTCAAAAGAGTACTATGACAAACTGCTCGAACTCTACAAATTGCAACTGAGAAACCACGACTACGACCTCATCGTTGCGGTCGATAAATTTGCTTATGATTTTCTCGTTGAGTACTACCACGAACTCTTTACCGATGAGCCGATTGTCTTTACGGGCATTGAGCAATTTGAAGTGGAAGATGTCCAAAGAAAAGGGCTAGATGACCGCGTTTACGGCATTTTAGAAAGACGTGCTATTCCTGAGACGATTCCTATGATCGCCCATATGATGCCCAATCTTAAAAAACTCTACATCGTCAATGACGCCAGTGCCAATGGCGATGACAGTGAGCCCTTCATTCGCCAAGCGATGAATGAACATAAAGGTCAATTTGAGATCGAATACATTCGTCAATCCACACTCGAAGAGCTTGAAGAGCGCTTTTCCAAACCCAACGACGATGAAGCGGTCTTTTTTATCCGCTTTTACAACGACAAATATGGCAATCTGTATAAAAACAGTCAAATCGCCTCGATGATTAACAAAAGCGCTTTGCCTGTTTTTATCACCGACACACTTTTCATCGGCAAAGGGGCACTCGGTGGTAAACTGGTTCCCATTAAAAACGTCGGCGTTGCCACAGGTGAGATGGCGATGGATGTTTTAAAAAACAAACTCCAACCTTTACATGTAAAAACCATGATAGAGTACCAATACCAGTTTGACTCCCGAAAAATCAACCAGTTTGAGCTCTCACCTCATGCAGCGGCCAAAGAGTTTGAACTCGTGAACACGCCTCCAACATTTTTTGAAAAACACCGCAAATTCATCGATGCAGTCTTTTTGATTTCGCCTTTTTTACTTTTTTTAATCATCGGGCTGATTCACAACATTTACAGGCGCGTGCGCAGTGAAAAAGAGCTTAGAATCATTGAGCTTCAAAAAAATAAACATCAGCAGTTCATCATCCAACAATCCAAACTGGCAGAAATTGGTGAAATCTTCTCCTCGATCGCACACCAATGGAAAAATCCTTTGGTTGAGATCGCTACGATCGCGCAGGAACATGTCTACAGCTCAGCGGAACAAGGCGATGAACAGAGCAATGAGTACGTCAACGCCATTATGGTGCAGGTGCGCTACATGACCGACACGATTAACGACTTTCAAAAGTTCATCATGCCTTCCACGCAAAAAACCGTTTTTGATGTCAGTGAAGCGGTAGAGACGATGCTTAAGATCATCAACCATACGATCAAATACAACTACATTGACGTCACGATTGACACACAAGGTGCGCGCAATTTAAAGGTTAGCGGTTACAAAAATGAGTTTATGCAAACCTTGCTCAACATCGTCAACAATGCCAAAGAACAGATCAAAGAGGCGCGCGAAGCCAAAAAGATCAAACGAGGAAGCATTGCGATTAAAATTTATAACCATGCTAAAAAAGTCATCATCGACATTTACGATAATGGCGGAGGCATAGCACCTGAGCAACTGCCGCATATCTTTCAAGCCTATTTCACGACCAAAGAGCACGGGCATGGTATTGGTCTTTACATGACCAAGCTGATTATTGAGGATAAAATGGGCGGAAAAATCCGCGTAAGCAACACCGAAGAAGGTGCGTGCTTTACCATCATACTAGGAAATGAAACATGAAAATATTGGTTTTAGAAGATAACGAACGCCTTGCCAATGTCATCAAAAGTGTCCTCATCAAAGAGGGCTACACGGTCGATCTGTTTATGGACGGCGAAAAAGCACTGGACGCACTCAACCGAGGCTATCACTGCTTTATTTTAGATATCAACGTCCCTTCCATTGATGGACTCTCCATCTTGGAGACGGTGCGCATCTACCATAAAGAGATTCCTGCCATCATCATGAGTTCCAACCACGAGTTGGAGAAGATTCAAGCCTCCTATGAGATCGGATGCGACGACTACCTTAAAAAGCCTTTCTTCATTTATGAGCTCGTGCAAAAAGTGAAAAAGCTTTGTCATAAGCCCTCCTCCACGATCAATCTTTGGATAGGCTACAGTTATGACTACGCCAATCACCGTTTGTATGACCCCACGGGGGAAGAGATCAAACTCGCTAAAAAAGAGGGGATGTTTTTAGACCTTTTCATCAAAGATCGTCACCGCGTGGTCACCTTTAGTGAGCTTGAGGAGTATGTCTGGGAAGGCGATGAGACGAGTGTACTCAACATGCGCGCTCTCATTAAGCGTTTACGTAAAAAACTCCCTGAGGGCGCTATAGAGATGATCAAAGAGGTAGGCTACCGTTTGGGTGAATTATGATGGATCGCGGTAGTAGAGTTTTGTTTTGTCTTTTTGGTACGAACTGTAGAGTTTCTGGAACTCTTTAAAGACTTTCGCCGAATAAGGATTGTCATCAATTTTGCCATTGTACGCGTTGATGGCATCTTTGTTGTTTTTATGTCTCGCAAAACAGGTCGCTAAGATATAAGCTCCCACTTGAATGTTGATCTTTGGCTCAAAAAGGTCGTACAACGAGATATTGGCTTTATCAAGAAGCGGCTTATGAATCGAGTTGATCTGCATGATGCCCATGTCAAACCGTGGATAGTTATTGGTGTAGAGAAAATGCACCACGTGACTCGCTTCATACTTGTTTTTGCTCTTAATCGCAATCACTTGAGAATACTGCTTGCTCTCAATCCCTTTTTGCCTTAAAAATGTACTGAGATCTTGCGCTTGCTTTGGGGTCATTTTATTGGCGTTAAAGGCGACAACATAGCGATCAAGGTCACTTTCAACTTTGGCGATTGAGTACAAAAGACGTGGTTCAATACCGTAAATCTGCCCTACTTTGACCCAAATATTTTCCCCTTGATTTGCCTGCGCCGCCCACATCAAAAGAGGGAAAAACGTGAGTATGAGTATGCGAAACATCAGTGATTTCCCCCTTTTCTAAATTGACTTCATTATAAATGAAGCAAACTTTATTCTCTATAAAGGCTTTTTGACTTTGACTGGATTGGACTATTTCTCTTTTTATGAAACAAGAAGATACTGGTTGCGCCACAGCCTTCAAAGCCTATGGGAGGGCAGTTTGACTAAGTTTGATTGACACCCATCAACGCTTTAGCCACTTTTAAGACATAAAAAAAGGTCATTTTCACCTCTTCAAGCACTATAAACTATTACTATGGGATAACCTATATCCTATTTACACAATATTTATAAGTTCAAAATTGCTTCTTACTTTAAATAGTGAATTAAACCAATTTTTCCATAATTGTATATATATCTTTTGTTTTGCCTTCAATCGTTTCCACATTTGCTGTTAAATGATTAATTTCTTTGGCATTTTGACTCATTTTAGAAGAGCTCTCCGTAATACCTTCAACAATCACGCTAATGGTCGCCTGAATTTGAGAAAGAGAATGTGTTGTACGATCGGCAAGTTCTCTGATGCTATTAGCGACAACAGCAAAACCTCTTCCATGTTCACCAGCCCTAGCTGCTTCAATAGCGGCATTTAACGCCAATAAATTGGTTTGATCAGCTATCTCACTAATCATATTTAAGATCGTAGTTGCTTCTTGCGTATTATGTGTCAATGTAATTAAGATTTCTGACAAAGTTTGCTGTGATGCACTCATAGTTTGCATTGCAGACGTTGTTTGTTTAACAATATGATTGAGTTCTTGTAAAGGCTCATTTTTGATGGTTATAATAGAAGTAGAAAGTTTTTGAGTATTTTCTTGAATCTCATTATTTTTCTTTTTATTTTCATGAATCATCCCAGCCAACGCTTGTCCCAAAGCATTGACACCTTCTATGAGTTCTTTTAGCTCTCCTTGAGTGGATATGGTAATAGGCTTGCTAAAATCTCCTTGTTGAAAATTTTTCATTGAGATAAGTGTTGCATTTATAGTTTCATTAATTCTATCAATCATCGCATTGGCTTCAAACGAAAGTCTATTCGTTAAATAATTTGAAGAAATGATAGAAACTTTATTGTTTAAAAAACCTCCTGCCATTTTTGAGCAGATGATTAAAATTTCTCCAACAACTTGTATATCATCCAAATGCAATTTTTCATAGTCTTTAATAGCTTTATTAATGCTATTAATTGTCTCCCCTATCTCATCGTTTGATGAATCTGTCAACTCATAATCTAAAATATTTTTTTCATGAGTTACATAGCGAGCAAAATCCTGAACATAATTTTTTAAAGCGAGCATACGCGTTCCAACCAACTGATGCACCGCAAACCACGTTATAAGTGAGAAAACAAGAACGACGGCAAATCCAACAAATAAATTTTTCAAAATCAATATTTTAATAGAGGAAAATAATTTTTCTTTTTCGCGCTCTATCTCTTCTTGTATATGTGCAAGCTGAATACCGGTTGCTATTGTCCAGCCCCAAGGTTCAAACAGTTCAAAATATGCTATTTTGGGAATAATTTTATTTGTAATAGGTTTCACATACGCATAATGAACCACACCACTACCATCTTTGGAGACCCTTTCTGCGATTTCTCGGTTATGATATTTACCATTTGCATCTTGATTATCGTATAATGATTTCCCTTCTAATTGAGGTTTATCGGGGTGCATAACCATTGTCGGTGTATTATCTTGAATCCAAAAATAACCATCATCTGCTTCAAAACGCAATACCCGAATCGCATCTTTTGCTTTATTCTGATAAAATTTTTTAATTTCATCGTCAGCAGCATTGCTTTGGTTTAAAGCATTTTTGTACTCTTTATAATAGGTCTCAAGCACTTTTTTAGCAATGGCAACATCTGTCTTTAATGTAAAGATACTATCATCAAGTTGTTCTTTTTCAATCTCTTCTATACGTATAGTACTTGCATCATAGAGAAGATATACTGAAATACTGGTCAATGTTGAAATCGCTAAAGTCAACCCTACAATTGTTAAAAACATTAGCTTGAATTTAATACTTAAATTCTTCATAATGACCTCTCCTGCGCCTTCATTATGGCATAGATCTTTTCGTATTTTTCAATTTCTTCTCGCGTGGCCATTTTTCGTACAGAAATATAGTTTCCTTGCCCATTAGGAAAAACAGTTGCATACACCCAATAAAATTTATTATTTTTAGTACGATTTTTGACAAATCCTTGCCAAATTTTTCCACTTTGTATTGTCTCCCATAATCCTTTGAAAGCAGCCTTAGGCATGTCAGGGTGACGAATAATATTATGAGGTTTACCAATTAATTCTTCTAATGAATATTCACATATTTTTACGAAAGTCGCATCTGCATAAATAATCCGACCTTGAATGTCAGTTTCTGAAACTAAAATAGTATTTTTTTCCAAAATAGTTTCTTCCAATGTTGTATTCATCGTTACGCTCCTTGAAAAATAATTCATAGATGAATTTAATACTAACTACTGAAACTGAGCTAGTTTTTGATTAAGATTTTCCGCAAGCTTAGAGAGATGATCGGCTGCACTTGCTATCTCTTCAACACTCCTAGCATTCTCACTTGTAAGGGAACTAATATTAGTGGCAAGATTAACAATTTTATCGGTATCTTTTGCTATTTTATAAGAATTATTGACATTTTCAGTAACGAACTCAATACCTTGGTTCATTACTGAATTTGTAGCGATAATGGTCTCTTCAACATTCGTCGAAACAGATGCGAGACGTCTGATGTTTTGAGCATTCTTAC
>DBTO01000235.1 GCA_002307095.1 Sulfurospirillum sp. UBA1314
CCTCAGAAATGATCGATATGAGAGCTGGTGACTCTATCGACATGGAAAAGATTGATAAAGCAGTTAAAACGCTTTACAAACAGAACTATTTTGAAGATGTTTGGATTGAAGAGGTAAGCGAAGGCGCTTTGCTGGTCCATGTAAAAGAAAAATCCGTTATTGCTAAAATCGATTTTGCAGGTGTAAGCGATAGCGATAAAGATGAGATGAATAAACTTATTGGCATTAAAAAAGGTGAAGTCTATGATGTTGAGCGAGCGGAAGCTGCAAAACTGAAAATTATTAAGTTTTACGAAGACAAAGGTTACTTTGATACCGTTGTTGAAACAAAAACAACACCTTTGAATGAAAAACTGTCAATATCGCTTGATTTTACAATCAACCGTGGTGAAAATGTTGTGATTAAAAATGTTACATTATGTGGTTCAAAACAGCTGGATTATGACGATGTCGAACCCAATATCGCTAACAAATCAGCAGAGTGGATTCCTTGGATGTGGGGCTTTAACGATGGAAAGCTTAGAACGGCTGATTTAGAGCATGACTCTGCGCGTATTAAAGATACCTATATGCAAAAAGGTTACCTCGATTGTGAAGTCAGTCAACCTTTCTTAAAAACGTATCTCGATAATTATACCGCCGATCTTGTTTACAGTATTAGTGAAGGTGAACAGTATAAAGTGGGCACCATTGCGATAGAAATTCCAGAGGGTTTTATCGATAAAGATGAAGTCATTAAAGCGATGTTCTTGCAAAATGGAAAAGTCTTTAATATTGCCAAATTACGTAAAGATATGGCACTGATCGAAACCAAAGTAGCGGATCAAGGTTACGCTTTTGTTAAAATTATCCCCGATGTTAAAAATGATAAAAAGACACACCTAGCGGATATTACATACCGTGTTATTCCTGGTGAAAAAGTTTATATCAACAATGTTAGAATTGCAGGAAATAGCCGAACGATTGACAGGGTTGTAAGACGCGAAGTTTACTTAGCCAATAACGATCTTTACAGTAGAACCGATGTCACCGATACAAAAAGTGCGCTTAAACGAACAGGCTATTTTGAAGATGTCGAGATTAAAGAAGAGCGTTTAAGTAAAAACTCTATGGATTTAGTAATTAATGTTAAAGAGGCTGCTACAGGTTCTATTGGTGGTGGTATTGGTTATGGTTCATCCGATGGACTTTTGTTAAGTGCGAGCGTTTCAGATGGCAATATCTTTGGTTCAGGTCTTAGAGCAGGAATTGACGTCGAAAGATCTGATAGCGAGCTAAATGGTGCTATTTCGTTAAGCAATCCACGTCTGTTTGATTCTGTTTACAGCTTAAGTGGTAAAATTTACGCAGCGGACAACGACTACTACTACTATGATGAGAAAAAATATGGTATTAATGTTGTTTTGGGCCGTAAAATTGCACGTAACTGGGGTATTTCTTTAGGATATATCATTGAACAAGATAAACTTTCTAATGTTGACAGCACAATTCCTTCCTATTTGTATACGACAGATACAACACTAAAAAGCTCTGTTGTTCCAGGCATTTCATTTAATAATACAGACGATTATTACCTCCCACGCAGTGGTATTTCCGCAAGTACCAGCTTAGAAATTGCAGGATTAGGTGGTGATGAGAAATTTATGAGCAGTGTGAATAAATTTGCGACCTATTATGGTCTGCAAGATTTGATTGATTACGATCTTATTTTACGCTATAAAGCACAGTTTAAATACCTTGCGATTAGCGATTCTGATGAAAAATACTCTTACGGTGAAAAATTCTATATGGGTGGTGTTAGAACTATTCGTGGTTACGAGTCGAACTCTATTTCACCTAAATACCCAGGTACAAACGTTTTAATTGGTGGTAATACCATGTTGATTAATACGGTAGAAGCGAGCTTCCCACTGATTGAGCGTATGAAAATGCGTGCGGCGCTTTTCTTTGACTATGGTATGATTGGCGATGATAGTTTGGATATTAAACGTGGTGGTACGGGTATCGCCCTTGAGTGGATTTCTCCACTAGGACCTATCGGGCTGATCTTCTCACAACCGGTTATGGATGAAGCAGGCGATAAAAAAGCTTCCTTTGAATTTACAATCGGACAAAAATTCTAAGACTCACGAAGGGGAGTTAAAAACTCCTCTTCACTTTTTACACAATTTAATAATAATGGCAAACGAGGCTGGTTTAACGAGCTGTTTAATCTGTTCGTGCGCTAAAAAAAGTTTTTTATCTGCGTGAATGCTCAGCGTATGGTTTTGATAATTCACGGTGATTTTACTGCGACTCATGTCGCTGCTAATGGCCTTGGCTAAGGAGAGTATGAAACTAAGCCACTGCACGGTTTGCATATCGGGAAGAAGTGTTTTGTACAGTGCCATATCTTCTTGTGTTGGAAGTTTATTCACATGGTATTTAATTAACATAGCAATAAGAATTTTTTGCTCATGTGAAAAACCGTAGTTGAGATTATTAAGAATGAAATAGAAACTGTGCAGATGGTTCTGATAAAAGCCAAGTTTGATGCCAATATTATGAAGCTCAGCTGCAATTCCAAGTTCATTTTTGTACTGCTTTGGTATGGAATGCACTGAAGAGAGCGCGTCAAAAAGAAGATGTGCAACTCTTTTAATGTAAAGATTATCTTCCTCCATCAACGAAAAACGGTCTTTAAAACTTCTTAGACTAAGTTTAAAATCAGGGCTAAATTTATGATGATTTGTACGTAAAAGATCACACAAATAGGCACCTTCTCTCACGCCTGCACCACTGGTGATCATCTTTTGGCATTGCAATTTTTGAAAAATGGATTGAAAAATAATACACCCTTCACGCATCGTATCGTATCGATCTTTTCGCACACCTAGGTTTTTTAAGCCCAGAACGTCTGAACTGACAATTGCATTAACCAATGAGGCATGAGAAGCGATCTCATACTCAAAGCCATGAACTGTTTTAAGAGGGTAATTGGTACGTTCCATAATGATCTTAGAAAGTGATCTAAGGGTTCCCCCAATGCCAATCATCTCTTTACATGTAAAACGTTCTGGTATCTTTTCAATCTCTTCAGAAATAAAAGCACGAATTTTTTCTAGGGGTATCTTTTTATCAAAAAAGAGTTCTTTGAGCCGAACTGTGCCAATATTGAGGGAGATGGTTTCAACAATCAGACCCTTTTCAATTTTAGCAAGTTCTGTGGAGCCTCCACCAATATCAATGGTAACGGCGTCTTGGATCTCTTTGAGGTAATTAAGGGCTCCTACAGCACCGTAATAGGCCTCTTTTGTGCCTTCGATGATTTTAATGTTGATGTTGAGTTCATGATGGATTTTGTTGATAAAAGTAGATGCGTTAGGGGCATCACGCAATGCTGAAGTTGCAATACAAAGTACTTTATGGCACTTGAATCCTTTGATAATATTTCCAAACTCTTCAAGCGTCGTAAACGCACGTTTAAGCGCGGGTTCTTGTAAAACACCAGCAAAATTATAAGCACCCTCTCCAATACGTACACGACTCTTCGTCTCATTAATCAGATGGAAGGCAAAACGACTACTTTTTTCAAAGATCGCCATTCTCGCAGAATTGGATCCTATATCAATAATGGCTGTGCGTTTTGACATTAAAGGTCGTTATTGAGCTGTTCGTATTTTAACTTTAACTCTTCAACACTTTCGATATTGTCAGGGTCCGCAACAATGCACTCGACTGGGCAAACAGAGATACAGGCAGGTTCATCGTAATGACCAACACATTCTGTACAAACATCAGGATCAATGATATAAATAGGATCAGACTCCTCAATCGCTCCGTTTGGACACTCATCGCGACACGCATCACACGCAATACACTCTTCCGTGATCATTAAAGACATGCTTATTTTCCTTATTTGAAGTCAAATTTATTGACGAGTTTATACACTAAAAATACTTTAACGAAATTTAAAGAGAGCGTTTTCGAACAGGAAGGAGAAGCGTAGCGACAGTTCCCTTCGTATCTTCTCTGTTTTTAAGGGTAATTTTTGCCCCCAATGCGTCAGCTGCATTTTTAGCAAGAAAGAGCCCAAGCCCCGCACCTGTTTGATTTCCATAGCGTTTGAACGGTGCAAAAAGGTCTTTACTCTCATCGATGCCAATACCTTCATCAATGACATAAACAAAAAATCCCTCTTTCGAAAGTCTCACTTTTATGGTAATGCTTCCCTCTTTAGGCGTAAATTTAATGGCATTTTGGACAAAATTTTGCAAAATATGCATTAAAAGTGTTGGCTGAATCGTAATTTTATAGCTGATGGGAGCAATATCTTCAATAATATGTTTCTCTTCCATTTTTGCCAAAATAGTATAGTTGTTGATCTGTTCTTTTAAAAAAACAATCAGATCAAGTTCGACGGGTTTCTCAAACTGTGCCCCTTCTTGCCTTCCAATTTCTAAAATATTACTAATCATCTTGTTCATATCGTTAATCGTTTGGTTATTGCTTTTGATTGTATCGATGTATTTTTCATTTTCACGAGGTTTTAAAAGCGTTACTTCATTTTTGGTTTTCATAACTGCCAAAGGTGTTTTGAGTTCATGGGCTGCACCAATAAAAAGCTCTTTTTGAGAATTTACAAAAATTTGAATACGCTCAACCAATTTATTGATGCTCACACCGAGAGGTTGGAACTCACTGGGGAGTTTATGGGTATCAATAATTTGTAAGAAGTTTTCATTCATACTGGCAAGTTTGTTGGTCAGTGAACGGATGGGAAGTACAAGCATTCGAGAGAGAAACAGGGCATAAAAGAGAATTAAGAAGATTGCTGTTAGGTTAATAATAAGAATATTTTTGAGAATTTTATTGAGCAAGATATCGGTATTGGAGATGTCTTTAGTAATTGAGATGAAGTAATGCTCACGTTTTTCTAAAGGGTAATAGATCGTAAGAAACTTCTGATCATCTTTTTCACTGTGCTCAAAAGAGGGGACATTCCCTTGATTGACACGAATCGCGATAGTGACTTGTACATCATTGGGGTTATTGATGGAACTTAACGATGGGTCAAAAATATTAATGCCCATTCGCTCAATGGAACTGGTACGTGAAGTGGCAATAATTTTAGCTTGTTTCGTGAGTTCTTGGGTGATATCTTCAAAAATAGAGATTTTAATGTAGTTGTAAAGAATGACGGAGAAGATTACAATCAGTGTCGCCGAAGCGGACACCAATTGTAATATAAAACTTTCTCTTATACTTTTTTGGGAAAGCAAAATCTATAACCTCTTCGTCTAACGGTCTCAATCGTTGAGATTTCCAATGGTTTATCCATTTTTTGACGAATTTGGTTAATAGCAACTTCAATAACGTTGGGTGTAACAAGTTCTGGCTCTTCCCAAATTGCATCAAGAAGTTGCTCTTTAGAGACGATTTGATCGCTGTGGCGAGCAAGGTGCGTTAGCACTTCGAAGGGTTTACCTTTAAGCTCAATTTCTTGACCTTTATAGGTGATTTTTTCTTCATCAGGATCAATCGTAAGGTCATCAATTTTGATAACATTGGTACCGCCGAAACGAAGACGCGCTTCGATACGAGCGACCAAAATATCAAAATCAAATGGTTTACGAATGTAATCATCAGCACCCGCTTTAAGCGCTTTAATTTCGCTCTCTTTGTCATCTTTTGCAGAGATAATCACTGCAGCAGTACG
>DBTO01000069.1 GCA_002307095.1 Sulfurospirillum sp. UBA1314
TTTATTTAGCCTACGTGTTCATCGCGCCTGAAGCATCGGATGAGCCTATCCTTTTCTTGAATGCAAAATTCAGAATGTGGCATGAAATCGCAGGGTTTTTACTGATAGCCATCACGCTTTTTAAAACATATCTTTTCTGTGCTGATCGTATCAGCTTAAAAGAGAGGGTATCTTTTTTAGATTTTATGAGTCCAAAAATATGGTTTCAACAGCTTAAATATTACCTTTTTATGGGAGAACATCCTCATTTAAAAGGTGTCTATAATCCGTTGCAATTTATTGCATACGTAGGTCTTTATGCGATGATCTTTTTGATCTGTATTACAGGGCTTATTTTGTATGTTCATTGTTACCAAGGTGGTGGTATTGGTCAGTTTTTATATGACTATATGCGTCCTCTTGAAGCACTGTTTGGTGGACTTGCGATGGTCAGAGAGATTCACCACATCGTTATGTGGGGTATTTTGATCTTTATTCCTATTCACATCTATATGGCTATCTTTAACTCAATTATGGGTAAAGAGGGTTCAATTGATGCTATTATCAGTGGTTATAAGTTTATCAAACACGATCAAAAGCACTAAGAGAGTTTTGGCTTGAAAGTGTTGATTTTAGGCATTGGCAATGTGATGTTCTCCGACGAAGGCGTCGGAGTGCATCTGTGCCGCCTTGTTGAACAAAAGTACCGGTTTTCTTCGCTTGAGCACACAATCACATTTGTTGATGGTGGCACCCTCGCACAAAGATTAATCCCCGTTATTGCTGAATATGAATACCTTGTTGTTCTTGATTGTGTGGATGCACATGATGGAGAGATTGGTGATGTTTACTTTTTCGATTTTGAAAATGTTCCTAATACGATTACATGGCAAGGCAGTGCACATGAACTTGAGATGCTTCAAACGCTCACGATGATGGATCTTGTTGGCGATCGCCCTCCTACTAAAGTTGTTGGTATTATTCCTGAAGTTGTTGCGGACACAACACTGGAACTCACACCTGCCGTTTTAAAAGGAAGTGCTGTGATGGAGAGTGTTTTACTCAAACATTTGGTAGAATTAGGTTTTACGTATGAGCAAATCAGCGATATTGACATCCAAAGTGTAGCCAACCTGTCGTGTCTGGAGGATCGATGATCTTAGCCTTTGAATTTAACTATGTCTCCCATAACGGAATTTTAGAACATTTATTAGAAGAGATTGCAAGTGATTATGCAATTTTGCATAAAATTAACCGCAAAGAATCGATTGTAACGCTTTGTGTTGAAGCCGATGAAGCCACGTTAGGCTCATTTGCCGATACACTCTCCGCCTCACTTCCCCTGTCTATTTTTTTTAAATCTTCGAGTGTGGAAGTGGTGGATGCCATGCCAAATGAGACAGAAGTTTTGCCTTCTTTAGCCTACAATGTCGAGTTTACGCCTAAAATCTTAGCCTCAGTTGATTCACCAAGTTCACCACACTATCTCTCCCCAATTTTAGGCGAAGAAGCGTTACATGTAAACCTTTTTCATGACGATAAAGCGCTTTTACATGTAAACACTTCTGCGGGCTATGAGACGCTTTACGCGGATGTGGCCGAACTGATTGCGCGTGGTGAAAATGTTGCGATTCAAACCAAAAATGGCTCGTTTGTTTTTGGCAAAATTGAAAACAGCCCTAAGTGTGAAGCATTTGAAGTGATCGCGACCGATTTGTCGGTTGTTGAGCGTATGGTTGTGTGCAGGGAAAATGAGATCAAAGCCTTGGCTTCTCTAGAGCGTCCTGCGATTCGCTTTAAAGTCAATGCCCTTTTTGCACAAAAAGAGATTATTGCACACGCTCGCGTCACCTTACGCCTTGCGGATGATCTTTTTCTGTATCAGCTTTCGAAGTATCTGTTTGCAAAAGGCATTCAGTTTCTTTTCAAAGCCTCATCCTGCCAAACAACATACCGTGTGACAATGAGTGCCACACAAAATGCGCTAGAGCCACTCACCATCAGTGTGCTTGAAAATGGCGCAATTCTGATTCTGAAAGGCAGTGACTATGCTTCCACGGCATTGAAAGGCAGTTTGAAAAAATTTGAAGAACCTTCGCATGCCGCGTTTGCATCCATTATGCAAGAGCATCAACTGTTCGATGCGGTATCAAGCTGTTTTTACTTTAGCACCCATCACAATGATCGCATTATGCACTACTCCAAAGAGCATGGCATGCTCAATCTTGTGGAGATTTTACTGCCATCATCATTTGAGGAACTCTTTGCTGAAGTGGCGCGAAGTAGCGAAAGTGCAGAGCGTTTGGTATCACATTATAAAGAGCAATTTCCTGAGATTTACGCTAAAGCCATTGCAACCAACATCGCAAGCGATACACCTAAAAGTGTCTATTCGCTGTGGAAAATGATGGCAATCGCTTTAGGATTAAGCGATGATTTTGAGCGCGCAGGTGAGCAACTTTTAGAAAATGCAGAAGATTTTGGTGGACTCAAAGGACCGCGTATTGACTACTTTTTGCAAAAAGAGGACGCTCTAAGCTCCGATCTGGATTATGTCAGACTGCTTCGCAGTGGTATGAGCTTTAAACTGGCAGGCACCGATAACACGACCTTAAGTTTTGGGTATATGGAGAGCCTTTCATATTTTATCTCTGATCTTGCCGATGCACATAAAGAAAACTTGATGAGTATGAAGATGGCGTTGTGTGGTTCCCTTTTTGGCTATAAACGTTTTTCCGAGATGATCATCAAAAATCTCAAACCCAATCATACGATCTGTTTTAACAAAGAGTTGCCGATTGATCAGTAAATTGCGTCTGATGTATCGTATCGAAGGTATTGTCCAAGGGGTTGGATTTCGCCCCTTTGTCTATACGATTGCTCTTCGCTACAACCTTACAGGTTTTGTATTTAACAGTTCCAACGGTGTTACGATTGAGATCGAAGGATTTGAAGAGAGCCTTGAAGCATTTGAGCTGGCTTTGTTTAAAGAACTTCCTCCGCTTGCGCGTATCGATGTTTACACAAAAGAAATCCTTACATGTAAAGATGATACCACGTTTGAAATTCGCCACAGCGATGAAGCGAGTACAAAATCTTCACTGGTTTTGCCTGACATGTCGATTTGCGATGAGTGTCTCAAAGAGTTACACGACCCAACCAATCGCCGTTACCACTACTTTTTTACCAATTGCACGAATTGTGGCCCTCGTTACTCCATCATTCAAACCGTACCTTATGATCGTCCGTACACGTCGATGCACCCTTTTGAAATGTGTGACGCATGCCAAGAGGAATACACCAACCCCCTAAACCGTCGTTACCACGCCCAACCCATCAGCTGTCCCAACTGTGGCCCCACACTCTCATTGCGTTCGATACAAGGTGAACTGTTGGGCGTCAATGAAGAAGCGATTCAAAAACTAGCCGAGCTGATAAATGCTGGGCATATCGTCGCGATGAAAGGGATGGGTGGTTTTCATCTGGTGTGCGATGCGACCAATGACACCGTTGTTGCGCGTTTAAGGGAGCGAAAACGCAGACCTTCCAAACCCTTTGCCGTAATGTTTAAAAACCTTGATGCGATCAAAGACGTGTGTACATTAAGCCCACACGAAGAGGAGGGCATTACCTCACTGCTGCGACCGATTGTGCTTGTGAAGCGCCAAGTTAGCGCAGCTAAAATGAGTCCATTGATCGCACCACGCATTGATCGCCTCGGTGTTTTCTTGCCCTACACCCCTTTACATGTAATTCTTTTTGAGTACCTCAAAAATCCCATCGTCGCGACCAGTGCCAACCGTTCGGGGGAGCCCATTATCAGCGACGTTTCCCTTTTGGTGGAAAAATTAAACGACGTGGTGGAGTATTATCTTGATTACAACCGCGAGATCGTCAACTCCAGTGATGATAGCGTTTTGCAATACTTTGGCGATCAAACCCTCATTATGCGTGCATCAAGGGGCATGGCACCACAGAGTTTTCGCGTGGATTCAAACGATGAGCGCATGATTTTAGCCGTAGGTGCGCATCAAAAAAATGCGATTGCGATTTACCTTCATCATCAAATTATCATCAGCCCTTACATCGGCGATTTGGATAACATCGCTTCCATCGAGCTTTTTGAAACAATGATAGAGAATTTCACCCGTTTTTACGACTTTAAACCGGATCTCATCGTGGGCGATTTACATCCCCATTACGCCTCGACCCAATGGGCAAAAAAGCAAAAAATTCCTTTTATACAAGTTCAACACCATTATGCACACATTCTTTCGACGATGTTTGAGCATCATCTCAGTGAACCCGTTCTTGGTATTGCGTGGGATGGCACGGGATATGGGGACGATGGAACCATTTGGGGTGGTGAGTTTTTGGTATGCGATCACAAGAGCTATGAGCGTGTCGTCTCGTTTGAGCCTTTTTTACTCTTGGGTGGGGACGCGAGCATCAAAGAGATCAGACGTATTTTAGCCTCATTGTTGTGGGATATTTTAGGCGATGATGCGGATGCGCATCTGCTAGAGTATTTTGATGAAAAATCGCTCCAACGTCTTAAACAGGTGTATACCAAAAAGATCAATGCACCACGCTGTTCATCTGTAGGAAGACTGTTTGATGCGGTAGCGGTTTTGTGTGGCATGGAGGGCAATGTGAGTTATGATGGCGAGAGTGGATTGCTTCTTGAAGCACTCTATGATCCTTTGATTACAGAATTTTATGAAGTTGAAATTGACGCTAAATTGGTCCATTATAAGCCCATGTTTATTGAAATGCTTCAAGATCGCGAGCCTCGCTTGATCGCTTCTAAATTTCTCAATACTTTGGTGAAAATTATTAGCGAGATAAGTGCACGCTACACTTATCCTATTGTCCTTGGTGGTGGTGTGTTTCAAAATCGCACACTTATGG
>DBTO01000077.1 GCA_002307095.1 Sulfurospirillum sp. UBA1314
TTGCTAATTTACATGTAGAGTGTTTGGACATCTATTTTTTACACAATCCAGAGACGCAACTGACCAAAATAGGCTATTCCAACTTTTTGAAACAACTGGAAGCAATTTTTGCCACTTTTGAAGAGTGCGTCAATGAAGGAAAGATCAAAGCGTATGGTATTGCAGTGT
The DNA here is from genome assembly GCA_002307095.1 of Sulfurospirillum sp. UBA1314. Classification (GTDB taxonomy): domain Bacteria; phylum Campylobacterota; class Campylobacteria; order Campylobacterales; family Sulfurospirillaceae; genus Sulfurospirillum. Next base: position 169 of record DBTO01000077.1, read on the forward strand.
GGAATGCGTTTACGTATGAAGAGGGTAATAGCGAGTACATTCGCCTTGAAGATGTGTATGATATTGCCTGTAAAGTAGGTGGCGCTAACCATCATTTTAAATACATCCAACTGCCGTTTAACATCGCTAAAACCCATGCGTACAGCATCCCCAATCAAAAAATGCGCGATGGCAATTATTACACGCCATTGCAAGTGGCGCATAAACTGGGTCTTGGTGTCATGAGTAGCTCTTCTTTGTTACAGATGCACCTGTTTCAAAAACCGTTTAAACCCGAAGTCGGGTATCTCCTTGATTCCAAAATGGAGCTTCAAAGCGATGTGCAACTTGCGCTTCAATTTGTACGCTCAACCAGAGGCATTGTCACTTCTTTATTTAGTTCAATCAACAGTGAGCATGTGAGCAGCAATCTGAGTATTGCTAAGGTTCCTGCAACCAACAGTTCAAAATACAACCTTCTTTACAAAGTGGAGCGATAATATGACATATGACATCATCATCATAGGCTCAGGCATCGCAGGTCTTATGGCAGCGATTGAAGCTAAGAGCGAAACCAACAACGTTGCAATCATCACCAAAGGCAATATTTTTAAATCTAACAGTGCTGTTGCGAGTGGTGGGATCAATGCCGTTTTAGATGAAAACGATGAGGGTGAGATTCAAAAGCACATCGATGATACAATGAAAAGCTCCAAAGAGTTGGGCGATAAAAAAGCGATCAGTTACCTGTGCCATCAAGCGCCACTGATTATTAAAAAATTGGTCGAATACGGTGTTGCATTTGATCGCGATGTTAATGGAAAAATTTTACAACGCAGTTTTGGGGGTGGAAGCTCAAAACGTACCTGTTTTGTGGGTGATAGTACGGGTTCTTCCATCACGCAAGCGCTGATTAAAAAAGCAAAATTGGTCGGCGTTGATTTTTTAGTCAATCATTTTGTGATGGACATTACCAAGATAGATGAATCCATCAGCGGTGTGGTGACACTTAAAAAGCTTGACTCGACGGTCACGGTTTACCCGACTAAAGCGGTTGTGTTTGCCGGTGGCGGGTATGCTGGCATTTACCGTGGATTTAGCACCAATGCCCAAGATTGTACAGGGGATCTTTTAAGCGTAGCACTCAGAGCTGGCATGAGTCTTAAAGATATGGAATTTGTGCAGTTTCACCCCACAGGCTTTGCGAAGACCAGTTATTTGGTCTCAGAAGCGGCTAGAGCGGAGGGTGGATACCTTGTCAATGCCGATGGAGAGCGTTTTATCAACGAATTAGGCACACGTGATGTGCTTGCACGCGCCATTTTTGAGCAGATGCGAAGTGGTAAAAAAGTCTACCTCGATATGCGTCATATTGCCAAAGAGATTTTGGAAACCAGAGTGCCTTCATTGTACAAAAATGCCTATAATCAAGTCGGCATTGACCTCTCCGAAGAGCTTTTAGAGATTAAACCTGTCGCACACTACAGCATGGGTGGCATCGCCTCTTCGATGACTTCCAGTGAAGTCAAAGGTCTTTTTATCTGTGGTGAGAATGCGGCTCTTGGGGTGCATGGTGCGAACCGTTTGGGTGGGAATTCGCTTTTAGAAGGCGCTGTTTTTGGTGAACTTGCGGGTAAAAAAGCAAGAGAATATGCCTTTAACAAAGAGTTTTTACCGATTGACTACAATGTGGTTATTCGCAATATGGATTTGATTCAACGTATTTTTGATGGGGATTGCTCTAAAAACTTCAATGCTATGCGTATTTCGGTAGGAAAAATCATGTTTGATAAAGCAGGAATTTTTCGCAATGAAAGCTCCTTACAAGAAGCCTTTGACTATATGAAATACCTTCGCTTAGAGTCGAATACACTGCATTGTATCGATAAAGGTAAGCACAATAACGTTGAGTTAATTTCGATTTTAGAACTGCGTAATGCGTTGGAACTCTCTGAAGCGATCATCCTCTGCGCGATGCGACGGTGTGAGAGCAGGGGGGCACATTTTAGAGAAGATTTTGCCTTTACATGTAAAGAGGGAAATCGCCATGTGATTATTAAAGAGCTTCAAAAAGGGTTCTTTAAAGTGCACTATGAAGAGGGCGGTTTGACCAAATGGCTCAAAAAAATTTTAACATAAGGATTGTGTAATGGCTAAAGTAATGCTACGAGAAGAAAATAATGAGATCTGCTTTTATATCGCCAAAAAAGATATGGAAGAGACGATCACCAAAATAGAGTTTGAGACCGAAGAGATATGGGGTGGCGAAGTTACGCTTAGCAATGGTGAAACATGGTGGATTCAACCAGGTCCCAAGAAGCTTCCAAAAGAGGAAGTGTGTAAGAAATTATCGGACTGATTTGGTTAAAATATAAACATAAAATATGGGCATTAACTGCTCATTTTCAACTATAATATTTTAAACAGATAAAGGAGTGCAAATGGTTGCATTTGATGCTAAGTGTGGGGATTGCCTCACCACCAGAGAACTAATGACACTCTATGAGACAGCGATGGTTGTCTCTAACTCACTTGATTTAGTTGCATCGCTTGAAAAAGCACTATTGATTTTAAAAAGCAGACTGCATCTTGAAAAATGTGTGATTCATACGCTGAATGAAGATAACCTTTTAACTATTTTTGCCTGTATCGATTTTAGTAAGCACCAAAAAGAGCTTGCCGTTTATAAATTGGGTGAAGGCGCAACTGGCTTTGCGGCAGAGAGTAAAGAGCCTGTTGTGATTGAAAATTTGCATAATGATATGCTTTTTCTGAATAAATCAGGCAATCGCGATCAAAATGCGATCTCGTATATCGCCGTTCCTATGCTGGTTGATCAAGAGGTGATTGGTGTTTTAGGGGCTAATATTACCAAAACAACGGCGATTGACTTTGAGAGTACCATTCGTGTATTGACGATATTAAGCTCTATTTTTGCGCAGTCTATTCGGTCACACGACATCAACTTGAAAGAAAAAGAGCGTCTCAAAGAGCTCAAACTCTACTACAAAATGGAGTGGGACTCAAAAGTGCACAATTTTGGCGACATCATTGGCGAGAGTCCTAAGATGAAGATGGTCTACAACGTGGTCGAGCGTATTGCGGAGAGCAATGTCACCGTTTTGGTACGTGGCGAAACGGGTACGGGAAAAGAGCTTGTAGCCGCTGCCATTCACAAGCGTTCCAAACGTCGTGATGAGCCATTTGTGAAACTTAATTGTGCTGCGATTACCGATACGCTTATTGAGAGTGAACTTTTTGGACATGAAAAAGGGGCATTTACGGACGCTAAAGAGGCGCGTAAAGGTCGTTTTGAACTTGCAGATGGTGGCACACTTTTTTTGGATGAAATCGGCGATATCTCATCCTCCGCACAGGTGAAGTTGCTTCGTGTTTTACAAGAGCGTGAGTTTGAACGTGTAGGTGGAAGTAAGACTGTTAAAGTCAATGTTCGACTGGTGGCGGCAACGAACCGAAACCTTGAAGAGATGGTTAAAAATGGTACCTTTAGAGAAGATCTTTACTACCGTTTGAATGTTATACCGATTGATTTGCCTCCACTACGTGAACGTGGCAATGATATTGCACTTTTGGTCAATTTCTTTTTACAAAAATCGATGAGCAATCACAAAAAACGTGTGGTGATTACCGATGAGGCGATGGATATACTCTGCCAATACACATGGCCTGGGAATGTCAGGGAGCTTGAAAATACGGTTGAGCGTATTGTATTAATGGGCAGTGAGGACGGCATTAGTGCCGATGAAATGCTGCTTTTACTTCCAGCATTTAATCAAAAATTGATGTGTCAGAGAAGGATCATGAGTGAAGAAGAGTG
>DBTO01000250.1 GCA_002307095.1 Sulfurospirillum sp. UBA1314
TGAGTCTGTTTGCGACTACATGGATGTCATTGCCTACAACTCCCGTAACTACCTTCATGGACAAACCTAAATTTTGGATAATGGGTCATTCTATCTTAACGTTATTAAAGGTATAATTAACACAAATTTTCGAAAGTGGATTCATGTCAAAAAAAGCCTTTTTAGTACTTATTTTTCTCATTGTGAGCTTTCAGAGTGTGTTAATCGCCTGTGGTGGGAGCTGTTTGGAGTGCCATTCAAAGCTTAAACCTTACATTAACGATCAAAACCATATCGTTCTAAACGAGTGCATCACCTGCCACAATAAGCCTTCAGAACAAGGTCAATGTGGTAAAGACTGTTTTGATTGCCACTCACGTGAAAAAGTCTACGCACAAAAAGATGTGAGTGCCCATCAAGAACTTAAAATTTGTGGCACATGCCATAAAGAAAAAGTCGATTTTACACTTCCCAAACGATCCACGATTTCCAATCAACAAAATCTAATCCAACTCTTCAAATAACCTAGGAGCCCTTATGAAATTCTACACAGCCGATCTTTGCGACAAATACCCAGAACACGTTCACGTCCTAGCACCCATCCTCAAATCCTACGGCGGCGCTAAACGCGTTATGGGACAAATCGTCACCGTTAAACTCTCCGGAAGTAATAAAACACTGATTGAACTTCTTAAAAGTGAAGGAGCTGGGCAAATCGCCGTTGTCGATGTTGAGGCTAAGTTTACCGCTGTGGTCGGCGATAACCTGATGAAATTTGCGTATGAGAACAACTGGGCAGGCATTATCATCAACGGATATGTTCGTGATACCAAAAATACCAAAGAGATCGATGTAGGACTTTTTGCCCTTGGAACCTGCCCAAAAAAGACGATGGAAGCCCGCGAAGGATCTTTACATGTAACGATACATTTTGGGGGAATTGACTTTAACGAAGGCGATTATCTCTACGCGGATCGCGATGGTATTATCGTGAGTGCTACGCCTTTGGAGATGTAACCAAACACGCTTGCATGATTATTTTCCAACTCACATCAAAGTGTTTGTTTATGTACGCTTTGGTGTGAGGTACACTACACGCGGAACAATCTAAGTGTGCGACATTTTCGTACACAAACACCCCACTTTTCTTTGAATGAATCGCACATTGACTTTTACATGTAACGCCCTCTTCCACCCTCAGTCCTTCATCATTAAAGCGAAAATGCGGACAGGCACACAGATAACAATTGAGCGCTTTTAAGTCGTGGCATTTTTGTTTGTTAGCATAAAGCAGGCAAAAATCAGGCTCTTTTTCAACCATATTTTCAAAGAGAAAATAGTCAATAATCCTCTCTTTCGTATACTTTTGCGCGCATAATTTTTGAACAATGGCGTGATGTTTGTTAGCATGTGTTTCAAACCACTCTAAATAGCTCATAAAATTTGCATTTCCTTTCAAAAAATGGCATCGAACGTGAAGATTTTATTGTAAAATTCCGACAAAGGAATGATATGAAACGATTATTGATTATTTTAGCACTTATTTCAAGGCTCGTTGCTGAGGATGCAAACGATTTAGATGAAATTAAGGAAGAGGACATCCCCAAAATTCTCTCCATTATTAAAGACGGAACCAAAGATCATTTGCCAATGATGCTAGATGACTACACAACGCTTGTCGACATTGTCAGTGTCAATAACGCCATCGAATACCGAAACCGCATTAACTCCGCCAATGAACACGTCAAAACGATTCTTAAAGCCGATAAAGGCACCCTCATTAAAACAACATTCGATAACAACAAAAACTATTTGTGCAGCGATTACGAAACACGTTCGCTTATTAAAAAAGGGGCTATTTTTATCTATGTCTTTTACGACATGAATAACGCAGAACTCTTTAAATTTTCCATTCAAGAAAAAGATTGCCAGTAACTTCTTACATGTAAAACGTTTTACATGTAAGAAGTGTTGAAACTTAGTGTTGTTTTATCACGATTTCGCCATCTCGTGCGTCGATAACGATGCTCTCACCTTCATGTAACTTTTCTTCTAGAATGAGTTCCGCTAGTTTATCTTCCACAAGTTCATAAAGTGCCCGTTTAAGCGGACGCGCTCCATATACTGGGTCAAATCCAGCTTCAGCAATCAAAGCTTTTGCAGCAACAGTAAGTTCTGCTTTAATCTCTTTGGCAGCCAGCTTAGTTTCAATCTCTTTAAACATAATGCTGACAATTTCACGTAAACCATCTTCCGTTAAGGGATTGAAAATGATGATGTCATCCAAGCGATTTAAAAACTCGGGTTTAAAGTGTGTACGCAACTCTTTCATCACCTCTTCGGTACGCTTTTCACCCTCATACGCCATGATTTTATCGCTGGCGATGTTAGATGTCAAAATGATAATCGTGTTTTTAAAATCAACCGTAATACCTTTATTGTCCGTCAAACGCCCTTCATCCAGCACTTGGAGCAAAATATTAAAGACATCCGGATGCGCTTTTTCAATCTCATCAAAAAGAACAACACTGTAGGGTTTGCGGCGCACGGCTTCGGTGAGTTGTCCCCCTTCATCATACCCCACATAGCCAGGAGGGGCACCGACCAAACGACTGACCGAATGTTTTTCCATGTATTCGCTCATATCAAAACGAATAAGTGCTTTGGTTGTGTCAAACAAAAAGTTAGCGAGCGCTTTAGCACTTTGGGTTTTTCCGACACCCGTTGGACCAAGAAATAGAAAACTACCGATGGGTTTATTTTGCTCACTGAGTCCCGCTTTATTGCGTTTAATTGCTCGACCGATTGCCTTAATCGCGGCATCTTGCCCCACAACCTCTTTTTTAAGATGCTCTTCCACGGCTAACACTTTCGCCTTCTCACCTTGAAGCATTTTGTTCACAGGAATGCCTGTCCATTTGCTCACGATAGTTGCGATCATCTCTTCATCGACACTGTTTTTAAGCAGTGTTCCGCTCTCCACCATCTTTTCCCATCTGGCTTTAAGCTCCTCTTCTTGCTTCAAAAGTTCAGGCAATTTGCCATACTCAATCTCAGCAGCTTTGTTAAAGTCACTGTTCTTTTTGGCATTTTCTGCCTCTCGACGCAACGCTTCTGCTTTTGTTTTAATAGAAGCGATGTCATTAAAAACACTCTTTTCCGTTTCAAACTGAATTTCAAGCGCATTGCGCTTCTCTTTCGCATCCCCAAGCTCTTTTTCGATCATTTGGGTGCGCTCTTCATTTTTCTTATTTTTTTCCATTAAAAGCGCTTCTTTTTCGACCATCAACGTGCTCATAAGGCGTTTAATGCGGCTTAATTCCGTTGGTTCACTCTCAATTTGCATTTTAAGTTCAGCCGCTGCTTCATCGATAAGATCAATCGCTTTATCGGGTAAAAAACGATCACTGATGTAGCGTGAGCTCAGCTTTGCCGCTGCGACCAAAGCAGAATCCATAATCGTGACATGATGGTGTGCTTCCAAGCTCTCTTTGATACCGCGTAAAATTTGGAGTGCTTCGTTGATGGTCGGCTCATTCACCGTGACAGGCTGAAAACGACGTTGCAGTGCCGCATCTTTTTCAAAATATTTGCGGTACTCTTTGAGTGT
>DBTO01000285.1:0-14411 GCA_002307095.1 Sulfurospirillum sp. UBA1314
TCGCCGCTTCGAGTTGAAGTGCCACAGCGGTTGAGAGCGGACTGGCGCAGACATGCGCTTGAACCCCGACGTCATACAGATGCGCCATATCGCAAATCTTTTTCGCTTCCGTGATGCCCCCGCAATTGCCGATATCTGGCTGAATCATCTGTATAGAGCCATTTTCAAAATAAGGTGCAAATCCCCACCTAGAGTAGATGCGTTCGCCCTGAGCAATCGGTATATTGATATGATCGTGGATATATTTATTGATTTTAGGCGTTGGGGTGCAGGGCTCTTCAAAAAGGAAAATGTCGTATTTTTCAACCAAACGACCCAATTGAACCGCCACTTGCGCATCAATATACGAATGGTTTTCCATGATAATATCTACATCTGCCCCAATGGCATCTCTTACCGCCGCGACTCTATTGACGACCATGTTTTTATATTTGGGTGCTAACAGTCTGGTCGTATCTTCACTCGTAAGGCGACGACCTGTTTCATCAAAGGTGAAAAAATCGATTTTAATCGCGTCATACCCCTGCGCCACTGCAATTTTGGCATACTTCACATAATCTTCAATGCTAGCCGCAATTTCTCTTTTCTCACCCCAGCCAAACTGCAATTGACTCGCATACGTACGCAGTTTATCGCGCATTTTTCCACCCAAAAGCGCGTAAATTGGCATCTTGAGCGCTTTGCCTTTGATATCCCAAAGCGCAATGTCCAAAGCAGAAATTGCCGAGAAGATGACCGAGCCACCATTTTGTGCCCAAAACGTTGACTTATAGAGTTTTTCCCAGATCACTTCCGTATCAAACGGGTTCATCCCGATGATTAAGGGAGCCAAATCTAATAGCATGCCATGCGCCGCTTTGGCGCCGATGCCATATGCCATCGCCGACTCACCATCGCCGTAAATACCCTCGTTCGTATAAATCCTACACACAATGGGATGCCACCCTTTAGGATTGTCTTCCGCATCCACCGCAATAACATCAATCTTAGTTATTTTCATCGTTTGCTCCTCTTCGCATCACCCTACAAGATTAAAATCCTGGGATGCTGCTTCCTTTGTAAATAACATTAATGCCTTCTCTCACTTTTTCAGTGGTATAAGAAGCCAAAATATCTTTCGCCCATTTTGTGTCTTTATTTTTGTTTGCAATGATAAAACCGACGCCAAATTTATCGGCATCTTGCGATGTCGCAATTTGGTATTTTGGATCTAGCTTATTGCTCACCGCAAATAACGTAGCCGAAAATGCAGCGTCCGCATCATCCAATGAGGCGATCACTTGATGCACGTGTATTTTAAAGATTTTAACGTTTTTGGCATTGCTCTCAATGTCTAAATCCGTAGGACTCGTCACGCCCGCCTTTAATTTGATAAAGTTTAACTGCTCCATCATAAATAACGAACGTGCCATATTGGACTCATCTTGGGGAATAATGATTTTAGCCCCATCAGGAATCTCGTCTGCTTTGGTATATTTTTTAGAAAACAAGCCAAATGTATTTTTATGAATGTACGGTGTTAACATCGCAATGTCGGTTTTATTGCCACTATTGTAGCTGTCCATCCACGGTTTGTGCGGATGCAATGCCACGTCAATTTCGCCATTTTCGATGGCTTTACACATCGTGGTTGCGTCTTGCAAAACCTTGATGTTCACCTCATAACCTCTTTTTTTGAGATCTTCGATTCCCAATTCAACCTCAGGCATTGCCAACGCTGTTGTCGCGATGGTAATGCTTTTTTTCTCAACCGTTGCACTGGTTTTACTTTTGTCATCCGAACATCCAGAAAACAGAAGCATACTGCAGGCAACGCCTGCAAGTAACATCACTATTTTTTTCATTTTAACTCCTTTTATTTAATGCGTTTATAGACATAATCACCCAATAACTGTATCGCCAAAACCAAGACGAAGAGGACAATGACGAGCGTGTACATGATTTTATCGTTGAAACTTTGATAGCCGTAAATCAATGCAGACGCACCAATGCCTCCTGCTCCTAAGGTTCCCGCAATCGTGGTTAAACTCAAAATTTGAATCACCGATAAAACACCGCCATTGACGATGGATGGCAAGGTCGCTGGAATCAAAATTTTGAAAACAATTTGAAGATTGGTCGCGCCAAACGAACGTGCAGCATCAATGAGATCAAGTGAAACCTCTTTAAAACAGTTCTCAAATATCCGCCCCATAAACGGTGTTGCAGCAACCGTCAAAGGAAAGAGTGCAGACTCCCAACCGATAACAGAACCCGTGATAAACCGAGTAATCGGCAGAATCGAAATAGCCAAAATGATAAAGGGAAAAGAGCGTATAAAGCTCACAACGATATTGAGCGTGGCGTAGCATTTTTCATTGGGGGAAAGCCCATGTTTGCCAACCCAAAACAGAGCAATTGCTAAGCAAAATCCCAAAAGACACGCCAACACGGTCGCGCACAGTACCATTAAAAGGGTCACGCCCATTGACGGAAATATAATTTGAAAGATGATAACGTTCCATGAATAATCAACCATTTTTTTCCTTACTCACGTTCAATGCGTTTATAATTGAGATGATTTGCATCAAAATAATCCAAAAAATCTTGGTAATCCTCTTGCGAAACATTTATCACAAAAGCACTCAAAACACCCTCTCGGTAATGGGTCAAACTGCTGTTGATTAATTTATACGGCTTTTTAAGTGATAGCGATAGATCGGAATGAAACTGCTGTCCAACGGCTTCATCGGTAATCAAAACTTCTATATTGATCCCCGTTTCAGGCAAATTGCACTCCAATATGCCCACAAGATTTTGCAAGGCTTGGGGTTGTTCTAAAAACACCTCTTTCACATCGCCTGAAACCATGCAGTGCCCATTTTCAAGAATGCTCATTTTCGTACACATCCTGTGAATGACCGACATCTGATGCGTCACCATGATGATCGTTATGCCGTATTCTTTGTTCAGTTCTAGTAGCAATTCAAGAATTTCATCCGTCGTTTTAGGATCGAGTGCGGAAGTCGCTTCATCGCAGAGTAAGATTTTAGGATTCATCACCATCGCTCGTGCAATCGCCACGCGTTGCTTTTGTCCGCCACTAAGATCGCGTGCTTTTTGGTCTCGTTTACTCTCCAAACCGACGATTTTAAGTAGCTTTTCAATTCGCTCTTTTTGTTCAGGCTTGGGTATGTGCCAGCACTCCAAAGGAATGGCAATATTTTCATACACCGTTTTGCGATCGATCAGTGAAAATCCTTGGAAAATCATGCCGATATTTTTGCGCAATTCTCTAAGGCTCTTGTCGTGTAGCGTCGCAATATCCACACCATCAATAACAATCGATCCGCCCTGAAACGTTTCTAAACCATTGATACATCGAAGCAGTGTCGATTTTCCAGCACCACTGCGCCCGATCAATCCATAGATGTCGCCATCATCAATCGTAATGTTTATAGAGTTCAATACCTCAGTATCGTGATAACGTTTGTGCAAATTTTCGATGGTGATCATACGAAATGCTTTCTCCAAATGTGTAATGTAATTAAGATTAAGTAGTGACTGTGTAGTGTTTACATGTAAAAGATGGAAGCAGAAAAGAGAGGTGCTACTTCATGTATGTCTAAGCCTTAGACCAACAGTGTTTGGCGTATTGTAATTGAATCTCTTTTAAAATGCGGTTAAAACACAAATGACGATTTAATTGCCCACATCTCCTCCTGCAATTAACCTTTTTTTAACGCCTCGTAGATTAAAATACCTTAAACGCAGTGAGTCTAAGGCTTAGACATACATGAAGTAGCACCTCTTTTTCCTGCTCCTCACCTTTACATGTAAACCACACCGCACACATTTTCACACAAGGAAAAACCATGGGTGTTGAACTCCATAAAGATTTATTAGAGAGTATCAATGTTGACGTCGAACGTCACGCTAAAATGATGGGAATGGGACTTGAAGGCTATAAAGCGCAATTTATGAGCCAAGCCAATCGTCCCAAAGCGATGGAGTATTTCAACTGGTTTATGAGCGAAATCCAAGGACAACGCATCGCCGAGATCAATCAACTAAGAGCGGAAAAAAAACCTGCCGTTGGGGCGTTTTGCATCTTTGTTCCTGAAGAGATCGTTGTGGGTGCGGGTGGTGTGTGTTACGGTCTGTGTGGCGGTTCCAACGCTACCGTATCTGATGCCGAGAGCGAACTGCCTCGCAATATCTGCCCCCTCATCAAATCCGCCTACGGCTTCAAGTTACAGCGCACCTGTGCCTACACGCAATCGGCAGATTTTATCTGCGGTGAAACGACCTGTGAGGCGAAGAAAAAGACGTGGGAACTTTTAAATAAACACCATCCCGTACACGTCATCAACGTTCCGCACATGAAGCGCGAACGTGACCTCAGCATGTGGCAAGAAGAGATCAAAGAGTTTAAAGAGCGCATTGAGAGCGTCACGGAGAAAAAACTCACCCTTGCTGAGATGCTCAAAGGAGTGGAGATCATTAACGCCAAGCGTTCTGCACTGTTGCGCTTAGACGCCCTTCGCTCTCAAAATCCAGACGTCATGCCCATCAGCGGAAAAGATGCGCTGTTTATCTTACAAATGGGCTCGATGGACGATGTTGTGCGCTACACCCAAAATGTCAACAACGTCTGCGATGAACTCGAAATCCGCCTGCAAAAAGGCATCAGCGTTTTCCCTAAAAACACACCACGCTTGATGGTTTTAGGCACCCCGATCGCCATTCCAAACTGGAAACTTCACACCGCCATCGAGAGTTCAGGCGGATGCGTCATCAACGAAGAGTCTTGCACGGGACACCGCTACTACAAAGACAATGTGAATGTTGAAGGTGTTACCAGCAAAGATGAACTCTACCATCGTTTGATCGAGCGCTACGCCAAAATCGACTGCGCCTGTTTCACCCCAAACACAGGAAGAGTTGAAAAAATCGTCCAAATGTACAAAGACCGCAAAGCCGATGGCGTCATCTACTACACGCTCTCTTTCTGTCACACCTACAATGTCGAGTCGCACCTTGTGACCGAAGCACTCGCTAAAGAAAGCATTCCATGCCTCGTAATCGAGTCAGACTACTCGCCTGAAGATGCTGGACAAATCAAAACACGCGTGGAAGCCTTTTTGGAGAGCATTGCCTTCAAACAAAAAGCCCAAACGTTCGCGAATAAATAATGTTCTGAAATCGTTACATGTAACACTGAAAAAGGTGGGTGCATTGGAGGAAAATTCGCGATAAACGGAGAAATTTCCTCCTAATTTGGTAAAAGATATTTTACCTCTTTTTAATGTTAAGCAGATTACAATACTTTAAACGCTGTTGGTCTAAGGCTTAGATATACATGAAGTAGCACCTCTTTTTTTCTGCTGACCGCTTTACATGTAAACCCTCACAGCACTATATTTTCACAAGGAAACAGAATGGGTGTTGAACTCCACAAAGATTTATTAAGCAGTATTGGTGTTGACGTTGAGCGTCATGCAAAGATGATGGGTATGGGGCTTGCAGGCTATCAAGCGGGTTTTATGAGCCAACCCAATCGCCCCAAAGCGATGGCGTATTTTGACTGGTTTATGAGTGAAATTCAAGCAGAGCGTATTGCTGAGATTAACGCGCTTAAAGCGCAAAAAAAACCTGCCATTGGTACGTTTTGTATCTTCGTTCCTGAAGAGATCGTCGTCGGTGCAGGCGGAGCCTGTTTTGGACTGTGCGGCGGAGCAAACCCACCTATCGCCGATGCGGAGAGCGAACTGCCTCGTAACATCTGCCCACTCATCAAATCAGCCTATGGCTTTAAACTCCAACACACCTGTGCGTATACGCAATCAGCCGATTTTATCTACGGTGAAACCACCTGTGAAGCGAAGAAAAAAACATGGGAACTTTTAGGCAAACATCATCCTGTGCATGTCATGAACATACCGCATATGAAGCGTGAGAAAGACCTTAAAATGTGGCAAGAAGAGATCAAAGAGTTTAAAGAGCACATCGAAGAGGTCAGTGAGCGCAAACTGAGCCTTGCGGAGATGCTTGAAGGTGTCAAGCTCATCAACGCCAAACGTGACGCGATGAAACGTCTTGATACCCTTCGTGGCATGCACCCAGACATCATGCCTATCAGCGGTAAAGACGCACTTTTCATCAGCCAAATGAGCTTTTTAGATGACCCAAAACGCTTTACGCAAAAAGTGAATGAACTTTGCGATGAGCTTGACGAGCGCATTAAAAACAAGGTGAGCGTGTTTCCTGAAAACACCCCTCGCATCATGGTTTTAGGCACACCTATTGCGCCACCAAACTGGAAACTTCACACGGCGGTTGAGGGCTCAGGGGCGTGCATCATCAACGAAGAAGGGTGCATCGGTCATCGTTACTTTAAAGACAATGTGGACATCGAAGGTGTTCAAGACGAAGACGAGCTTTACGCGCGTTTGATGCAACGCTACTCCAAAATCGACTGCGCCTGTTTCACGCCAAATACAGGAAGAACCGACAAAATCGTCCAAATGTACAAAGACCGCAAAGCCGATGGCGTCATCTACTACACCCTCTCTTTCTGCCACACGTACAATGTCGAATCGCACCTTGTCACCGAAGCACTCGCAAAAGAAGGCATTCCGTGTCTTGTTATCGAGTCGGATTATTCCCCTGAAGATGCAGGACAGATCAAAACCCGTGTGGAAGCCTTTTTGGAGAGCATTACCTTTAAACAAAAAGCTGAAGCGTTCGCGAACAAATAATGTTTTGGGGCGTCGATATAGGCTCAACCTATACAAAAATCATCGGGATCGGAAAAGAAAAGGAGATCACCCATCATGCGGTGATCCCGACCATTTTTAACCAAGATGTCATCGTCGGCGAGTATTTGGCAGACAAAGAGGTCAAAATGCTCGTCGCCACAGGCTATGGACGGCATATGCTCGGCGACTCACACGGTGCGCCCGTCATCTCCGAGATCAAAGCCCACGCCAAAGGAGCGTACTTTTTTCACAACGAAGTCAAAACCGTCATCGACCTAGGCGGACAAGACAGTAAAGTCATCAAAATGGGAGAGGACGGTGGCTTCACCGACTTTCGCATGAACGACAAATGTGCAGCAGGAACAGGCAAATTCTTAGAGATCGCCGCCAATCGTTTAGGGCTTGATATGCAAACCTTCGCCAACGCAGGTTTTGATGCCGACAAAGAACTGACCATCTCCAGCATGTGCGCCGTCTTCGCCGAGTCCGAAGTCATCTCCCTTATCGCCAAAAAAGAGAGCTTAGCGAACATCTGCTGGGGCGTTCACGAATCCATCGCCTCACGATTAGCGTCGATGGCTAAAAAATTTGTCGTCAAAGAAAACGACTGCATCGTCTTCACAGGAGGAGGCGCACTCAATCCTTTTTTACATCATATGCTTGAACTCAAACTAGAGCGCAAAATCCTCGTACCTGAACATCCTCAACTCATAGGCGCTGTGGGCGCGGCTCTTTCTGGGTTTGAAGTGGTGCAGTAATTTTTTTACATGTAAAGGTTTGGATATAATTTTATTACTTTAAAAAAAGGTTATTTATGAGTATCAAATCTTTACCTAAAAAAATGGGAAATGACTTAAAAGCTAATGTTAAAGCTGTTTATCATGCGCTCGATATAGCCAGTGACGGTTCGCTTTCTTTAATTAAAGAGTCTATTGCAAAAAGTTATCAAGGCTTCATGGATGCTAAATTCAGTAACTTGATTTTAGATATGGCAGACAACAATATCAAAACCGATGAACTTATAAAATTTATCAATTCTCAGTCTCACGAAGATAGAGAATTTATGAGCAACCTTATCATTAAAAGTCTTCATGCAGACAATCGAATTACTACTTTCTTACTTGCTAAACTATCGAAAAACAAAATCAAAAACGGCTCATTAAACTATTATGAATCTTCACTTTTTACAAATATAAATACCTTCACACATGAAGACTTTGAAATATATCATGCCTGTTTAACAAACCCAAAAGAACACAAAACTGGTGAGTTGATAAGTTATTACTTTATTAATGTTCCTTTAGAGAAAGAGCATTATTCATGTGCTCTCGATAAATTTGTAAGTTTTGGCATACTTCACAAGCCACTTTTGGCTAATGGTGGGCATAATAAAACAGAAAAAGATGTTATTCTTTCTTTTTTCAAAAATCCGTATTCAGATACGCTTTATCAAATACTTGATGAGTATTTTAAGAATACCCCACCATCGTAAATTATTCTTACATGTAAACCAAAACCCTCAGCCAACTTTCCATTCGTAAGTTCATTCAAACGCATAAACTCAAAGGAACGATAAGCGAATACTACTCCATTTTTATCAGCATTGAATATCGCATTATCATGGATTTTATAATTGTGGATGAAGTCATTATCTTACTCGACATCGGCGCGCATGACGAGGTTTATTGAGGTAAAGTAGCTTTACATGTAAAGCTACCGAAGCAACGTTTTTTCCGCTCCTTCTAAAATCATCTTGACCTCGTCGTCTGAAGCTTCATAGTGGTAAAAGGTTTTGTAAAACTGCTTCACCTCTTGCTCCATCGAAATATCGGCAAAGCGTTCTGGGTAGAACATTTTCCCAAGCCATAAGGGTTGCAAAGCGCCCTCGGCACTGCGGACTGACCAGAGGTAAACGCCTGTGGGAACGACGTAGACGCGTTTGTTTTTGATCGCATTTAGTGTTTGAAAAGCGGGATTTTGCAGAATGACATCGCGACTGGGGTTGCTGTTGGTGATGATGATGTCAGGATTCCAGACCAAAACCTGCTCCGCGTTGATCCTCTTTACCATATCTTTTGTGTCAACCGCATAGTCTCGCGCAACATTGTTTCCGCCTGCGATTTTGATGTACTGCGCGCCAATGTCACTGTCATTGATCGTGGAGTAATTGCCTGCTGAGAAGTTTAGCGCTAAGACAGTGAGTTTGGGCGAAACCGTGGACGTGCGTTTTTGAACCTCTTGCAGCATCGTGTCGTAATAGCGGTTAAACGCTTGCGCTTTTTGAGGGGCATCGTCTCCTAAAATCTCTGCGATGAGCCCTATACTCTCTTTGATCTCCTCGATTGTTGCAAAGTTGCTGATCTTGACAACCGCGATGCCTGAGGCTTGAAGTTGCGCAACATTGGCTTCGCTGAGAAAGAACGATGTTGGTCCAAAAACGACTTCTGTTTTAGAAGCGATGAGCGTTTCGATGCTGGAAGGAAGCGTCGTGCTTGGGCTATTTTGCTTCAATGTAGGGAAAATGGTGTAAAACATCTCAGAAAGCCTAGGAATACTGGAAGCTATTTTTTGCTCCGCGCCTAACATGCAGGTCACTTGCGCAAAAGCGCCAATCAGTGGGGTTACTCTCTTTACATGTAAAGGAACAGCGACCTCATGTCCGTCGCTGTCTTTAACCATACGAAACCCCTCACCTGCGTGACCAGACGAAGCCAAAAGTAAACACGCTAAAAAAAGAATAGCGCGAAGTACTAAAGCTTGATTTCGCATGGTTTCCACCACATAACATAAGTTTGCGTTTTACGAAGCAAATGGACTCTGCCATCTTCCAATACATTCAAATAGCGATCCACATTGGCACGGTACCGCGCTTCGTGTTCTGGTAAAATCGTTCCAACAAAGCGCAAATCCTCATACGCTTCTTCTTTAGAAGCATACGTCCGCTCAAAACCATCGTCCAAGACGACAACGCTAGGGTTTGCGCCCATGTCATAGATCATGTTAAACGTCACGTTATAATCAAACATGCGCGCATCGGGGCGTGGTTTGGGTGAGGGAATATCGCTAATGCCTTCTAAAAAATCGAGTTGAATCTCTCTCAAACTTGGCGCATTGGCGAAACTCATCACAAAGACGTATTTGGTTGCGAGTTGGTTGAGTTTGATCAGGTCAAACATGCCCACAGAGCGCGAAGCCACGGCGATGTCGTGCTTGCCAATTTTTTCCACAGCATCTTCATCAAGCCAGCTTTGAAACAGAGGGGTGACATTATCAAGCCCCTCATGTTTGGCGTTGTGCATGCAGCGCTCCAGCATTTTTTCATACGCATCCACGCACGTCACCGATTTGGCTTTATGTGCCATCGGAACGGTTAACCTTCCAGGACCACAGCCGATGTCTACGACCGTATCGTCTTTGGTAATCAGCAGAGCATCCACCTGTTTTTGAGTAAACGCTTTTTCAAGCTTTGCCATGCCATCGTACATCTCTGTGATCGTATTCCAGTC
Source organism: Sulfurospirillum sp. UBA1314 (assembly GCA_002307095.1). GTDB lineage: Bacteria > Campylobacterota > Campylobacteria > Campylobacterales > Sulfurospirillaceae > Sulfurospirillum. Next base: position 10,247 of record DBTO01000285.1, read on the forward strand.
AATCATCGGAGCAGGAGCACCCCCTTCATGCACAAAAAGATTACGCCGTATCGCTGCCCAATTGACTAATCCATTCATCATCATGCCTTAAAAATTGACTTGAATGGAAGCGATAAAACGTCGAGGCTCGCCCAATACAAGGTTGGTTCCGCCCGTTGAGCCCAGTCCATCCAAACCACTAGAGGCAAAAATTCCATCCCAATATTTTTCATTTGTGAGGTTATTAACCGTCAAGCGAAAGGTTGTTTTATCGCCCAAAAGTTTTTTGGTTGAATAACGTGCTCCAATGTCGATGGTAAAGTAACTATCAACATATTGGGTATTGGCTTCATCAATGGCGCGCTCATCGGTGTAATGAAAGTTGGTATTAAACCCAAGAACACCGCTACTGATTGGCAAGGCATAATCAAATAAAAGGTTGTATTGAACCTTTGGCATACCAATGACCGTATTTCCCTCCAGTGCTGCTGTTTTTGCATCTTTCAGTACAGGATCAAGCAGGGTGATACCACCAAAAACACTGAGGTTTTCGACCACAGTTCCTGATGCCATCAGCTCAATACCGCGATTACGTTGCTCGCCTTGTTCTTTAAAAATACCATCGCTTCCTTGATAGGCAATCGGTCGTGTAATTTCAAAAAGAGCGGTTGAAAAATCAACATTGTAAAATGAAGTTTTAGCACCAACTTCATACTGTTTACTACGCGATGGAGCCAAAACAACGGTCGAACCATCAGAATTCGTCCCAACCGATCCTTCTTGAAGACTATCAGCATAGGTCGCATATAAACTCAAATTATCCAAAGGTTTATAGATCAGACTTGCCGCGTAACTCTCGCCATTTTCTGAGTAGTTTTCCGTTTTAACACCTGTCGTACTGTAGCCATACTCTTTGATAGAGCTCTCACTCATGGAGAGCATCATCGACCACTCTTTGGTCAATTTGAGCGTATCGCCAAGCGTGATGCTTTTGACATCGTATAACCCTGATTTATAACGATCCAATGCGTCACTAAAGTTGCTCGGTTCTCCAAAGACCAATGGATTATAGATATTGGATGTTCCAAGGATTGTTGATGTAGAAGCGATGCGGTTGGAGAAAATACTCCATTCATAACCATTTCCACCTAAACTCAGTGCGTGCTCAAGTCCAAAGGTTTCGACATTGGTATTGAGTTGTCCCATCCAACTTTGAATTTCAAATCGCCCTGCAGCCGTCGATAAAGACTGTTTGGATTGGTAATCGCCCACATTATTTGTAAAGGTATTTGAAAGGGTGTAAAGTGATCGATCCGCTCTTTGGAAGAGATAACCTCCCTCAAAATACCAATCGTTGCTGATGTCGTATTTGACTTTAGCACTTGCCGTTGTGGTTTCCAAATCCATACCAGCATACTCTTGCCCAAGACCAACGGTGTCACTACTCACAGCACTTGGCAATTGATACTTGGCAATCCCTCCACTTAAATTTGGCATCGTAAAGATCCCTGCATACCCCTCTTTTTTATAGGTGTAGCGACTAAAATTGGTCTCTAACGTTAAACGGTCTGTTAAGTAAAAATCCAACGCTGTGCTGATGAGTTGGCGCTCTAAATCACTGTTAGTGACATACCCTTCACCATCTTGTTTAAGAAGATTCACACGGTATCCCACCATGCCTTCACGTCCGCTAAAATCGCCATGAACACCTACATTCCCATCATTCATATAGGACATGGTTATACTGTTATAATAGGTCGATGTTGGACGTTTTAAGATAAAATCATAGATACCAGCAGGTGACGCAGGGCCGTAAAGAGAGCCTGCTAAGCCATTGATGATTTGTAAATTCTCAAACATTTCCATGGGAATGGCTGTCGTTGAAACGGTATGCAACCCATCCCAAAAACTGTTCGCAACCACATCGCCACGCATGCCCCTCGTTTGCGGTCGCCCTACTTCGGCACCTCCACGGGCTTCAATTTGCGCGGAAGGAATGTACTTAACCACATCTTGTAAGCCTTGGGCTTGCTCATTTTCAATCACCTCTTTGGGAATCGTATTGATCTGATAGGGTGTATCGATTGCTTTTTTTTGTCCTAAGGGTCCAACAGTGACGTTTTTATCCAAAAATCCATCGGAAATGCCATTGCTCTCTACAACCACCTCTTTTGCGGTTGTCGTCTCCACGGCATCCAGCTTATACACATCTGCTGCCTGCAATGCTAATGGAAGCACCACCGCTGCTGCCATAACACTCAAATACACATCTCTTCTGCCCATCGCCAAACTCCACCTTTTCGTTATGTTTAATAAAATATAACGCGTATTTAACTCTAACTTCTCTTAAATATGCGTTAAAGAAATATTAAATGTCTATAAAAAAATCACAGAAATGAATAAATTTTAATCACTCTCTTTGAAAAGAGATGAACGAAAAAATTAACCTTTACATGTAAAGATGTTGTAGCCCTTGGATGCTATAATGTGCCCAGTTTAAGACTAAAATAATTCCAAGGAGCTAAGGCGTGCGTACTAGAATCGAACATGATCTTATCGGCGATAAAGAGATTTCAAACGAGTGTTATTATGGTGTTCAAACGGCGCGAGCTATGGAGAACTTTCACATCACGGGGGTGACACTTGGAAGTTTTCCTACCTTTCTTGAGTCCATCGCCAAAGTGAAAAAGGCGGCGGCTTTAGCCAATTTTGAGTTAGAACTCCTTGCAGAAAACAAAAAAAATGCGATCATTGAGGCGTGCGATGCTATCATCTCGGGCAAATTCCATGACCAATTTGTGGTCGATATGATCCAAGGAGGAGCAGGAACTTCGACCAATATGAACGCGAACGAAGTGATCGCCAACATTGGTTTGGAGATTTTAGGACACCAAAAAGGCGAATACACCTACCTGCATCCCAACAACGATGTCAACCTTTCGCAATCGACCAATGACGCGTACCCAACTGCTCTTCGCGTTGCACTGTATGAGAAACTAGGCGAGCTTGGCGAGTCAATGAACATTATCAAAAACTCGTTTGCCAAAAAAGCGAGTGAGTTCAAAGATGTCATCAAAATGGGTCGTACCCAACTCCAAGATGCCGTGCCTATGACCTTAGAGCAAGAATTTCGCACCTACGCCGTGATGATCGGCGAAGATATCCAGCGCGTGCATGAAGCAAGGCAGTTGGTGCGCGAGATCAATATGGGCGCGACCGCGATTGGAACGGGCATCAACGCGCATCCTGATTATGCCAAGACCGTGGAAGCTAAATTGCAAGAGGTGACAGGGCGCCCTTTCATCACAGCAGGCGATCTCATCGAAGCGACGCAAGACACAGGCGCTTACGTGCAAATCTCGGGAGTTTTAAAACGCGTCGCGACCAAAATGTCCAAAATCTGCAACGATCTTCGTCTTTTAAGTTCAGGTCCGCGCACAGGGTTTGGCGAGATCAATTTACCTGCGATGCAACCTGGAAGCTCCATCATGCCCGGAAAAGTCAACCCTGTCATTCCTGAAGTCGTGAACCAAGTCTGCTTTCAAGTGATCGGAACCGACATCGCTGTAACGATGGCGTGTGAAGCGGGACAACTCCAACTCAATGTCTTTGAGCCCCTCATCGCGTACAACCTGTTCAACTCGGTCAATATGATGAAAAACGCCTTTGAAGCCCTCGCGTACACCTGCGTCGATGGCATCACGGCGAACAAAGAGCGCTGCAAAAACTTGGTGCTCAATAGCATCGGACTTGTCACCGCGCTCAACCCTTATTTGGGCTATGAAAACTCCACCATCGTTGCCAAAGAGGCGTTGGAGACGGGGGGTTCGGTGTATGACATCGTTTTAGCCAAAGGGTTGCTTGAAAAAGAGCAACTCGATGAGATCATCAAGCCTGAAAACATGATCCAACCCCACAATTTCGGTCTCTCTGAGAAAAGTAAGTTCGATAAAGCCTAAGAGATGAAGGGGATTTTCCCCTTTTTCTCTCTTTACATGTAAAGCATTTACAACCGCATTTTTAGTTATCTACATTAATTTCATTCTTTCAATATTTTTTTAAATTATTTTCTCAAAAGTCATTTTCAAGTCTCTTTGGAGGTTTAAACTTCCACTACCTTTAAATCTTAAGGAGACACAATGTCAACTAGAATAGAACACGATCTAATCGGCGATAAAGAAATATC
>DBTO01000285.1:14704-16068 GCA_002307095.1 Sulfurospirillum sp. UBA1314
CAGCGCGTGCAGCGGAAAACTTCCATATTACGGGTATCACCCTTGCAAAATTTCCAACCTTCATTACGTGCCTTGCTAAAGTGAAAAAAGCGGCAGCGCTTGCGAACTATGAGCTTGGACTTCTCGCAGAGAACAAAAAAAATGTGATTTGTGAAGCGTGCGATGAAATCATTGGTGGTCAATACCATGACCAATTTGTGGTCGATATGTTCCAAGGAGGAGCAGGTACCTCAACCAACATGAACGCGAACGAAGTCATTGCAAACATTGGACTTGAGAAAATGGGTCACAAAAAAGGTGACTACAAATACCTTCACCCAAACAATGACGTGAACTTGTCTCAATCCACCAACGATGCGTACCCAACCGCACTTCGTGTCGCCCTTTTTGAAAAACTAGGCGAGCTTACCGTTTCGATGAGCATCATCAAAAATTCATTTGCTAAAAAAGCACTTGAGTTTAAAGACATCATCAAAATGGGTCGTACCCAACTTCAAGATGCGGTTCCTATGACACTAGAGCAAGAGTTTAGAACCTACGCGGTTATGATCGGTGAAGACATTCAACGTGTCATCGAAGCGCAACAACTCATGCGTGAGATGAACCTTGGTGCTACCGCGATTGGAACGGGTATCAACGCGCATCCAAACTACGCCAAAACCGTTGAAGCGAAACTTCAAGAGGTCACCGGTCGTCCGTTTGTCACAGCAGGTGATCTTGTTGAAGCCACACAAGATACAGGTGCTTATGTGCAAATCTCGGGTGTTCTTAAACGAGTAGCGACCAAAATGTCCAAAATTTGTAATGACCTCAGACTTCTAAGTTCAGGGCCTAGAACCGGTTTTGGCGAGATCAACCTTCCTGCAATGCAACCCGGTAGCTCCATTATGCCCGGTAAAGTCAATCCTGTTATCCCAGAAGTGGTCAACCAAGTATGTTTCCAAGTGATCGGTACCGACGTTGCGGTTACGATGGCATGTGAAGCAGGACAACTCCAACTCAACGTTTTTGAGCCTGTCATTGCGTACAACCTTTTCACTTCCGTTAACATGATAAAAAATGCGTTTGAGACACTCGCTTATACATGCGTTGATGGTATCACAGCAAATCCTGAGCGATGTAAAGCATTGGTACTTAACAGTATCGGACTTGTAACAGCGCTTAATCCTTTCATCGGTTATGAAAACTCAACCTCTGTTGCTAAAGAAGCGTTAGAGACAGGAGGATCTGTGTATGACATCGTTCTTGCGCGTGGTCTTTTAGCAAAAGCGGAGCTTGATGACATCATCAAACCAGAAAATATGATTAAACCTCGTTCATACGATAAAAAATAGTTAACCCGTGCCACAAGGAAGCCAATAACT
>DBTO01000284.1 GCA_002307095.1 Sulfurospirillum sp. UBA1314
TTTAGCTTGATAAAGTTTAATTGCTCCATCATAAACAATGAACGCGCCAGATTGGACTCATCTTGGGGAATAATGATTTTAGCCCCATTAGGAATCTCTTCTGGAGTAGCATATTTTTTAGAAAACATACCAAATGTATTTTTATGAATGTACGGCGTTAACATCGCGATATCAGTTTTATTGCCTGCATTGTAGCTGTCCATCCACGGTTTGTGCGGATGTAATGCCACATCAATTTCGCCGTTTTCGATGGCTTTACACATCGTCGTTGCATCTTGCAAGACTTTGACATTCACCTCATAACCTCTTTTTTTGAGATCTTCGATTCCCAATTCAACCTCAGGCATCGCCAACGCTGTTGTCGCGATGGTAATGCTTTTTTTCTCAACCGTTGCACTCGCCTTACTTTTGCTATCCGAACATCCAAAGAACAGAAGCATACCGCATACAACACCAACAAGTAACATCACTATTTTTTTCATTTTAACTCCTTTTATTTAATGCGTTTATAGACATAATCACCCAATAACTGTATCGCTAAAACCAAGACAAACAGGACAATGACGAGCGTGTACATAATCTTATCGTTGAAGCTTTGATAGCCATAGATCAATGCGGATGCGCCAATGCCTCCCGCTCCTAAAGTGCCTGCAATCGTGGTCAAACTTAAAATTTGAATCACCGACAAAACGCCTCCGTTGACAATGGAAGGCAGTGTGGCTGGAATCAAAATTTTAAAGACAATTTGAAGATTGGTCGCGCCAAATGAACGTGCGGCATCGATGAGATCGAGCGAAACCTCTTTAAAACAGTTCTCAAATATTCGTCCCATAAACGGCGTTGCCGCAACCGTTAAAGGAAAAAGTGCCGATTCCCAACCGATGACGGAACCCGTGATAAATCGAGTAATCGGAAGAATCGAAATCGCCAAAATGATAAAGGGGAACGAGCGTATAAAACTCACAACGATATTGAGCGTGGCATAGCATTTTTCATTGGGAGACAATCCATGTTTGCCAACCCAAAACAGTGCAATCGCCAAGCAAAACCCTAAAAGACATGCCAACACGGTCGCGCACAACACCATTAAAAGGGTCACGCCCATTGATGGAAATATAATTTGAAAGATAATAACGTCCCATGAATAATTCGTCATATTTTCCCCTACTCGCGTTCAATGCGTTTATAACTTAGATGCTGTGCATCAAAATACGCTAAAAATTCTTCTAAATATTCTTCCGAAATATTCATCACAAAAGCACTCAAAACGCCCTCACGGTAATGGGTCAAACTGCTGTTGATTAATTTATACGGCTTTTTAAGGGATAGCGATAAATTAGAATGAAACTGCTGTCCAACAACTTCATCGGTAATCAAAATTTCGATATTTATCCCTGTATCAGGTAGATTGCATTCCAATATGCCGACAAGATTTTGCAAGGCTTCGGGTTGTTCTAAAAAGACCTCTTTCACATCGCCTGAAACCATGCAGTGCCCATTTTCAAGAATGCTCATCTTGGTACACATTCTATGAATGACCGACATCTGATGCGTTACCATGATGATCGTTATGCCATATTCTTTATTTAGTTGCAGCAGTAATTCAAGAATTTCATCTGTCGTTTTAGGGTCCAGTGCGGAAGTGGCTTCATCGCAGAGTAAGATTTTAGGATTCATCACCATAGCCCTGGCAATCGCCACGCGTTGCTTTTGTCCGCCACTGAGATCGCGTGCTTTTTGATCGCGTTTACTCTCTAAACCGACGATTTTAAGTAGCTTTTCAATGCGTTCTTTTTGCTCAGCTTTGGGTATATGCCAGCACTCCAAAGGAATGGCGATATTTTCATACACCGTTTTGCGATCGATCAGTGAAAATCCTTGAAAAATCATGCCAATATTTTTGCGTAACTCTCTAAGACTTTTGTTCTGTAGCGTTCTAATATCCACACCATCAATAACGATTGATCCGCTTTGAAACGTCTCCAAACCATTGATACATCGAAGCAGTGTCGATTTTCCAGCACCACTTCGCCCGATCAATCCATAGATGTCGCCATCATTAATTGTAATGCTTATATTTTTCAATACCTCAGTATCGTGATAACGTTTGTGCAAATTTTCGATGGTGATCATACGAAATGCTTTCTCCAAATATTTTATGTAGATGAGATTTAAGTAGTGACTGTGTAGTGTTTACATGTAAAGGGTGGAAGCAGGGAAAAGAGGTGCTACTTCATGTATGTCTAAGCCTTAGACCAACAGTGTTTGGCGTATTGTAATTGAATCTTTTTTAAAATGCGGTTAAATGCAAATGACGATTTAATTACCTGCATCTCCCCTTGCAATTAACCTTTTTTTAACGCCTCGTAGATTAAAATACGTTAAACGCAGTGAGTCTAAGGCTTAGACATACATGAAGTAGCACCTCTTTTTTTCTTGCTCCTCATCTTTACATGTAAACCACACAGCACACATTTTCACACAAGGAAGAACCATGGGAGTTGAGCTCCATAAGGATCTATTAGAAAGTATCCATGTTGACGTTGAACGTCACGCTAAAATGATGGGAATGGGACTTGAGGGCTATAAAACTCAGTTTATGAGCCAACCCAATCGCCCCAAAGCGATGGAGTATTTTAACTGGTTTATGAGCGAAATCCAAGGACAACGCATCGCCGAAATTAACAAATTAAAGTCCGAGAAAAAACCTGCGGTTGGGGCATTTTGTATCTTTGTTCCTGAAGAGCTCGTCGTGGGTGCAGGTGGTGTCTGTTATGGTCTGTGCGGAGGTTCTAACGCCACAGTGACCGACGCGGAGAGTGAACTCCCTCGCAATATCTGCCCCCTCATCAAATCCGCCTACGGCTTTAAGTTACAGCGCACCTGTGCCTACACCCAATCGGCGGATTTTATCTGCGGTGAAACCACCTGTGAGGCGAAAAAAAAGACGTGGGAGCTTTTAAATAAACATCACCCCGTCCATGTCATGCATGTTCCGCATATGAAGCGCGAACGCGACCTTGCGATGTGGCAAGAAGAGATCAAAGAGTTTAAAGAGCGCATTGAGAGTGTCACGGAGAAAAAACTCACCCTTGCTGAGATGCTCAAAGGGGTAAAGATCATTAATGCCAAGCGTGCTGCGCTGTTGCGCTTAGACGCCCTTCGCTCTCAAAATCCAGATGTGATGCCTATCAGCGGCAAAGACGCGCTGTTTATCTTGCAAATGGGTTCTATGGACGATCCTGTGCGTTACACTCAAAATGTCAACAACGTCTGCGATGAACTCGAAGTCCGTCTGCAAGAAGGCATCAGCGTTTTCCCTAAAAACACACCCCGTTTGATGGTTTTAGGAACCCCGATTGCCATTCCAAACTGGAAACTTCACACCGCGATCGAGAGTTCAGGCGGATGCGTCATCAATGAAGAGTCCTGCACAGGACACCGCTACTACAAAGACAATGTCGATATTGAAGGCGTTACCAGCGAAGATGACCTCTACCACCGTTTGATAGAACGCTACGCCAAAATCGACTGCGCCTGTTTCACCCCAAACACAGGCAGAGTCGAAAAAATCGTCCAAATGTACAAAGAGCGCAAAGCCGATGGTGTCATCTACTACACCCTCTCCTTCTGCCATACCTACAATGTTGAGTCGCACCTTGTGACCGAAGCGTTAGCGAAAGAAGGGATTCCGTGTCTCGTCATTGAGTCAGATTACTCCCCTGAAGATGCAGGACAGATCAAAACGCGTGTCGAAGCCTTTTTGGAGAGCATTGCCTTCAAACAAAAAGCCCAAGCATTCGCCAAAGCATAATGCTCTAAAATCGCTACATGTAACGCTGTGAAATGTAGCTGCATTGGAGGAAAATTCGTGATAAACGGAGAAATTTCCTCCTAATTTGGTAAAAGATATTTTA
>DBTO01000130.1 GCA_002307095.1 Sulfurospirillum sp. UBA1314
GCGCTCATTATGGCTATTCTCATTCCGATGATGATTCCGCTTTACCGTTGGAAACGTCGCGTTAGTATTGAAGAAAAAAGCGATTTTAGTGAGGCAAATGCCCATCTTGAAGCGGGATTTATCGAGTATGTGCAAGGGCTTGCGGTTCTTCGAGCACTCAATCAAACAGGTGCGAATGCTAAAAATCTGCACGCTTCCATTGAGCATGTCAGAGCCGTGCAAGGCAAAGGGGTTGAACAAGCGACCTTGCCTCTGCTCATCATGGGAGTGTTAATCGAAGTGATTTTGCTCATTCTTTTAGCCGTGGGAAGTTTTATGGTCGATGAACATCTCTTAGCGCTTCTCACTTTAGCGGCGATGTTAGTGATAGTTTCACGCCTGAGTGAGCCTCTTTCGATCTTTTTAGGCATTGTTCCGATGTTTGATCTGATGGACACAGCGTTTTTGCATATCAAGTCCATTTTGGCATCAACCCCTTTACATGTAAAGATGCCAACGGCTGAACCTAAGAGTTTTGAAGTCACCTTTTCAGGGGTCAATTTTGCCTATGAAGGGGAGAGTGAGCGCGCTCTTAAAGAGGTTAGTTTTACCCTCAAAGAGCGCACACTCAATGCGATTGTTGGGACTTCTGGTTCGGGCAAAACAACCTTGAGCAAAGTGTTGATGCGCCATTTTGATCCTCAAAGTGGTGAGGTGCGCCTTGGTGGGGTGGATGTTCGCTCTATTTCGAGTGATACGCTGATGAAGCACTTCTCGGTGGTCTTTCAAGATGTCTATCTGTTTGATGACACAATTTTAAATAACATTCGTATGGGAAGAGCTGATGCGAGCGATGAAGCGGTGGAAGAGGCTGCCAAAGCGGCGTTTTGCCATGAATTTATCGCACGATTGCCTGAAGGATACCAAACACGTATCGGCGACATTGGCGGAAGTCTGAGTGGTGGTGAGCGACAACGCATCAGCATTGCGCGTGCCATTTTGAAAAATGCACCGATTGTTATTTTAGATGAGCCAACCGCTGCACTCGATACCCAGAGTGAAGTCGCGGTGCAAAGAGCGATCGATGCACTGGTTCACGATAAAACGGTCATTGTCATCGCGCACCGTCTCTCAACGATTCGTGCTGCCGATAAGATTTTAGTCTTTGATGCAGGGTGTTTGGTCGAAGAGGGAACGCATGAAAGTTTGGTCGCCAAAGAGGGAAAATACCACGCGATGTGGAGTGCGCAACAACGCATTAAAACGTGGAATCTTAACGCCCATGTCCGCTAAAACTTCCTTACAACACAAAGCTCTTTTGCTGAATCTTTATGTCTCTCAGTACCTAGGGCTGGGCTTTTTTATGGAGTCATTGGTTGCTATTTTGCGTAAAAATGGCGTTGCGTTAGAGCAGTTAGGGCTTATCTATTCACTCGGTCTTTTTATGATGTTTCGTTTTTTGTGGGCGCCTTTGATCGACAAAGTCTGCTTTAAACGCTTTGGGCACTACCGCACGTGGCTTTTTATATGGCAGAGTTTGATGGTGCTCAGTCTTTTACATGTAAGCCGTTTTGATGTGCTCACAGAACTTCAGCCACTGTTGATCGGGTGCGCGTTTTTTGCCTTTTTTGCGGCATCGCAAGACATTGCGGTGGATGCACTGGCGTATAAAATCGTCTCGTCCAAAGAGCGCGGCATGGTCAATGCCTTAAAGATCGGGGGTGGGCTGGTTGGAATGTTTATCGGCGGCGGATTGGTTTTAATTGTCTATGAGCATTTAGGATGGTTTTATGCGATGTTGATTTTATGTGTTGGGACGACCACATCGCTCTTTCAACTGCTTTTTTTTAAAGAGCCCAATGACATTCACACTATCAAAATGCAGGAGCCTTCGTGGAGGGATTTCTTTCGATTTTGGAGGGGCAAGGAGAAGCGTCGTTGGTTTCTGCTTTTGTTGGCATACCCCGTATGCATCAGCGGTGCGTATGGGCTGATGACGCCTATTTTGGTTGATGCCGGGTGGCGGTTGGATCATATTGGGCTTAATATCAGCATTTTTGGCTCAATCCTCGGCATTATCGGAGCGTTTGGGGCAGGGTGGTTGATTGAGCGGTTTGGGCGAAGGCTGATACTCATCTGGACACCGTTTGCACAAAGTTTGGGCATTTTATGTCTGTTATTGCCAGCTTTTGGGCATGCGCATTTTGGTTTTAGTATGTTGGCTATCGGCTCGATTATGTTTTTTTACAGCCCTTCTGCTACGGTGCTTTCGACATTGATGATGGATCATGTGGAGCATTCGCCTGCGCTTGAGTATGCGATGCAGCATTGTGTTTTTAGTTTTGCAGGAATCGTTTCAGCAGGAGTCACGATGAGTTTGGCAGGAATCTTTGGGTATGTCAATGTCATTATCGTCCTTTCGCTTATCGCGGTGGCGACGAGTATTTTTGCATGGTATCTCAGTGGTGAAGTGGTCGTGAAAGAAGAGAGCACGATACAGGTCGAGTTTATCGGATAAAATGGGAGTAAATGATGAAAGAGATGAAGACCTTAATGGTCGTAAATTTGTTATGTGTTGCCGCGATGATGGCATTTTTAGCCGTTGTTGGGCCGATTATTCGTGCCCTTCATATGCAAGAGTGGCATGCAGGATTAACCGTGGCACTTGCAGGGGTTGTGTGGGTTGTGATGGCGCGGTATTGGGGTAAAAAGAGTGACACGGTAGGTCGAAAGCCGATTTTATTGATGGGTGTTTTAGGCGTTGGCGTTTCGTATCTGCTATTGGCTTCCTACATCGATTTTGCACTCTTAACCATGCCGCCTATTTTGGTTTCGCTTGGAATGATTGTTTTTGCACGCGCCTTAATTGGCGTATTTTATGCCGCCATTCCTGCCGTTTCCAACGCTTTGATTGCCGATAAAGTAGCGGCGAGTGAGCGGACAAATTATATGGCAAAACTAGGGGCATCGAGTGGGTTTGGGATGATCTTAGGGCCTGCCGTAGGTGGTTATTTGGCGGCGTATGGACTCTCCACGCCCCTGTATGCGTTTGCAATTTTGCCATTGATTGCAGCGTTTTTGGTCTATAAAACGATTCCGAAAACGCCCAAACAGCATGTGGAAGAGGTACCGCATCCCAAATGGAGCGATGCGCGTTTGCGTTTACCAATGATCGCGGCATTTTTAACGATGTACAGCGTGGTCACTTCACAGGTTTGCTTAGGCTTTTTTGTCATCGATAAACTCGCCCTTGATCCTACACTTAGTGCCAAAGTGACGGG